>NZ_KI911559.1:157599-458498 GCF_000515255.1 Rhodovibrio salinarum DSM 9154 | reverse complement strand
TGCGCTTTAGCCGGGCTGCGACGTACCGGTCAAGCGCGCGGGGTCTGCTAGACAACCCCGGAGCGGGCTGCTATGGCAGCGACGCAAAAGCCTGGTGCAGTCCTAAGACCTCCGCCAGCCGGGAGAGGTTCATGCCGCAGAAGAAGAAGCCGGTCGTCGTCGTCACACGCCGCCTGCCCGATGTCATCGAGACGCGCATGATGGAGCTGTTCGACGCGCGTCTGAACACCGACGACCACCCGATGAGCCAGAACGAGCTGATCGAGGCGGTACGCACGGCCGACGTCCTGGTCCCCACGGTCACCGACCGGGTGGATTCGGCGGTGCTGGCGCAAGCGGGCGACAACCTGCGGCTGATCGCCTCGTTCGGCACCGGCGTCGACCACATCGATCTGAAGACGGCGCGCCAGCGCGGCATCACGGTGACCAACACGCCGGGGGTGCTGACCGAGGATACCGCCGACATGACGCTGGCGTTGATCCTCGCGACCTCGCGCCGGCTGGTCGAGGGCGAGCGGCTGGTGCGCGCCGGCGACTGGGGCGGCTGGAGCCCAACCCACATGCTGGGCCACCGGCTGTGGGGCAAGCGCCTGGGGATCGTCGGCATGGGCCGGATCGGCCAGGCGGTCGCGCGCCGGGCGCGTGGCTTCGGGCTGTCGGTGCACTACCACAACCGTCGCACGGTCGCCGAGGAGATCGAGGACGAGTTGGAGGCGACCTACTGGGACAGCCTGGATCAGATGCTGGCCCGGATGGACATCGTCTCGATCAACTGTCCGCACACGCCGGCAACCTTCCATCTCTTGAACGCCCGGCGGCTGAAGCTGCTGCAGCCGCACTGCACGATCGTCAACACCTCGCGCGGCGAGGTGATCGACGAAAATGCCATGACCCGGATGCTGGAGCGCGGCGAACTCGCAGGCGCCGGTCTGGACGTGTTCGAGAACGAGCCGGCGGTCAGTCCCAAGCTGCTCAAGCTGGACAATGTCGTGCTGCTGCCGCACATGGGATCGGCCACGATCGAGGGCCGGATCGCCATGGGCGAGAAGGTCATCATCAACTGCAAGACCTTCGTCGACGGCCATACGCCGCCGGATCGCGTGCTGGAGACGATGTTCTAACGTCCCCACGCCCCGCAGCTACGGAAAAGCCGCCGACGCCTGATCGCGCCGGCGGCTTTTTTTCATATCGATCCGACAGCCGCTGTGCTGCTGCTCAGCCGATCCCCAACACATCCTGCATCGAGTATAGGCCCGGGTCCTGACTGCGCGCCCAAAGCGCCGCCTTGACCGCCCCCTGGCCGAAGATGCCGCGGTTGGACGCTTTGTGGCTGAGCTCGATCCGCTCGCCCGCGCCGGCGAAAATCACCGTGTGCTCGCCTGCCACGTCACCGCCGCGCAGCGCGGCAAACCCGATGTTGCCCGGCGTGCGTTCGCCGGTATCGCCGTCGCGACCCCGGTCGGCAACCTGCTCCAGCACCACCTTGCGCCCCTCCGCCGCCGCCCGGCCGAGGGCAAGCGCCGTGCCCGAGGGCGCGTCCTTCTTGTGGCGATGGTGCATCTCGGTGATCTCGATGTCGAAGCTGTCGTCCAGCGCCGCCGCGACCTGCTGCACCAGATTGAGCAGTAGATTGACGCCCAGGCTCATATTCGGCGCCTGCACCACCGGAACGTGGCGGGCGGCCCGGCGGATCGCTTCCTGCTGCTCATCGCTCAGCCCGGTCGTGCCGATCACCAGCGTGATCCCGGCCTGCGCGGCCAGTTCGGCATGCTTGACCGTCAACTCGGGCGTGGTGAAGTCGATCACCGCATCCGCCCGCTGGACCAACTCCATCGGATCACCGACGACCGGCGCGTCCAACTGACCATGACCGGTCAGGCTTCCGAGGTCCTGACCGACCCAGGCATCGTCCGGGCGCACGCTGCCGCCGGCAAGCTGGGCGCCTTCGGCGGCCGCAACCGCATCAACGATGGTTCGGCCCATCCGGCCCTTACAGCCGGCAACCCCGATGCGCAGCTGTCCGCTCATCCCCCGCACCTCCCTGAAGGTAAAACCGACCGCCCTGTAGCACGCGTTTGACCTGCGGCCCAAGCGCCCTAATTCGCCGGCTATGAAACACCCGACCAACAAGCCACTGACCGTCTACTACGACGGGCAGTGCCCGCTGTGCACGCGCGAAATCTCCTTCTACCAACGCCTCGACCGCAAGGGCGTGATCCGCTGGCACGACGTCAGCCAGGGTATCGGCGACCTTGCCTGCGACGCGGTCACGCAAAAGCAGGCGCTGGACCGCATCCACGCCCGCGAAGCCGACGGGTCGATCATCACCGGCGCAGAGGCGTTCGTTGCGATGTGGCGCCGGTTGCCCGGCTTCAAGGCCGTGGCGCCGATCGCCGGGAGCCGCCCTGCGCTCGGCGTGCTGGAACGCGGCTACGCTTGGTTCGCGCCGCGCCGGCACAAGATCAGCCGCTGGCTGGCCGGGCGCGAACGCCGGCGCGCCTAAGTCGCCATACGCGGGCCAAGAGCGGATGATATCTTTTATGCCAACTGGTTAAAAAAAGCCGGCGATGGCATTGGCCATCGCCGGCTTGTGACGTCTAAGCACGAGGA
Organism: Rhodovibrio salinarum DSM 9154; assembly: GCF_000515255.1. Classification (NCBI taxonomy): domain Bacteria; kingdom Pseudomonadati; phylum Pseudomonadota; class Alphaproteobacteria; order Rhodospirillales; family Rhodovibrionaceae; genus Rhodovibrio; species Rhodovibrio salinarum. Next base: position 455,888 of record NZ_KI911559.1, on the reverse strand, counting down.
GCGCCGCGCTACTTCTGGTCAGTCAGGTCTTCCCAGAACTCCTTGATCTTGGAGAGGAAGCCGTGGCTTTCGGGCGAGGTGTGCTTGCCCTCGCTCTCCTCCTCGAACTCGCGCAGCAGTTCCCTTTGGCGCTTGGAGAGGTTCTTGGGCACCTCGACCTCGACCTGGACGTACATGTCGCCGCGGCTGTTCGAGCGCACGACCGTCATGCCCTTGCCCTTCAAGCGGAACTGCTTGCCGGACTGGGTGCCCTCGGGGATGTTGATCTTGGCGCGCGTGCCGTCGATCACCGGCACCTCGATGGTCCCGCCGAGCGCGGCGGTGGTCATCGGGATCGGCACGCGGCACGCCATGTTGGCGCCCTCGCGCTCGAAAATCCGGTGCGGCTTGACGCTCAGGAAGATGTACAGATCGCCCGTGGGCGCGCCCCGCATGCCGGCCTCGCCTTCGCCGGCCAGACGAATCCGCGTGCCATCCTCGACACCCTCGGGGATGTTGACCTGCAGCGAGCGCTCGCGATGCACCCGGCCGGCGCCCTCGCAAGCCTTGCAGGGCTTGTCGATCGACTGTCCGGCGCCGCCGCAGCTGGGGCAGGTGCGCTCGATCGTGAAGAAGCCCTGCTGCTGGCGCACCCGGCCGTCGCCGTTACAGGTGGGGCAATTGACCGGCTTGCTGCCGGGCTCCGCGCCCGTGCCCTCGCAGCTGTCGCATTTGACGCTGGTGGGCACCTTGATGGTCGCCTGCTTGCCCTGGAAGGCCTCTTCCAGGGTGATCTCCATGTCGTAGCGCAAGTCGGCGCCACGGCCCGACGAACGGCGCCGGCCGCCGCCCATCATGTCGCCGAACATCTCGTCGAAGATGTCGGCGAAGCCGCCGCCCCCGAAGCCGCCAAAGCCGCCCATACCGCCAGCACCGCCCATGCCGCCGCCTTGCTCGAAGGCGCCGTGGCCGAAGCGGTCGTAGGCCGCGCGCTTCTGTTCGTCGGAGAGAACCTCGTAGGCCTCGCCGATCTCCTTGAACTTGGCCTCGGCCTCCTCATCCCCCGGGTTGCGGTCCGGGTGATACTTCATGGCCAGCTTGCGGTAGGCCTTCTTGATCTCGTCCTTGCCAGCGCTTTGGGAAATCCCAAGCAGCTCGTAATAGTCCTGTTTCGCCATGGCGCGTCGACGGTCCCGGTTTCTGGTGTCGCCTCTGTCGCCGCCGGCTCGCTCCCGGCAACTCTTGACGTGCTTTTGAGCACATGCGTGCGCGCGTCGATCGGCGGGCGGACAAGAGAAGCGGGCGGGAGCCGCTCGACCCCCGCCCGTTTCGTTGCCGCCGGCCGGTCAGTTACTGCGACTGACCGCCACGCTTCTGGTCGTTCTCGTCGACCTCCTCGAAGTCGGCGTCGACCACGTCCTCGCTGGACTGCTGACCGTCCGAGGCGTCCTGGCCATCGCCGGCCGCCCCCTCGGCGCCCTGAGCTTCTTGGGCGTTGCGGTACATCGCCTCGCCCAGCTTGCTGGACGCCTGCGACAGCGTCTCGGTCTTCTGCTTGATGTCGTCGAGATCCTCGTTCTCGACTGCCGTGCGCAGCTCGCTGACGGCGTCCTCGACGGCCTTCTTGTCGTCGGCCTCGACCTGATCGCCCACCTCGTTCAGCGTTTTCTCGGTGGTGTGGATCAAGCTCTCGGCCTGGTTCTTGGCGTCGACCAGCTCGCGCTTCTTGCGGTCCTCGTCCGCGTGCTCCTCGGCTTCCTTGACCATATTCTCGATATCGTCCTCGGAAAGGCCGCCAGAGGCCTGGATGCGGATCGACTGCTCCTTGCCGGTCGCCTTGTCCTTGGCCGAGACGTTGACGATGCCGTTGGCGTCGATGTCGAAGGTCACCTCGATCTGCGGCACGCCGCGCGGCGCCTGCGGGATGCCGACCAGATCGAAGTTGCCGAGCAGCTTGTTGTCCGCGGCCATCTCGCGCTCACCCTGGAAGACGCGGATGGTGACGGCGGTCTGGTTGTCCTCGGCGGTCGAGAAGGTCTGCGACTTCCGGGTCGGAATGGTCGTGTTCCGCTCGATCAGCTTGGTCATGACGCCGCCCAGCGTCTCGATGCCGAGCGACAGCGGCGTCACGTCGAGCAGCAGCACGTCCTTGACGTCGCCCTGCAGCACGCCGGCCTGGATCGCCGCGCCGATCGCCACGACCTCGTCCGGGTTGACGCCCTTGTGCGGCTCCTTGCCGAAGAAGGTCTTCACCGTCTCGCCGATCTTCGGCATCCGGGTCATGCCGCCGACCAGGATCACCTCGTCGACCTCGCTGGCCTTCATGCCGGCGTCCTTGAGCGCCGCCTTGCACGGCTCGACGGTGCGCTGCACCAGATCCTCGACCAGCGCCTCGAGCTTCGCCCGGGTCAGCTTGATGTTGAGGTGCTTCGGGCCGTTCTGGTCGGCGGTGATGAACGGCAGGTTGACCTCGGTCTGCTGCGAGCCGGACAGCTCGATCTTGGCCTTCTCCGCGGCCTCCTTCAGGCGCTGGAGGGCCAGCTTGTCCTGGCGCAGGTCGATGCCCTGCTCCTTCTTAAACTCGTCGGCCAGGTACTCGATGATCTTCTGGTCGAAGTCCTCGCCGCCGAGGAAGGTATCGCCGTTGGTCGCCTTCACCTCGAACACGCCGTCGCCCATCTCCAAGACGGAGATGTCGAACGTGCCGCCGCCCAGGTCGTAGACCGCGACGGTTCCGGACTTCTGCTTGTCCAGGCCGTAGGCGAGCGAAGCGGCTGTCGGCTCGTTGATGATACGCTCGACCTCGAGGCCCGCGATCCGGCCGGCATCCTTGGTCGCCTGGCGCTGGCTGTCGTTGAAGTACGCCGGGACGGTGATCACGGCCTTGTCGACCGTCTCGCCCAGGTACTCCTCGGCCGTTTCCTTCATCTTCTGCAGGATGAAGGCGGAAATCTGCGAGGGGCTGTACTGCTTGCCCTGCGCCTCGACCCAGGCGTCACCGTTGTCCGCCTTGGTGATCTTGTAGGGGACCTGATCGATGTCCTTCTTGGTCGTCGGGTCGTCGAACCGGCGGCCGATCAGGCGCTTGATCGCGTGCAGCGTGTTGGTCGGGTTGGTGACCGCCTGGCGCTTCGCGGCCTGGCCGACCAAGCGCTCGCCGTCCTCGGTGAAGGCCACCATCGAGGGTGTCGTCCGCGACCCCTCGGAGTTCGCGATGACCTTCCCCTCCTTGCCTTCCATGACCGCGACACAGGAGTTCGTGGTGCCGAGATCGATGCCGATGGTCCTGCTCATTTTATCCTCTCTCCTTTCAGCAGATCGCCCGCAGCCTTCTTCGCCGAAGCGCCGCACGAGCGTCCCTGGTGTTTTCGCGTGCGTCGAAAGTGCGCCGCTATCTCGCGTTCGACCGCTTATGTAAGTACCCTTACACCACCATCAAGCCGTCAAATTGCGCAGGGCAGCGGTTTTATTCGCGCAGCGAATGCACGATATGCATACCAGCGAACGCGTCGGGACAGATGGCCGACACGCCGGCGCGCCAAAACGACGCCCCTGTTTCAAGGACACGACCCCAGCCATGGCCGGCCCCGAGCGTAACGACGAGTCCCCCGACAGCCCGCAACCACGCAGCCCCTTCCCGCCTGGCGACCTGCGTAACGACAAGATCTATCTCGGCATCCTGATCGCGCTGATGGCGACGGTGTTCACCGCCGCCGGCATGGCGCTCGTGGGCGACTACCTGTACGACTCGGAGGCGATGAAGCAGGGCGGCTTCTACATCGCCCTGGTCGCCGGTGCCTGCTACTTCGCCTTCCGCACCTGGGGCCGAATCCGCGCCGCCAAGATCCAGAAGGAGCAGGCGCGGCGCGAACTCGCCCGCGACCCACAGGACGACGACGGGCAGAGCTAGGCACGTCGGGAAACTGGCCGTTGATCGTCTCCGCCAGCTACAAGACCGACATCCCGGCGTTCTACCCGACATGGTTCCAAACTCGGCTGCGCGCCGGCTATGCCAAGATGGTCAATCCCTATGGCGGGCAGGTCTACACCGTCGATCTGAGCCAGCAGGGCTGCGACGGCTTCATCTTCTGGACCAAGAACGCCGGACCGTTCACGGACGCGCTAGCGGAGGTCGCCGACCGGGGATTCCCGTTCGTCGTGCAGTATACCATCACCGCCTATCCGCGCGCGCTGGAGACCTCGGTGATCGACTGGCGCCGCGCGGTCGCGCAAATGCATGCGATCGCAGAGCGTTACGGCCCCGAAACGGTTGTCTGGCGCTACGATCCGGTGTTCCTGACCGCGCTCACCCCACCCGACTGGCACCGGGAAACGTTCGCCAAGCTGGCCGAGGCCTTGGCGGGCGCGGGCGACGAGGTCGTGCTCTCTTTCGCCACCATCTACGCCAAGACCAAGCGCAACACCGACCGCGCGGCCGAACGTCACGGCTTTACCTGGTGGGACCCACCAGCGGACGAGAAGACGGCGCTGCTGGAGGACCTCGCGGCTACCGCGCAGGCCCATGGCTTTACGCCCAAGCTGTGCGCCCAGCCGGAGCTGCTGCCCGACCCCCTGTTCACCCGCTTGCAGGCCGCGCGCTGCATCGACGCCGCGCGGCTGGGCCGTGTCGCCGGACAAAAAGTGTCGGCGCCGACCAAGGGCAACCGGCCCGGCTGCTACTGCGCGCAGGCGAAGGACATCGGCGCCTACGACACCTGCCCGCACGGTTGCTGCTACTGCTACGCGGTGCAGCGCCCGGAGCTCGCCAAGCGCCGCTATCAGCTGCACGATCCGGAAGCCGAGTTTCTGATCGCGCCCGGCACCAAGGTGGCCGGCTCATGAACGCGACGATCTGGACGGACCTGGGACACCGGCGTGGGCTCGTGCTCCTGTGCTACCACGCACTGTCGGACAAGTTGGACGACTATCCCTTCCGCACCCGTGCCGAGGCGTTCGCCCGTCAGCTGGACGTGCTCAGCGAGACGTTCGAGCTGGTCGGGATCGAGCAGGCGGTGCGGCTGTGGGATACCGACGACTTCGCCGGACGCGACCGGCCGGTCGCCGCGATCACCTTCGACGACGCCTACGCGGAAGTCGCGGAGCTGGCGACACCGCTCCTGCAACGCCACGGGATCGCCGCCGGCCTGTTCGCCGCGCGCAATCAGATCCAGCGCGGCGGCGCCACGCACCTGTCGGAAAGCGGCCTCCGCGATCTCGCTCAAGAGCCGCACTGGCGGGTGGGCGCGCACAGCTTGAGCCACGATTCGCTCTATTCGCTGCAACAGCCGGAGCTGGAGGACGAGATCGCCGGCGCGCTTACCTGGCTCTCCGACCTGCTGGGCGCCCGGCCCTTCGCCTTCGCCTATCCACAGGGCAAGATCAGCACGCGGGTGGTTGAAACCGCCCGCCGGCACACCGACCTCGCGTTTTCGACCGACCAGCGCATCGGCGACCGCCCCGACCGCCTGCAACTCCGCCGGCTGTGCCCGAAACAGAAGCACGACGACCCGGACGCACTCGCGAAGCTGCTGGCGGCAGGCCCGTGGGAGGCAACGGCCTAGGTACCCCGCCGCCAGGCTCTGCGAAGATGTTGACGGGCACCATACGCGTTACCCGCCGCTCACCATCGACTTCAACTGCCGGTTGGCGACCGCAAGCATGGCGAGGTCCGGGCTGCCGGCCGAGCGGAGTTCGGTGACCAGCTGTTCGGTGCGGGTTACCAGCGCCTGCCGGCTGTGCGCCCAGGCCTCGACCGCGTCCGAGCCGTTGCTGCCGGGCGCGTAGGTTTGCAGCACGCGGGTCGTCAGGTCCGATTGGTGGCCGTAGAAGTCGTCGATGATCGCACCCACGGCGAGCTTGTCCCAGGCATCGTCGGTCGGCAGCTGATTGGCGGCCTGACGCAGCCAATCAAAGCCGAAGCGCTGACCGACCGCGAAGAAGGTGCGCGCGACCGACGCCACCTCCATTTCCAGCGTGCTGGCGATCCGGCAGATGTCGAGCGCGGGGGGCAGCAGCCGCAGTGACGCCACGCGCAGGGCAAGCTCCTCGCCCGCGCCCTGCTTCAGGTAATACCGGGCCCGACGGTCGCGGTCCTGCAGGTCGCTCTTGGCGAGCAGCTCATCCAGCTGGCCCGCAACCGTCGCCACGCCGTCGGTGAAGGTCTGCGTCACCTCGGAGATGTCGATCGGCTGGTTGCAGCTGCGCAGGAACCAGCTGGTCGCCCGCTCGATCAGGCGGCCCGCCTCGGTCAGCATGTCAGCCTGCGTTTCGGTCGGGGCGATGTTGTCCAGCGCCTCCACCCCGGCCCAGACCTCGCGCAGACCGAATATCTCGCGGGCCGCCGTGTAGGCGCGCGCGACCTCGTGGCTCGGCATGCCGGTCTTTTCGCGCGTCTCGTGCACGAAGGTCATGCCGCAGCGGTTGACGATCGAGTTGGTGACCGAGGTCGCCACGATCTCGCGGTTCAGGCGGTGTTCCTCGATCTGCCCGGGGTAGCGCTGGCGCAGCTGCTCCGGGAAATAGGTCTTCAGATCGGCCGCCATGTAGGGATCGTCCGGCAGGTCGGATGCGAGCAGCTCCTCGTACAGGACGATCTTGGCGTAGCTCATCAGCACCGCGATCTCCGGGCGGGTCAGGCCGATGCCGGCCTTGCGCCGCTCCAGGATGGTCTCGTCGTCGGGCAGGTGCTCGATCATCCGGTTGAGCTTGCCCTGGCGCTCGAGGGCGCGCATGAAACGGGCCGAGCGGTCGAGCAGGTGCGCGCCCAGCCGCTCAGTGACCGAGATCGCCTGGGTCTGCAGGTAGTTGTCGCGCAATACCAGGTGCGCGACCTCGTCGGTCATCGACTGCAGCAGCTCGTTGCGCTGCTTGCGGGTGATGTCGCCGGCCTCCTCGACCATGCCGAGGAGGATCTTGATGTTCACCTCGTGGTCGGAGCAGTCGACGCCGCCGGAGTTGTCGATCGCGTCGGTGTTGCAGCGCCCGCCGTTCAGCGCGAACTCGATCCGGGCAAGCTGGGTGACGCCCAGGTTGGCGCCCTCGCCGATCACGCTGCAGCCCAGCTCATCGGCGTCGACGCGGATGGCATCGTTGCCGCGGTCGCCGACGTCGGCGTGGCTTTCGTCGGACGCCTTGATGTAGGTGCCGATACCGCCGAACCAGAGCAGGCCGCAGTTTGCCTTCAGCATCGCGTGGACCAGCTCGTTGGGCGCCACCTGCTCCTTCTGCAATCCGAACAGCTGCTGGATCTCGGGGGTCAGCGTGATCGACTTCGCCTTGCGCTCGAACACCCCGCCGCCCTGGGAAATCTTGGAGGTATCGTAGGCGTCCCAGCCCTTGGCGGCGTCGAACAGGCGCTTGCGCTCCTGATAGCTTTCGGCGGCGTCGGGGTTGGGATCGACGAAGATATGCAGGTGGTTGAACGCGCCGATCAGCCGGATGTGCTCGGAACAGATCATGCCGTTGCCGAACACGTCGCCCGACATGTCGCCGCAACCGACGACGGTGAAGTCCTCGCGCTGGGTATCGTGCCCCATTTCGCGGAAGTGGCGCTTGACCGACTCCCAGGCGCCCTTGGCGGTGATGCCCATCACCTTGTGGTCGTAGCCGCTGGACCCGCCGGAGGCGAAGGCGTCGTCCAGCCAGAAGCCGTACTCCTGGCTGACCGCGTTGGCGATGTCGGAGAAGGCGGCCGTGCCCTTGTCGGGCGCGACGACGAGGTAGGGATCGTCGCCGTCCCAGCGCACGACCTTTTCCGGCGGACGGACCTGGCCGCCGCCGACGAAATTGTCGGTGATGTCGAGCAGGCCGCGGACGAAGGTCTTGTAGCAGGCGATGCCTTCCTCCTGCATCGCCGGCCGGCCGGCCGAGGGCGGCGGCGGTTGCTTGGGCACGAAGCCGCCCTTGGAGCCGACCGGCACGATCACCGCGTTCTTGACCTGCTGCGCCTTGACCAGCCCTAACACCTCGGTGCGGAAGTCTTCCCGCCGGTCGGACCAGCGCAGGCCGCCGCGCGCAACCATGCCGAAGCGCAGGTGCACGCCCTCGACCCGCGGGGAATAGACGAAAATCTCCCGGAACGGCTTGGGCAGCGGCAGTTCGTCGATCTGTTCGCTGGCCAGTTTGATCGACAGCCAGGGCCGCTCGCCGCCGTCGGGCATCGGTTGGTAATAGTTGGTGCGCTGGGTCGCCTGAATGGCGTTCAGGAAGCGCCGGACGATCCGGTCCTGATCCAGGCTTTCCACCTGTTCCAGACCGTCGGTCAGGTGCTGGACGATCCGGCCTTCCTGCTCCTCCCGATCGGCCCGATCGGCTTGCATATCGGGATCGAACCGGCAGCGAAACAACTCGACCAGAAGACGCGCCAGCGCGGGATTCTCCGCCAGCGTGTCTTCCATGTAGGCCTGTGAGAAGGGAATGCCGGCCTGACGCAGGTACTTGCAGTAGGTGCGCAGCACGATCACGTCGCGCGCCGTCAGGCGGGCCAGCAGAACCAGCCGGTTGAAGCCGTCGTTCTCCATCTCGCCGCGCCAGATGCGGGCGAACGCCTCGTGGAACTTGTCGCGCACCCGACCGAGGTCGACCGGCTCGCCGCCAGCCGTGCGCATCTCGAAATCGTGCAGCCAGACCGGCAGCCGCCGGTCGGTTGGATGCACGTCGTAGGGATGCTCGGAGATCACCTTGATGCCCATGTTCTCCAGCATGGGCAGGATGTCCGACAGCGGAATCGGCTGGTCGACGTGGTAGATCTTGAAGCGGACCTGGTCCTCCGACGCCTCGATCGGCCGGTAGAGGTTCATCGCCAGATCGTTGGTGTCGATCGCGCGTTCGATCCGAACGATGTCGTAAACGGCGGCCTTGGCGGGGAAGTGTTCCTCGTAGCTAGCCGGGAAGGCCGTACCGAACCGGCGAGTGGTCGCCAAGCCGGGTTCCTCGCCGCGATCCTCGATCAGGGCTTCCTGCAGTTGGTCCGACCAGGAGCGCGCGGCTTCCGCCAGGCGCGTCTCGACCGCGGTCTTGTCGACGTCCGGGATCTCGCCCGGGGTGGTGCGCACGATGATGTGGGTGCGCGCCAGCACGGCCTCGGTCAGGTGAGTGTAGAAAGCCGAAACCTCGCCGTTGAACGCTTGCGCGAGGATCTCCTGGAAGCGCAGGCGCAGATGGGTGTCGTGCCGGTCGCGGGGGACGAACACCAGGCAGGAGACGAACCGCTCGAACGGGTCCTGGCGGGTAAACAGGGCGATCCGTTGGCGTTCCTGCAGGTGCAGGATGCCCATCGCGATGCGATAGAGGTCGTCCTCGCCAATCTGGAACAGCTCGTCGCGCGGGTAGCTTTCCAGAATGTGCAGCAGCGCCTTGCCGTCGTGGCTGTCGGGGCGGAACCCGCTGCGCTCCAACACCCGATCGACCTTGCGGCGGAGCAGGGGAATCTCGCGCGGACTGCGCGAATAGGCGGTGGAGGTGAATAGCCCGGCGATCAGCTTTTCGCCGGTGACGTTGCCGTCGCCATCGAACGTCTTGACCGCGATCGTGTCCAGATGGACCGCGCGGTGCACGGTCGACCGTCGGTTCGCCTTGGTCACCCGCAACAGTTCGGGCTGATGCAGGAAGGCCTGGACCTCCTGCGGCAGCTTACCCAGGTCGCGCAGACCATCGAACAGGCGGTATTCCGGGTCGGATAGGATACCCTTGCCGCTGTCGTGATTGACCTGCGCCACCGCGCCCGCGCCCGTGCCCTCGAAGCTGTACTCGCGGTAGCCAAGGAAGGTGAAGTTGTCGTCGGCGACCCACTCCAGGAAGGCGACGCCCTCGTCCAGCTCCGCCTTGGCCAAGGGCGGCGGGCTTGCCTTCAGCCCGTCGATCACTTGGCGCGCCTGATCCTGCATCGCCCGCCAGTCGCGCACCGCCGCGCGCACGTCGGTGAGCACCCGGCTCAGCTCCTGCTCCAGCTCGCTGAGACGGCTCGCCGGCTGCTCGCTGATCTCGACGTGCATCACCGATTCGCGCAGCGTCTGCCCCGCGTCATCGGCCTTGGTGTTGGCGGCCTTGGTGTTGTCTCGGGTCTTGGTGGCAGTGTCGCCGCCATTGGTCGCGGCTTTACGCGCCGCGCCGCGGCTGGGCGCCGGGGCCTTCTTGCCAAGCGCCGCGGCGGCTTGCCCTTCGGGACTGTCCACTGTCCCGGCAGCGCTGTGGATGTCCAGCAGCTTCCCGTCGGCGTCGCGCGCGACCTCCAGGATCGGGTGGATCACCAGATGCACCTGCGCGTCCAGGTCGGCCAGGCGTTGGGTCACGCTGTCGACCAGGAAGGGCATGTCGTCGTTCACGACCTCGACGATCGTGTGCGACGAGCCGTAGCCATGTTCCTCGATCTGCGGGTTGTAGGCGCGGACCTTGGCCTTGCCCGGCGGACGACTGGTGGCGAAGTTCAGCATCGCCACCGCCGCGCCGTAGAGATTATCGGCATCCTCGCCCAGCAGGTCGTCGGGCGGGACGTGGGCGTAGAACTGGCGGGCGAAACGTTCGGCTATCTCGGCGCGCTCGGGGTTCAGGCGCGCCTGGGCCCGTTCGACGATGCGGTCGATCAGATCGGTCTTCAGCTGTTCGGCGCCCATGGACATGACGGCTGACGCTCCCCCGCGTGATCGGTTTTCTTTGGGCGCCCGCGCGGCAATCGCGGCCGGGCCGCCAACGGGCACGCTAGCGCGATCCGGCAAGCGATGAAATGGCGCAGGCGTGGCGGAACCGTGACTCCGACCGAGGGCTAATTTGACATCGAAGTTTTAATTTCAACTTTACGATTCCGATGCCAGCCTCGGTTGTACCGGCCCGGAGGTTTCTGTCCCGCCCGCTCCGCGTCGGTTGTGCCTGGCCCCGGCCGCCGCCTCGACCCCAACGGCGCCGGGGCCAATCTTATTCCGCCTTATCCAACCCGGCCGCTTATCCCCAGAAACGCCCGCCGGAGGCGACCACCACCACGATGACGCCCAACGTCAGGTTGAGCGCGACCAGCTTGCGGATGGTCTCGATGTTCTGCGCCGCCGTCTCCCGATCGCCAGCGTCGACCGCCTTGGCGAAGCGGCGCCAGGGGGCGAAGAAGACGTGCGCGAAGATCGCCATCATCACCAGCCCGAGCAGGTGCATGATATGGACGTGCACGCCGACGTTCGCGAACCCGCCATAGGTCCCGAACACCATGTAATAGCCGGTCAGGAGCAGCAGCCCGACCGTGCCCCACACAACCGGAAAGAAACGCGCGAAGGTGCCGCGCCACAGCGTCTGGCGCTGCGGCCCCTCAAGCGCGCCGAGGGCTGGCCGGACGAACAGGTAAGCGAACGCCATCCCGCCGACCCAGACGACGGCGGATAGGGCGTGCAAAGCGAGCGCAAGCGCCGAGAGCATGGTCCAGCGACCCCCGTTTGAACTGCGTTGACCCCTGAAACGAAAACGGGGGCTCAGCCTTCTCGGCTGAGCCCCCGGCAGGATGGAGCGGGCGATGGGATTCGAACCCACGACCTTCTGCATGGCAAGCAGACGCTCTAGCCCCTGAGCTACGCCCGCATCCGTCGTGTGTGCCGTCCGCAGCGGCATCCGCCGCGTCGACACCCCGGCACATAATACGGTCGTGCGCGCATTGCAACAGGGGATTTTTACGCGGTGGTGACATCGCCCTGCCCGGTCGCGTAGGCTCCGCCCGCTCCGCCGTGCTGGCGCGGGCGTGCGGCGGCCATCCCGCCGTGTCACGTCCATGGTCCCACGTAGAATGAGAACCGAGACCGCGATGAGCGAGCAGACCGGCGACTCCGCGTCCACCCAACCGACCCCGGCCGGCGATGGTCACGCCGGCGTTGGCGGTTCGGGCAGCTTGGCCGATGGCGGCACGCCGGCCGGTCCCGACGCCTTGTTCGCCAAGCTCGACACGCTTGGCATTCAGACCGAGACGAAGCGGCACGATCCCGTCTTCACGGTCGAAGAGGCCAAGCAGCTGCGCGGCGAGCTATCGGGCGGGCACACCAAGAACCTCTTTCTGCGCAACAAGAAAGGCCGGATGTGGCTGGTCGTCTGCCTGGAAGACCGGGAGATCGACCTGAAGGCACTGGGCGAGCAGCTGGAGAGCGGACGTTTGTCGTTCGGCAGCGCGGATCGGCTGATGAGCTATCTGGGTGTGGTGCCAGGCGCGGTGACTCCGTTTGCCGCGCTCAACGACAGCATGGGCAAGGTTCAGGTCATGCTCGACCGCGGCATGCTGCGCGACCACGAGCGCCTGAACTTTCACCCGCTGGACAATGCCATGACCACCGGCATCGCTCCGGACGATCTGGTGCGCTTCCTGAACGCGGTCGACCACGCGCCAGACTACCTGGATCTGACCTGACACAATCCACACGTGTGCCAGCCGGCGCCACCGTGTGTTGCCCGGGCGCAGCGGACTTGTCACATCCGCGCCCGGCCGCCATTTAGACGTTCGGTGGATGCCCTGCGCGGGCAATTGAACGCCTCACGAGACGCATCCGCCCACCCGGCGCGCCTTGGCGGCAGCTGCCGGACCACACAGAACCGACGACCCTCGGACGCGCTGACGCGCATATCCGATCAACTTCGGCAGATAGGACGGGCAAACGCGATGGAAACGATCATCGGCCAAAACACCGGCGGCGGTGGCCAGCGCAGCGGCGCCGGCGACCCGGTGACGACCGCCAGCCAGCAAGACTTCACCCAGAAAGTAATCGAGGGGTCCCAGCAGACCCCGGTGATCTGCTACTTCCACTCGCCGCGCGACGGCTCGGCGGAAACCGTCGGACAGGCGCTGGAGCAGGCGGTCCGCCAGCAGGGTGGCGCGGTCAAGCTGGTCAAGGTGGACGTCGACCAGAACCGCCAACTGGCCCAGCAGCTACGTCTGCAGTCGCTGCCCACCGTCTACGCCTTTGTGCAGGGGCAGCCTTACGACGGATTCGCCGGTGCGCAGGCCGGCCAGCAGCAGGTCCAGCAGTTCGTCCAACAGGTCGCCCAGCAGGGCGGCGGCGGCCAGGATCAGCAGGCCCAGATCGACCATGCCCTGCAGCAGGCCAAGGGTGCGCTCGACGCGGGCGAGGTCTCGACCGCCCAGCAGATCTATGGCCAGGTCCTGCAGATCGACGAGCAGAACGCCGGCGCGTTGGCTGGCCTGATCCGCTGCCATCTGGCGAACGACGACTTCCAGGGCGCACGCGAGATTTACGACAGCTTGACCGAGGAGCTGCAGCAGTCCGGCGAGCTGGCGGCCGCCAAGGCGGCGATCGACCTAGCCGAGGAGACCGCCAAGGCGCGCGGCGACCTGGGCGAGCTGGAGCAGGCGGTGCAGCAGAACCCGGACGATCTGCAGGCGCGCTACGATCTGGCACTGGCCTATAACGCGGCCAACAAGCGCGAGGAGGCCTGCGACCAGCTGCTTGAGATCATCAAGCGCAACAAGGAATGGAACGAAGACGCTGCGCGCCAGCAGCTGGTCAAGTTCTTCGAGGCCTGGGGGCCGAAGGACGAGGTCACGCTGAGCGCCCGGCGCCGGCTGTCCTCGATCCTGTTCTCCTAAGTAAGGGCGCCCATGTCCTCCTCTCACCCCTTCGACCCCGAGTATGACGAGCTGCCGGGCGAACTGCCGATCTTTCCGCTCTCGGGCGTCCTGCTGCTGCCGGGCGGCCGGCTGCCGCTCAACATCTTCGAGCCGCGCTACCTGAACATGGTCCGCGATGCGCTGCGTAATCAGCGCATGATCGGCATGGTGCAGCCGGCCGTGGATGACGCCGACCAGACGGCCCGTTTCGGCTGTTTCGATGCCGAGGATGACGAGGAAGCCGCCTACACCACCCCGGACCCTCAGGGCGCCCGTTCCGATGCCGGTGCCGCGCCGGTCTACCTGACCGGGTGTGCCGGCCGGATCGTCTCCTTCTCCGAGACCGATGACGGGCGTTACCTGGTTACGCTCAAGGGGCTACTGCGGTTTCGTATCCAGCAGGAGCTGCCGCTCTATGACGGCTACCGCCGCGTCGTGCCGGACTACAGTTGCTTCGCCGGCGACCTGAAGCCCGAGCAGGGCGCGCCGTTCGACCGCGAGCGGCTGCTGGAGGCGTTGACCTATTACTTCAGCCAGCAGGGCATCGAGGCGGACTGGGACGCCATTCGGGAAGCGTCGAACGAGCGGCTGGTGACCTCGCTCGCCATGGTCTGCCCCTTCTCCAGCGCGGAGAAACAGGCACTGCTGGAAGCGGAAGACGCCATTCGGCGCGCGGAGACGATGACCGCGATCCTGGAAATGGCGGTGTTGGACCGTCCCGCGCCGGAAGGTCGCGCCGCCTCGCGCCACTAGTGGGTCTGGGACGGCTGGACGGGCTTGTACCAGCGCGGCAGGATACCGACGGGTCGACGACAGACAGGATCTGCGAGGACATACCAAAAATGAGCAACGAGACGCCCGACACCGGTACGCAAGATGCCGGGGCCGGCAGCACGGTCGATCCCAAGCTGCTGGAAATCCTGGTCTGCCCGCTGACCAAGGGGCCGCTGGAGTACGACGCCAAGTCCCAGGAGCTGATCAGCCCGCAGGCCAAGCTCGCCTACCCGATTCGGGACGGCATCCCGATCATGCTGCCCGACGAGGCCCGCCAGATCGACGCGTAGTCCTTGGCTTGAAGGCCGGCAGGCGTTAGCTGAAAGCCGTCTGGCAAAGCGATGGTTCACAGCCTCCGTGGCTCCCTTCTGCCCAAGGGAGATGGGGACTGTCGGATGCCGCCGCGTTTTTACCCAACTTGTTGGAACCGCCGACGATGGCGAAGGACATCCAGTCCGACGAAGCCCAACCCTATGGCACCCAGCACTGGCCGCTGGAAATCCGCTACGTCCAGGCGCGCAAGGAGCTGGAGATCGACTTCGACGACGGCCAGACGTTCGTCTATCCGGCCGAGCTTTTGCGCGTGGAAAGCCCCTCGGCCGAGGTGCAGGGGCACAGCCCGGCGGAGAAGCAGACCGTCTCGGGGCGTAAGTACGTCGGCATCATGACCATCGAGCCGGTCGGCAACTATGCCATCAAGATCCACTTCGACGATCTGCACGACACCGGCATCTTCTCCTGGGCCTATCTGCGCCAGCTCGGCGAGAACAAGCAGGAGATCTGGCAGCGTTACCTGGATGCCTTGGATCAGCGCGGGCTGAGCCGGGAACCCAGGCGACGGGGGACGTCGTAGGTCCAGGCGGCGCTAACCCGCGCGCCGTGCGCGCGCTCGGCGATGATCCCAAGAAAACGCCCGCCGTGGGTTGCACGGCGGGCGTTTCTACGCCAAACCTGAAAAACGGTAGTCGTTACGCCTTCGTATCGATGTTATCGCCCTGACCGTTGGCGCCGCTGCCACCGCCCTGGCCACCGCCGGCGGACTTAGCGACGCCGACGCGCGCCGGGCGCAGCAGGCGGTCGTTCAGGACATAGCCTTCCTGCACGACGTGCACGACCGAGCCCGGCTTGTGATCGTCGGTCGGCACCTCGTACATCGCCTCGTGATAGTGCGGGTCGAACTTCTCACCGGCCGCCGGCGCCAACTTTTGGATGCTGTGCTTGGCGAAGGCGTCGGCGAGTTCCTTCTCGGTCATCTGCACGCCGGAGAGCAGGTTCTTCAGCGTCTCGTCCTGCTCCGCCTTGTCCTGCGGCACGCTCTCCAGCGCCCGGCGCAGGTTGTCGGCCACGCCCAGCAGATCCCGGGCGAGCGGCGCGGCGGCGTATTTCATCGCCTCCTGGCGCTCACGGTCGGCGCGCCGGCGAACGTTCTCGGTCTCCGCCATGGCGCGCTGCAGACGGTTCTTCAGGTCGTCGATCTCCGCCTGCAGGGCGGCCTGCGGATCCTCGGGCGCCTCCGCCTCGGGATCGCCCTCGCCCTGCGCGTTGGCATTGCGCGCGGCTTCCTCGGCCAGGCGCGCGGCCTCCTGCGCGGCGGCCTTGGCGTTCGCCTCGGACTTGGCCTGCTCGGGATCCTGGCCGCCCTGGCCGGCATCCTGGTCCTGGCCCTGCGCGTTCGCGCTCTGGGCGTTCTGATCCTGATGCTCGTCGTTCGCGCGGTTGTTGTTCGCCGTCATGTATCGGGTCCGTCTGCTCTGATCGATGTCTTGGTTGGGTATGTGCCGTTCGCTGCCCCCTCATCTGTGGATGAGAGGCGCGAATGAAAAGACATGCTGCCTGGAAAAGCAGGCGCGGCGTCAGCCGACCAGCCGACTCATCACCTTCGCCGTATAGTCCACCATCGGGATGATCCGGGCGTAGTCGATCCGGGTCGGACCGATCACCCCGATCGCGCCCACGAAGCGCTGCTGGCTGTTGGCATAGGGCGCAATCACCATGGAACAGTCGGTCATGCCGAACAGGGAACTCTCCGCCCCGATGAAGATCTGGACGCCGTCCGCGTCGTCGGCGAGGTCGAGCAGCTTGCTGAGCGACTCCTTCTTTTCCAGCGCCGAGAACAGATTGCGCACGCGCTCCAGATCCTCCAGCGCGCTGACGTCCTCCAAGAGGTGTGCCTGACCGCGCACGATCAGCGCCCCCTCGTTCGCTTCCGACCAATCGGCCACACCCTGCTCGATCAGCCGGCGGGTAAGCGCGTTCAGCTCCTGGCGCTCCTGCTGCAGTTCCTGCTGCACGACGTGCTGCGCCTCGCTCAGCGTGCGCCCGACCAGCTTGCTCGACAGGTAGTTCGATGCCTCGACCAGGGAGGAGGGCGGCAGGCCCATCGGCACGTCGATGATCCGGTTCTCGACCGCGCCGGAATCGGTGACCAGCACGCACAGCGCTCGCCCGGGACCGAGCGCGACGAATTCGATGTGCTTCAGCGGTTCCTCGAACTTCGGGGCGACGACCAGGCCGGCGCACTTCGACAGGTCGGAGAGCATCCGGCTGGCTTCCGCCATGGTGTCCGGCAGGCTGCGCCCGTTGGCGGCGCAGCGGGCCTCGATGCTCTCGCGTTCCCGGGCGTCGAGATTGCCCTTTTCCAGCAGGCCGTCGACGAACAGCCGCAAGCCGTGATCGGTTGGCAGTCGCCCGGCGGAGGTGTGCGGGGCATACAGCAGGCCCAGTTCCTCCAGCTCCGCCATCGTGTTGCGCAGCGTGGCCGGCGACAGGCCCATGCCCAGTTGACGCGCCAACGTGCGCGAGCCGATCGGGGCACCGGTCGCGACATAGGCATCGACGATATGTCGGAAGATCTCGCGCGAACGCTGATCCAGCGCGCTGAGATCCGTGCGTCCGCTCAGACCGCGTCGCTGCTCTGTCATGGGGAAACTCACCACCAGTCTACACCCATTGAAGATAGGAACCGCCGGGCAGGCGGTCAACTTGACCGCCGCGACCGGACGGCCCCGATACCGCCGAGGGGGCGCGGGTGGACGCTGCGGGGGTGATCGGATAGCGTGCGCGCCGCTCGACGCCCGGCAATGGCCGGAATAGTCCCCACCACAATCACAGGAGCCCGCGGTTCTCATGCGCCCCTCCGGACGCGCCGCCGACCAGCTGCGCACCGTCGTTCTCGAGCCCGACTTCAGCAAGCACGCCGAAGGGTCGTGCCTGGCCAAGTTCGGCGACACGCACGTGCTCTGCACCGCCTCGGTCGACAACTCGGTGCCAGGTTTCATGCGCGGCAGCGGACGCGGCTGGGTGACGGCCGAGTACGGCATGCTGCCGCGCGCCACCCACACCCGCGGCGGCCGCGAGGCCGCGCGCGGCAAGCAGGGCGGGCGTACGGTGGAAATCCAGCGGCTGATCGGCCGGTCGATGCGCGCGGTGACCGACCTGACCGCCTTCGGCGAGCGGTCGATCCAGATCGACTGCGACGTCCTGCAGGCCGATGGCGGCACCCGGACGGCCGCGATCACCGGCGCCTATGTCGCGCTCTATCAGGCCTTCCAGTTCATGCAGACGGCCAAGGCGATCAAACAGATCCCGCTGACCGACCAGGTCGCCGCGATCTCCGCTGGGATCTACAAGGGAGAGCCGGTGCTCGACCTCGACTACGACGAGGATTCCAGCGCTGACGCCGATGCCAACTTTGTCCTGACCGGTCGCGGCGGAATCGTCGAGATCCAGGCAAGCGCGGAGAGCGAGCCCTACGACCGCGCCACCTTCAACAAGCTGCTCGACCTTGCCGAAGGCGGTGTGTCCCAGCTCTGCCGCAAGCAGCTGCAGGCCCTGGGCGTCGGTCTCTAACGCCCGTCGCGCCGATTTCGACCCGCGCGTCGGCGACCCCTCTCCCCTCGCGGGAGAGGGGCGTTATGTCGTTATGGACCGGGACCTTCGTGAGGACTCCAACCGCCATGCCACTAGGCGCCGATACCCTCGTCATCGCCAGTCACAACCCGGGCAAGGTCCGCGAAATCGCCGAACTGCTCGAACCGTTCGGCACCACCGTTAAGTCCGCGGGCGAGCTCGGCCTGCCGGAGCCGGAGGAAACGGGCCATACCTTCGCCGAGAATGCGGAGCTGAAGGCGCGCGCCTCGGCCAAAGGCGCAAATCTGCCGGCGCTGGCGGATGACAGCGGTCTGGCGGTGACCGCGCTGGGCGGCAAGCCCGGAATCTACTCCGCCCGCTGGGCAGGACCGGACAAGGATTTCCACGCCGCGATGGATCGGGTCGAACAGGAGTTGCGGGAGGTCAACGCCGGCACAGGCGGCGACCGCTCGGCCTGTTTCGTCTGCGCGCTCACGCTCGCCTGGCCGGAAGGGACAACACGTACCTTCCAAGGCCAGGTCGATGGCACGCTCACCTATCCGCCACGCGGCACGCGTGGCTTCGGGTACGATCCGGTGTTCGTGCCGGACGGTCACGCGATCACGTTTGGCGAGATGGAGCCGGCGGCCAAGCACGCCATGAGCCATCGAGCGCGGGCCTTCCGCCAGCTGGTCGACGCGGTGTTCCGGACATGACGGGCGCGCCCGCGCTGCAGACGCGGGCAGACCGGGCGCCCGATCCTGGCTTCGGCGTCTACGTCCACTGGCCCTTCTGCCTGAAGAAATGCCCCTATTGCGATTTCAATAGCCACGTGCGCGGCGCGGTCGACCACGACCTCTGGCGCCGCTCGCTGCTGGCCGAACTAGACCATTACGCCAACGAAATGGCTGGGCGCCGCGTCACCTCGATCTTTTTCGGCGGGGGTACGCCCTCGTTGATGGATCCCAAAACGGCGGAGGCGTTGATCGACCGGGTTGCCGAACGGTTCGATCTGGCCGACGACGCCGAGATCACGCTGGAGGCCAATCCCACGAGTGTGGAAGCGGAGGCGTTCGCCCGCTTCCGTGCCGCCGGGGTCAACCGCGTGTCGCTTGGCGTGCAGGCGCTGGACGACCGCGCCCTCGCGTTCCTGGGGCGGCAGCACTCGGCCGACGAGGCGCTGGCGGCGGTCGACCTGGCGCGTCGGGCGTTTCCGCGGATGTCGTTCGACCTGATCACCGCGCGCCCCGGCATGACGCCGGAGAGCTGGGCGGACGAACTCGCCCGCGCGCTCGAAGAAGGGCCGGCGCACCTCTCGATCTACCAGTTGACGATCGAGCCCGGTACGCCGTTTCACGCCTCCTGGCGGCGCGGCGAGCTCGCCCTGCCGGACGACGCCACGCAGTCCGCGATTTTCCAGGCAACCGACGAGACGCTGGGCGCACGCGGGTTGAACGCGTACGAGGTGTCCAATCACGCGATGCCGGGGCAGGAAAGCCGGCACAACCTGACCTACTGGCGCTACGGCGACTATCTCGGCATCGGGCCCGGCGCGCACGGCCGGGTGACGGTGCAGGGCACCAAGCACGCCACCCGCCAGCATTCCGCGCCGGAAGCCTGGCTGGAGGCGGTCGGCCGCACCGGCCACGCCACCCGCGCCCGCGATCCCCTGGACGCGGCCCAGAAACGCCAGGAGATGACCCTGATGGGCCTGCGTCTGGCCGAGGGCATCCACCGCGACGCGTTCCAGCGCGAGCTGGGGGCGCAGCCGGAGGCACTGTTCGACGCCGACCGGCTGGAGGCACTGCAGGAAGCGGGCTATCTGACCCTGAACGCGCAGAGTCTGGCGGCGACGGCGGAAGGTCGGTTGCGGCTGAATGCTGTGATCGACCACCTGTTAGGCTGACGCTTGGCCTAGGGTGACCCGAAAGCGTACTGTCGGGGTCGGTTAATTCCCACATTCTTAGATGTGTTATAATCCTATAACGACACTGAGAATGTGGGATTACTTGACACGGACTGGCCGACAGCCTATTTCAAATTCTACGAAGCGTTTTGCGGCAAATCCAAAAAACACACGCCGTAGCGCGGAAATTAACCGGTGGCCGCCTCGCCTCAGCAGCATGGCGCGCCGGGCCGCGGCAAAGGGGTTCGCGATGCGCTACTTCCCGGCCTTCCTCGACATCCGCGATCGGCCCGTGCTGGTCGTCGGCGGCATGGAAAATGCCGCGCGCAAGGTCCGTCTGCTGCGCAAGGCGCACGCCCGGGTGGTCGTGGTCGCCCGGCGGCTGGACGACGAGCTGGCGGCGCTCGCGCGCGACGGCGGGATCGAGCATATCGCCCGCTGCTTTAAGTATTATGACGTGCCGGGCAAGGCGGCGGTGATCGCCGCCACCGGCCGCGGCGATGTCGACGAGGCGGTGGCCAAGGTCACCCGTCCGCGCGACGTGCCGGTCAATGTAGTCGACCGCCCCTGGGCCTGCACCTTCATCACGCCCGCGATTGTCGACCGCGATCCGCTGACGATCGGCATCTCCAGCGCCGGCGCCGCGCCGGTCCTGGCCCGGCGTATCCGGGAAAAGCTGGAAGCGATGCTGCCTGCGCGCATCGGCGAGCTAACCGGCTTTGCCGAGAGCTTCCGCGAAGCGGTCGCCAATCGCCTGCCGCCGGGCCCGCAGCGCCTGCGCTTTTGGGAGAGATTCTTCGATTCGGCCGTTGCCGACGACGTATTGGCCGGCCGCGAGGCGAAGGCCCGCGAAGGCATGATGCGCCTGGTCAATGGCGAAGCCACGGAGGCAGAGACCGGTCAGGTGGCGATCGTCGGCGCTGGGCCGGGAGATCCGGATCTCCTGACCTTCAAGGCCGTGCG
This sequence comes from Rhodovibrio salinarum DSM 9154, assembly GCF_000515255.1. Lineage (NCBI taxonomy): Bacteria > Pseudomonadati > Pseudomonadota > Alphaproteobacteria > Rhodospirillales > Rhodovibrionaceae > Rhodovibrio > Rhodovibrio salinarum. The sequence continues at coordinate 434,832 of NZ_KI911559.1, read as the reverse complement.
CTTCCTGCAGCGCGCCGACGTCGTGGTCCACGACCGCCTGGTGCCCGCGGAAATCGTCGACTACGCACGCCGCGACGCCGAGCGGATCGATGTCGGCAAGGCCCCGGGAGCGCACGCCAAGACGCAGGACGAGATCAACGACCTGCTGATCCGCCACGCACGCGCCGGTGCCAAGGTGGTCCGTCTCAAGGGCGGCGACCCTTTCGTGTTCGGCCGTGGCGGGGAAGAGGTCGCGGCCCTGCGCGCCGCCGGCGTCCAGGTCGAGCTGGTCCCCGGCATCACCGCGGCGACCGGCTGCGCGGCGGCGGCCGGCATCCCGCTCACCCACCGCGACCATGCCCACGCCGTCACCTTCGTCACCGGGCACGCGGCGAGCCGTGATCAGGAGCCGGACTGGGCCGCGCTCGCGCGCGCCAACCACACGCTGGCGATCTACATGGGCGTGGCCACCGCCGAACGCGTGGCGGAGCGGCTGATCGCCCATGGGCTGAGCCCGGATACGCCAGCGGCGATCGTCGAGAACGGCACCACGGCGGACGAGCGCGTCCTGCCGACCCAGCTGGCCGCACTCGGCCAGACGGTCGCGGCGCAGGGCGTGCGCGGGCCGGCGATGCTGATCATCGGCCAGGTCGCCGCGTTCGCCGAGGGCGCGCGGCAGACCGCTGCCGCCGCACCCGTCCACGTCCAACCGCGCGCGCTTGCCCTGCAGGGCTGAGCCGCCGCGCCCCGACACCGCAACGAGAGACGAAACGCCATGGCAGCCAAGGCCAAGGGACCCAAGGCCGTGACCGCGAACCGCCTGAGCGACGGCGTCGTGGTCTATCTGACGCCTGAGGACGTTTGGGCGGAAACGCCCGAACAGACCGACTGGGCGGAAGATCCGCAGGCGCAGGAGGCGCTGCTGGAACGCGCCGAGGCGTTCGCCGGAACCTCCGTGGTCGCGCCCTATCTGTTCGCGGTTCAACCGCAGGCGGACGGGACGGTGAAGCCCAGTCACATGAAGGAAGTGATGCGCGCCAAGGGACCGAGCGTGCGCCCCGATCTCGGCAAGCAGGCCGAGCTGGCGGGCGCGGGGTCCACGGGTCGCAGCGCTTAGGGAACGTAAGAGCGATGTACCGCTACGACGAATTCGATCAGGCCCTGGTCAACGACCGTGTCGAACAGTTCCGCGAACAGGTGAACCGCCGCCTGTCCGGCGCGCTGAGCGAAGACCAGTTCAAGCCGCTGCGGCTGATGAACGGGGTGTATCTGCAGCTGCACGCTTACATGCTGCGCATCGCCATCCCCTACGGCACGCTGTCGTCGACCCAGATGCGCAAGCTGGCCCACGTCGCACGCGTCTACGACAAGGGCTACGGCCACTTCACCACCCGCCAGAACATCCAGTTCAACTGGCCGGCGCTGAAGGATATCCCGGACCTCTTGGCCGAGCTGGCGGAGGTCGAGATGCACGCCATCCAGACGTCCGGCAACTGCATCCGCAACACCACCGCGGACCAGTACGCCGGCGTGGCGGCGGGCGAGATCGAAGACCCGCGTATCTACGCCGAGGTCATCCGGCAGTGGTCGACGCTGCACCCGGAATTCTCGTTCCTGCCGCGCAAGTTCAAGGTGGCCGTTACCGGTTGCCAGGAGGACCGTGCGGCGATCGCGGTACACGACGTCGGCCTGCGCATAACCCGGGATGCGAACGGCGAGCCCGGCTTCGAGGTGCTGGTCGGCGGCGGACAGGGCCGGACCCCGGTGATCGCCAAAACGATCCGGAACTTCCTGCCCAAGCGTCACCTGCTCAGCTATCTGGAGGCGGTGCTGCGCGTCTATAACCAGCTCGGCCGGCGCGACAACGCCTTCAAAGCGCGCATCAAGATCCTGGTCAATGCGGTCGGCGCGGAGGAGTTCGCCCGTCGGGTCGAGGAAGAATGGCAGGCGATGCCAGACCAGGAACTCGACCTGCCGGACGGCGAGCTGGAGCGCATCCAGGCCTACTTTGCCCCGCCGCAGTACGCGGACCTGCCGGACGACCCGCCGGCCTACGCTGCTTGGCGCCAGCACGATCCCGCTTTCGCGCGCTGGGTACAGGCCAACGTGGCCGCGCACAAGCAGCCGGGCTACGCGATCGTGAACGTCTCCCTGAAGCCGCATGGCGGCGCCCCCGGCGACGCCAGCGCGGAGGAGATGGAGGCGGTCGCCGAGCTCGCCGACCGCTTCGCGCTGGGCGAGATCCGCGTGACCCACGAGCAGAACCTGACCCTGCCCGACGTGCGCCAAGAAGATCTCTATCAGCTGTGGCAGGAGCTCAAGCACCACGGCCTGGCAACGGCGAACGTCGGCCTGATCTCCGACATCATCGCCTGCCCGGGTCTGGACTACTGCTCGCTCGCCAACGCCCGGTCGATTCCGGTCGCCCAGCGGATTCAGGAGCGCTTCCAGGACCTCGACCGGCAGCACGATATTGGCGAACTGAAGGTCAAGATTTCCGGCTGCATCAATGCCTGCGGCCACCACCACGTTGGCCACATCGGCATCCTGGGTGTCGATAAGAAGGGTGAGGAGTTCTATCAGCTGACGATCGGCGGCAGCGCGGACGAGACCGCCAGCCTGGGCGAAATCGTCGGCAAGGGCTTCGCCTACGACGAGGTGGTCGACGCCGTCGAAACGCTGGTCGACGCCTATCTGGAGAACCGCCGGGACGGCGAGGCCTTTCTGCAGACCTATCGCCGCGTCGGTGCCGAGCCCTTCCGGGAGAAGCTCTATGCCGCTGATTGACCGTACCGGCGCGCGCCTCACCGATCCCTGGGTCGAGGTCGAGACGCTGGACGCGTTGCCCGATGGCCAGGCGACGATCCTTCCGGCCGAAGTGTTCCAGGAGAACCGTCACGCGCTGGAGGGACGCAACGCCGCGCTGGGCGTGCGCCTGAAGAACGACCAGCCGGTCGCGGACATCGCCGACGATTTGCCCAAGCTCGACGCTGTCGTGCTGGAGTTTCCGGCGTTCAAGGACGGCCGGGCCTACTCTCAGGCGCGCCTGCTGCGCCAGCGCTACGGCTTCACCGGCGAAATCCGCGCGACCGGCGACGTGCTGCAGGACCAGGCGATCTTCCTGGTGCGCTGCGGGTTCGACTGTTTCGAGGTCGACGACCAGACGGCCGAGGCGTGGCAGCGCGCGCTGCAGCGCATCTCGGTCGTCTACCAGAAGGCCGCCGACGGGACCCAACCCGCACCCTGGCGCCGCCACGCGCCCCGGGCTGCGGAGTAAGCGAGAATCGCTGCCATGGACGGAAGCACCCCGATCACCCCGCTGGACCGCCAGCGGGCGCTGGAACGCGACGCCGAAGGACTAACCGGCGAGGAACTGCTGGCGCTAGCGATCACCCGGCACTTTCCGGGCACGATCACGGCCGTGTCCTCGTTCGGCGCCGAGGCGGCCCTACTGCTCGACATGATCTCGCGGATCGACCCGGCGACCCCGGTGATCTTTCTGGAGACGGGCAAGCACTTCCCAGAGACGCTGCGCTACCGCGACCGGCTGATCGCCAAGCTCGGCCTGACGGGCGTGCGCAACGAGCAACCGGACGAAGCCGACCGCAAGCAGACCGACCCGGACGGTCACCTCTGGTCGGTCAATCCTGATCGGTGCTGCGCCTTGCGCAAGGTCCGACCGCTGGAACGCGCGCTCACCGGTTTCGATGCCTGGATCACCGGCCGCAAGCGCTTCCAGACCGCGACCCGGGAGGGGCTGCCGCGCGTCGAGCTGGTCGACGGCCGGGTCAAGGTGAACCCGCTCGCCGACTGGACCCAGAACGACGTCGACGCCGCCTTCAACGCGCGCGGGCTGCCGCGTCACCCACTGGTCGACCAGGGCTACCCCTCGATCGGCTGCCTGCCCTGCACCCGCCGCGTCGCCGAGGGCGAGAACGCCCGCGCCGGCCGCTGGTCGGGCATGGAAAAGACCGAATGCGGCATCCACAACGCCTGGTGGGCGCAGCAGGGGTCGGGTAGCGGGATTTAGCCGGCCACGTTAGTCGGAGCCGGTTGGCAGGCGATGACCGACGAGACACATACATAATAAAGGGCGGCTCCCGCTGGGGAACCGCCCTTTATTAGTTCGCCTGAAGCCGATGCGAGGTCGCTACGCCGCCAGGCCCTTGGCGACCAGCTGGCTCATACGGCGGGCGAAGGCGGCCGGGTCGCTGGGGGTCTCGCCCTCGACGATCCGGGCCTGATCCAACAGCAGCCAGGCGGCGTCGGTCATCGGATCGCCGCTGCCGTTGGCGCCCTGCTTGCTCCCATCGCTGGCCCGTTCGGCCAGGCGCTGGATCAGCGGGTGCTTCGGGTTGATTTCCAAGATGCGCTTGTTGGTCGGCACCGTCTGCCCGTGCTGGCGCAGCATGCGCTCCAAGTGGATGTCCATGTCGCCCTCGTCGGCGACCAGGCAGCAGGCGCTGTCGGTCAGCCGCTGCGTCGAACGGACGTCCTTCACTTCGTCCTCCAGCGCGGTCTTCAGGAAGGCGACCAGCGTGCCGACCTGGCTGTCGTCCGGCTGATCCTCCTGCTTGTCGTCCTCGCTGTCCGAGCTGTCGTCGTCCTTGCCGGACTTGATGTCGTCCAGCTCGGCCGCGCCGCGCGTCACCGACTTGATCTGGTGCCCCTGGTACTCGCCGATCATCCAGGTCCAGAAGTCGTCGATCGCATCCGCCAGCAGCAGCACCTCGACACCCTTGGCCCTGAAGCCTTCCAGCTGCGGAGACTTTTTCAGCGTTTCCAGGTCGTCGCCGGTGATGATGTAGATCGACTGCTGGCCTTCCTTCATGTTCTGGACGTATTCGTCCAGCGAGATCAAGCCCTCGCGCTCACTGCTCTGGAAGCGCGCCAGCTCGAGCAGCTGGTCCTTGTGCTCCTGGTCCTCGTACAGGCCTTCCTTCAGGACCGCGCCGAAATTCTCCCAGAAGCTCTTGTAGTCCTCCGGCGCGTTGTCGGCCTTCTTCTTCAGCTCGTTCAGCACGCGATTGACCAGCGTCTGACGGATCTTCGCCACCGTTGGATTGTTCTGCAGCATCTCGCGAGAGATGTTCAGCGGCAGGTCCTCACTGTCGACCACGCCGCGCAGGAAGCGCAGGTAGGCCGGCACCAGCTCCTCGCACTGGTCGGTGACGAACACCCGCCGGACGTACAGCTTCACGCCGTGCTGCCGATCCGGATGGAACAGGTTGTAGGGCTGCTGGGTGGGCACGAACAGCAGACAGCTGTATTCGAGCTTCCCCTCGGCCTTGAAGTGCAGCCGCAGCCACGGCTCGTCCATCGCGTGGGCGACGTGGTGGTAGAACTCGGTGTACTGCTGCTCGGTGATCTCCGACTTCGGCCGGGTCCACAGCGCGGAGGCGGTGTTCAGCTGATCCGGGCCGTTGCCCTCGTCGTCCGGCCGCTCGCCCAGCAGGATCGGGATGGCGATATGGTCGGAATAGGTCTGGACGATCCGGCGGATGCGCTGATCCTCCAGGAACTCCTCCTCGCCTTCCTTCAGATAGAGCCGGACGCGCGTGCCGCGGGCAGGCGCCTCATCGGTCTCCTCGATGGTGAACTCGCCGCGGCCGTCGGAAATCCAGCGCCAGCCCTGGCTTTCGCCAGCCTTGCGGGTCTCGACCTCGACCTTGTCGGCGACCACGAAGGCGGCGTAGAAGCCGACGCCAAACTGGCCGATCAGGCTCGCCTTGTCGCTGTCGCCGGACTGCTGCAGCTGCTCGACGAACTTGAGCGTGCCCGAGCTGGCGATCGTGCCCAGGTTCTGCACCAAGTCCTCGCGGTTCATGCCGAGACCGTTGTCGATCACGGCGACCGTCCGCGCTTCCTTGGTGGGAACGATGTTGATCCGGAAGTCCGGATCGTCCTGGATCAGTTCGGGCTCGGTAATCGCCTGGTAGCGCAGCTTGTCGCAGGCGTCGGAGGCGTTCGAGATCAGTTCGCGCAGGAACACCTCCTTGTTGGAGTAGAGCGAGTTCGCAACGATATCCAGCAGCCGGCTGACTTCGGCCTGGAAGCTATGCGTCTCCTTCGCCATGAGGGCTCACCCATCCTTCATGCGTGTTCTTTGTGGTCGCTCGGCGGGATTCGGATCGGGACCGATGGCGGTCCGCGCGCCGCGCTGTGCTAGACTGCGCCAGCCGCTATCCGCACAAGCGGACGGGCGGACCGGGCTAGCTGGCATATGTGGTCGCGGGCCCCTGCCTTACAAGATCGCAAACGGCACCCAAATAAATCCCTTTAGGGCATGCGACGACGAGGCCGTACACGATGGCCAGAACGAATGGCGGCGACGCCCCCAAACGCCCGGGCGGAACAGCCCCCAATACCCCCGACCAACGCTGGCCGTACGCCGAGGCACGCCAACAGCTCGCCGACACGGTCGCCCGAGAGGTGGCGGCCACCGCCGAAGAACTCGGCTTTGATCGGCTGGACGACGATGTACGCGCCGCTCTGGAACGCGTGCCGCGGCACCTGTTCGTGCCGGAGGCGTTGCGCGCCGATGCCTATGCCAATCGGCCGCTGCCGATCGGCCATGGGCAGACGATCAGTCAGCCCTACATCGTTGCGATCACCACCCAGCTGTGCCGACCGGGCCCGGACAGCCGGGTGCTGGAGATCGGCACCGGCTGCGGTTATCAGGCCGCCATGCTGGCGGAGCTTGCCGGCGACGTTATCAGCATCGAAGCCGTGCCCGAGTTGGCTGACACGGCCCGCACCCGACTTGCCGACCTGGGCTACGACAATATCCGCGTGATGACGGCGGACGGGTCCAGCGGCCTCCCAGCAGAAGCACCGTTCGACGCCATCGCGGTGACCGCCGCCGCGCCGGAAGACGTGCGCGACGCCTTGGCCAAACAACTCGCCCCACGGGGCCGGCTGGTCGTGCCGGTGGAACTGGCGACGCGTCAGGGCCTCTTGGGTCTACAGGGCGCGCAGACTCTGTGCCAGGTGATCAAGGATGCCGACGGTCGGGTGCACACCCGCAGCGTCCTTCCCGTCGCGTTTGTTCCCCTGGTGGGCGGCACAAGCACGGGTTAAGCTCAAAAATGGTGTTAAATTGGTCCGGACAGATTGCGGCGTGTTTGCATCTTACCGTATGTTAGCTCCCACTGCCCGATCTGTCCCGAAAACGGGCCTTCCGCTCACGAAACCGGTGGTTTCCGTGCCTACGAACGTGACGAAAAACATCATACAGCCGGTAAACCCGGCCTCCCCCCGGTTAAACGTGTTTTACCGCTTCTGGCGTAGCCTGACGCCCGAGGGCACGGTTCCCCCGTATCGCGCTTTCGACGTCGTCAAGGTGCCACGGGAACTGTTGCCGCACCTCGTGCTCCTGGATGTGCTCGATGGCGGGCGGGACTTTCGCTATCGCGTGGTCGGGACCGACGTGGTTCAGGCGGTGGGCCGCGATTTTACGGGCGACGCCTTGAGCAAATTCATCAGCCGCCACGAGCCGGACGGCATGGCCGATGGCTACCGCCGGGTCGCCACGCAGCTGGTTCCGGATCTTTATCACGGCACGCTGGAATCCGTGGGCAAGGAGTTCATCTCCTACGAGCGCCTCGCCCTGCCGTTTACCGACGCGAATGGAACGGTGAGCTACATCCTGTCCTGCTTCCAGTTCGACAGCACGACGGGCTGAGTCCACCGATCACGGGGTCACACGCGACCCATCCTTGCACGTGGCGCCCGCGTATCCGATCCTGACCCTATCATGCTGACCCACACGCCGCGCCCCGACGCCGGGCCCGGAACGGTCAAGGCCGTGCTGGGCCCGACCAACACCGGCAAGACGCACCTCGCGATCGAGCGCATGCTGGGGCATACCTCCGGCATGATCGGGTTCCCGCTGCGCCTCCTGGCGCGCGAGAATTACGACAAGGTCGTCCAGAAGAAGGGCCGCGGGCAGGTCGCGCTGGTAACCGGCGAGGAGAAGATCCTGCCGCCCAACCCGCGCTATTTCCTGTGCACGGTTGAATCCATGCCGGTCGACCGACCGGTGGAGTTCCTGGGCGTCGACGAAATCCAGCTGTGCGCCGACCCCGAGCGCGGGCATGTCTTTACCGACCGGTTGCTGCACGCGCGCGGCCTGTCGGAGACGATGTTCATGGGCTCCGATACGATGCGCGCGATGATCAGGGAGCTGGTGCCCCGCGCGGAGATCTCCGCGAGGCCGCGCCTGTCGGTGCTGTCCTATAGTGGCGCGCGCAAGCTGACCAAGCTGCCCGCCCGCTCGGCCGTGGTCGCCTTCTCCGCCTCCGACGTCTACGCCACCGCCGAATTGATGCGCCGCAACCGCGGCGGCACCGCCGTCGTCCTGGGCGCGCTGTCCCCGCGCACGCGCAATGCCCAGGTGCAGATGTTCGAGGAGGGCGAGGTCGATTACCTGGTCGCCACCGACGCGATCGGCATGGGCCTCAACCTGAACCTCGACCACGTCGCGTTCGCCCGGCTGAACAAGTTCGACGGACGCATGCCCCGCCCCCTGACCGCCCCCGAGGTTGGCCAGATCGCCGGACGCGCGGGCCGGCACATGTCCGACGGCACCTTCGGCACCACCAACAACATCGGCGAGATCGATCCCGAAATCGTGGAGGCGGTGGAACACCACGCCTTCGAGCCGATCCAATCGCTGTGCTGGCGCAACCGGGAACTCGACTTCAAGTCGCCGCAGGCACTGATCAAGAGCCTGGAAGCCGCGCCGCCGTCCGACGCCCTGACCAGGGCGCGCGACGCGGAGGACTACAACGTCCTCTGCCAACTGGCCCGCGATCCGGAGATCGCCGACATGGCCGGCAACCAGGGCGCGGTGCGGCTGCTGTGGGAAGTCTGCCAGATCCCGGACTTCCGCAAGGTGCTGTCCGATCAGCACACCCGCCTGCTGGCGCAGATCTATCGCTACCTGATGCGCCCCGACGGCGCGCTGCCGGAGGATTGGGTCGCCAAGCAGCTGGACCAGCTGGACAAGACCGAAGGCGATATCGATACGCTAGTGCAACGAATCGCCTACGTGCGGACCTGGACCTACATCACCCACCGCGGTGACTGGTTGCACGACAGCGCGCACTGGCAAGCGCGCGCCCGGCAGATCGAGGACAGCCTGTCGGACGCGCTGCACGACACCCTGACCAACCGGTTCGTCGACCGCCGTTCGGCCACGCTGATGAAGCGGCTGAAGGACGGCTCCGATCTGATCGGGGCCGTCCGGCGCGGCGGCGAGGTGCTGGTCGAGGGCGAGTACGTCGGCCGGCTGCACGGCCTGACCTTCGAGCTGGACGCCGAAGCCAAGGGCGAGGACAAGCGCCCGCTGCAAGCCGCCGCCCGGCGGGCGCTGTCGACCGAGATTCCGCGCCGGATCAAGCAGCTGGAGAGCGACAACGACGGTGCGATCGCGCTCACCGAGGACGGCCATCTGACCTGGCGCGGCGAGGTCGTGGGTCGGCTGGAAGCTGGCGAGACGGCACTGAAACCCAAGGTCGTCGCAGTCGACAGCGACTTCCTGGACAGCGCCCAGCGGGAGCGCGTGCGGAAGCGCCTCGCCGACTGGTTCGACCGACACCGGCGCAACAAGCTGGACCAGCTGTTCACGCTCGCCGACGCGGAGCTGCCGGCACGCGCCCGGGGCCTCGCCTTCCAGCTCGTGGAGGCGCTGGGCGTGGTCGATCGCGCGGAGGTCGCCACGCATGTCCGCGAGTTGACCAAGGAGGAGCGCAAGCAGCTGAGCCAGCTGGGCGTGCGGATCGGGCGGCAGAGCCTGTGGCTGCCCGCCCTGCTGCACCCCCGCGCGCTCAAGATGAAGGCGCTGTTGACCAGCCTGTACCGTGGTCAGCCGCTGGACACGCTGCCGACCAGCCGCGCCGCGGTGATCCGTCCGGGCACCCAACTGGACGACGCCGCCTGCCGGGCACTCGGCTATCGCCGGATCGAACCGCCGCGCCGGGGTCGCTCGCGCGCGCGCACCCAGGAGGCCGCCGTGGCCGTGCGCGTCGACGCGCTGGAGCGCTTGGCCGGGGCGTTGCATAAGCTGAACCCGTCGGGCCCGTTCACGCCGGTGGGCGCGCTCGCGCAGATCCTGGACGACGACCGCGCGGCCCTGGAGCTCGCGCTGCCGCTGTTGGACTACCATCCCTATGGCCGCGACGGCGCAGCGCCCGCTTTCCGGCCCAAAGGCAAGCCAAAGGGCGAGCAGCGCAAGCCGGCAGCGCGCAGGCAACCCGCCGCCGGCCCCTCGGAAGACCCGGCGACGGCAACTGAGTCAGTTGCGCAGGCACCCGCCAAGAAACGTCGCCCGCGCCGGCGCAAGGCGAAGACACCCGCAGCGAACGCAGCCAGCGCCGAAGCCCCGCAACAGACCGGCCCCGACGGCAATGCAGCAGCCGAGGCTAAACCGGCGAAGAAGCGTCGACGGCGCAAGCCCAAGACAGCCAGCGGGCAGCCGGTTGCCGCGCAATCGGAAGCCGTAAACACGACAGCCGAGCCCCAGAGCGCCCAAGCCAACCAGGCGACCACGGGCAGCGGTAAACCTGACCAGCGCCCGCCCCATCAGGCCAAGCGGACGGGACGAAAACCCGGCAAGCAGCCTGCACAGGGACCAAACAAAAACAAGCAGCGTTCGGCGAAGGTCGATCCGAACCACCCGTTCGCCAAGCTGAAGGACATCACCTTCGCCAAATGACCGCTGCCAAGTGACCCGGCCCGAAACAACCGCCCGGGCATGACCGATACCCAAGAGACCCCATGACGGACGAGGCGCCACAGACATCGCAGTCGATGACCGACGCCGCGGAAGCCGCGTTGCCGGACGGCCCGTCGCAGCCCAAGCCGGACCCGAACGCCCCCGGCATCCGGGCGGACAAGTGGCTGTGGCAAGCGCGCTTCTTCAAAAGCCGCACCCTGGCGGCCAAGGCGATCCAGGGCGGCATCCGGCTGTCGGGCGACAAGACCGACAAGCCTAACCGATCGGTGCGCGTGGGCGACGTCCTGACCTTTCAGCAGGGCCGCCAGATCCGGGTGATCCGGGTGGAGGCGCTCGGCACCCGACGCGGTCCCGCGCCGGAAGCGCGCACGCTGTTCACCGACCTCGACCCGCCGCAGCCCAAGCCCAAGGGTGAGAAAGCCCCACCGCCCGGCGCCGAACGTCCCAAGGGGGCCGGCCGCCCCACCAAGCGCGAGCGCCGTCAGATCGACAAGCTGCACGGGACCGACGACGTGCTGTAATAAAACGGCCGGATCGCAAGATCCCTCTCCCTGGAAACGGGAGAGGCAAGCACTGCGCACCGCGTCTCGCGCGCTCAGCCGAAATGCCGCCGCTTGCCCTTTGACGTGCGGTCGCCTAGCTCTGCCGCCATGACCGACACATCGCCGCACCCGATTCCGCTCGTCGCCCTGCCCGCCTGCCGCTGGGAAAAGGACGGACAGAGCTACCATACGATCGGCGACAAGTACGTGCGTGCGGTGGCGGAAACCGCCGGCTGCCTGCCGATGATGCTGCCAAGCCTGGGCGATTCCCTCGACCTGAACGACCTGATCGGCAAGCTGGACGGACTGGTGCTGACCGGCAGCCCGTCCAACGTCCACCCGGAACGCTACGGCGAGGCCCCCAACGAAAAGGCGGAGCCATACGACCTTTGGCGCGACGCCGTCACGCTACCGCTGATCCGCAAGGCGGCCGAGGCCGGCCTGCCTTTGCTGGCGATCTGCCGCGGCCTGCAGGAGCTGAACGTCGCCTTCGGAGGAACCCTCTATCCCAAGGTCCACGAGGTCGAAGGCCGCGATGACCACCGCCGGCCGCAGGTCGACGACCTGGAAACGCAATACGGCCCACGGCATCCAGTTGAACTCTCGCCAGACGGCCCGCTGCGCAATGTACTCGGCCCGGGGCCGGTCGAGGTGAACTCCCTGCATCACCAAGCGGTCCGGGAGATCGCGCCGTCGCTGAAGCTTGAGGCCTGGGCGCCCGATGGCACGGTGGAAGCCCTGTCCCGCCCCGGCTCCCCAGGCTTTCTGTTGGCCGTGCAATGGCATCCGGAATACCGCGCCGCCGACAACGCGGTGTCGAAGAAGGTGTTCGGCGCCTTCGCCGAAGCGGCCCGGACGCGCGCACGCCTGCGTCAAAATGTCGCAGGCGCATAAGCGGTCTTCTGAGCAAACCTCTGGAATCGCGTGTGCCCGCCGATCTGGCTCCCGCAGGAGCGTTCGACCGGCCTTGTCCGTGCATGGTCCGTCCATTGATCCGGGCGTCAGCTAAACCATCTCTTGTCCTAACGGCCGGATCCGCAACGGCCGGCCACAGCGGTGCGGACGTGTTCCCCTGCCGACCGCGCCGCGGCTCCGATCGGAGCTTGGAACGCCCGGCCTCCCCCCGACCGGGCGTTCCTCCGTTCCGGGGCCTTTATTCGCCTGCACCCCCAGCGATGCGTTGAGCCCGGCGGCCATGCCGGCTAGCTTGCGCCGGCCATGCGTATCGCCACCTACAACGTCAATTCCATCCGGATCCGCCTGCACTGCCTGGACCAGTTGGTGCAGGAGGCCAAACCGGACGTCATCTGCCTGCAGGAAACCAAGGTCACGGACGACGCCTTCCCGTTCGACCACGCGGCCGAACTCGGCTACCCGCACGTCGCCGTGCGTGGGGAGAAGAGCTATAACGGCGTGGCCATCCTATCCCGCCACCCCTTCGAGGCGGAGGAGCGCTGGGACTGGTGGGGGCAAAGCGACAGCCGCCACCTGAAGGTACAGTTTCCCGACGCCTTCGAGCTGCACTGCTTCTACGTCCCCTCCGGCGGTCCCGACCCGGACCCGGAGAAGAACCCGAAGTTCGCCCACAAGCTGGGCTTCCTGGACGAGATGACCGCCTGGGCACGCGACGCGCAAGCCTCCGGGCGCAAGATCGCGATCCTGGGCGACTTCAATGTCGCGCCGCTGGAAACGGACGTCTGGAACCACAAGAAGATCAAGCGGCAGGTCGGGCACACGCCGCTGGAATCCGAGAAGATGGCGACCCTGCTGGACGCCGGCGGCTTCGTCGACGTCGGCCGCCATTTCGTCCCGCCGGAGGAGCTCCTGTTCACCTGGTGGGGCTACCGCCACCCGCAGTCCTTCCAGAAGAACTACGGCTGGCGCCTGGATCACTTCTGGGTCACGCAGCCGCTCGCCGCCCATCTGCAGCGCCACCAGGTGCTGTCCCAGGCGCGCGCCTGGGAACGTCCGAGCGATCACGTGCCCGTGCTGGTAGACCTCGAATAGCCGCAGCTCCGCCGACGGCTAGGAAGCGGCGTTACAGAATTCGGGGTCACCGCCACAGCTTAACGCCGTACTCCTTCTCCAGACCCGTGTAGAGGTGGGCGACCTGTTCGCCGTAGCCGTTGAACTTCTGGGTCGGCACCTCTTTCGGGCTGGCGGCGAAACCGATGTCATCGGTCGACTGCAGGAACTTCTCGGAGGCCTGCGACCAGCGGGGGTGGTCGACCTCCGGGTTCACGTTGGCCCAGAAGCCATACTCACTACCCTGCACCTCGTGCCAGAAGGTGAGCGGCTTCTGATCGGTGAAGGTGAAACGTACCAAGCCTTTGACCGACTTGAAGCCGTACTTCCACGGCACCGCCAAACGTAGCGGTCCGCCGTTCTGCTGCGGCAACGGATGGCCGTACATTCCGGTCGCCAGGAAGGCGAGCTCGTTGGTCGCCTCCTCGATCGTCAGCCCCTCGACATAAGGCCAGGGATACCAACTCGCCCGCTGACCGGAGGCGACGTCGCGATCGACGAAGGTTTCCATCCGCACGTACTTCGCCCCCGACAGCGGCCGGGCGAAATCGACCAGCGCGGCCATCGGGAAGCCGCTCCAGGGGACGTTGATCGACCAGGCCTCGACGCAGCGGTGCCGGTAAAGGCGTTCCTCCAGCGGCATCCGATTCAGGAGATCGTCGATGTCGACCGTCTGCTCTTTTTCCACCATGCCGTCGATCTGGACCTGCCAGGGGCGCACCGGCATCTCGCGCGCCTTACGCCAGATCGTCTTGGACGAGCCGAACTCGTAATAGTTGTTGTAGGTAGAGACGAGCCGCTCCTGCGACAGCGGCCGCTCCAGGGCGTAGGCGCCGTTGCGCTCGAACGGGTACATCCCGGCACTCGGGTCGCCCGCCGGCGGGCCGACCGCCTCCGCCGCCTCGGCAGGGCCAGCAAACGGGACACTGCTGGTCGCTGCGGCGATGCTGCCGGCGGCGAACAGCTTGGCGAACGCGCGCCGATTGAGGAAGGCCGCCTCGTCCGTCGCCGCGGCTTCCGGCAGGTCCCAGGCGCGCTTGCGCTTGATCAGCATGATCGTCCCCTCGTGGGTAACTTGCGAATGACCCCCTCTACATGGCGCGAACCATAGGTCGCGGCCAACTCAGGATTTCGTGACCGCGCGAATTAGCGATGCGCCCTCATCGTCCAGCGCATGTGCGCGCTGCGTCTCCGCCCCGCCTTGCGATTGTGTGCCAAAGAACTCGACGAAGCTGCGCACCGCCGGGCTGGCCACCTCAACCCTAGGGGCGATCAGATAGGTGTCCATCTCGGCCTCGTCCGGCTGCCCGAAGTCGATCGCGTAGACCGGATAGCGCTCCCGGAACGTCTCGACGACACCCGCGGGCAGCACGGCGAAGCCGAGGCCGGCGGCGACGCTGCCGAGGATCGCGTCAAGGCTGCCCATTTCCGACACGCGCGCCGGTGGCAGCCCCAGTCGGTTCAACAGCCGGTCGATCTGTCGGCGATAGCTGCAGCCCTGGGGAAAGGCGTAGAAGCGCGCGCGCAACAGCGTCTCCCGATCGGACAGACCCATAAGCGGCCGGCCGGAGACCAGCACCAGCCGTTCCCGGAACACGACTTTCTGCTCGAACTCCGAGCCGGGCAGGGTCGCCGCGACGAACGCCGCGTCGAGCTCGCCCGTCTGTAACCGGTCAAGCAACTGCGCGCTCGGGCCCGTGGATAGCACCACGTCGACGGTCGGGTTGGCCTGCTGGAACGCCGTCAGCATCGGCGGCAGGCGCATCGCGGCCGTCGTTTCCATGGCGCCGATCCGCAGCCGGCCGCGCACTTGGGTCCCGCCGGTCACGAACTCGTCGATGGCCGCGTCGTGCCGCTGGCAGATCGCTTCGGCGTGCTCGAGCAACCGTCGGCCCGCCGAGGTCAACTGCACGTCGCCCGGCTGACGGCGTAGCAGCCGAACGCCCAATTCCGTTTCCAGCTTTTTCACATGCGCGGTGACGTTGGACTGGACGGTGTTCTCAGCTTCGGCGGCGGCGACGAAACTGCGCGTTCGCGCGACGGCCATAAACAGCCGCAAAGCCTTCAACTGCACACCGGATCTCCCAACCGAAAGCGGGCCAACCAAACGTGAACCGACGATCGCAGCGCCCGATCACTTTTCGCGATCCTGGAGATCATGACAAACCATTTCCATTTGCAGTGGGTCTTTGCCTTCTTGAACCGGCGTTTGCAGCGGGTTTCGGGAAAGACGGATGCGACAGGTTCAAGAGGTTGCGGCGGCGACCCCCTGTCTGGAGCCACGCGCTGGAAACGCAAAGGGTCCGGAAAGCTGATCATGATGCCGACGTCTCGATCCGTTCACCTCATCGCCTGCGGGGCGAGCGCGACGCTGATCGGGATCGGGCTGGGGCGCTTCGCCTACGCCGCCCTGCTGCCCGAAATCGTCGAGGCCGGCTGGTTCACCGATACCCAGGCGGCCTATCTGGGGGCGGCCAACCTGCTGGGCTATTTCCTCGGCGCCGTTACCGCCTCCCACGCAGCCACGCGCCTGGGGCCATCGATGGTGGTCCGACTCAGCGTCAGCGCTGTGCTGCTGAGCTTCGCCCTGTGTGCGGTGCCGACGCCGTTCGCCTGGTTCCTGGCCTGGCGCCTGTTGGCCGGCGTGGGCGGCGCCGTGCTGATGGTCGTGGCTCCATCCGCGGTCCTGGCCGGCCTGGTGCCGGAGGACCGGAAAACCGGCGCGTCCTTCGTGTTCGCAGGGATCGGGCTCGGCGTATTGATGTCGGCCACGCTCGTGCCGGCGCTGGCAACCCTGGATCTGACCGCGTCCTGGCTTGCCCTGGCAGCCGGCATCGCGGTTCTGAGCGTCTGGAACTGGCCCCTATGGCGGCGGCTGGACCCAGGCGCGGACTCAAAGCCGTCTGGAGACGGCAGCGCGGACCGGCCGGCGGCAATGCCGCGGGGCGTCATCGCGGCGGTGACGACCGCCTACGCACTCGACGCCATCGGGTTCGTGCCGCACACGGTCTTCTGGGTGGACTTGCTGGCCCGGCAGGCAGGCCACGGCATAGCGGCGGCCAATGTCGTCTGGGCGCTGTTCGGCGTCGGGGCGGTGGCGGGTCCGTTCCTGGCCGGCTACGCCGCCCGAGTCCTCGGCTGGCACGGCGCGCTGACCGCCGGCCTGCTGCTGAAGACGCTCGCGGTTGCGCTGCCGCTGGTCAGTGTGAGCCTACCGGCGGCGGTCGTGTCATCGGTGCTGGTAGGGGCGCTCGTACCCGGGGTCGTCGCCCTGACCTCGGGCCGGCTTGCCGAACTGGTCGGCCCCGAGCGCCACCGCCACACCTGGGGCTTTGCCACCGCCGTCTTCGCCGCCGCCCAGGCGGTTGCGGCCTATGCCATGGCGGCTCTGTACGCCGCGTCCGGCAGCTACCTCCCCCTGTTCGCCGTCGGCAGCGGCGCCCTGCTGGTGGGGTCAGTCATTCTGGCCCTCGCACCCACCCTGCTATCCACCGACAAGACAGCGACGCATGCCGGACACGACACCTGACGGAAATCGCGAACCCATGGAACTGCTGCTGAACGCCACCTCTCCCTACGCCCGCGTTTGCCGGATCTGTGCCATTGAACGCGGGCTAGCCGGGCGCCTACGGCTCCGCTGGGTCGATCCCTGGGCTGACGATTCGGCCCTGCTGGCGGTCAATCCGGCGGGACGGGTGCCGGCACTCATCACAGACGACGGTCAGGGCCTGGCCGAGGCCCTGCTGATCGCCCTGCACTTCAACGCCCACGGCACGGGCCCGGACCTGTTTCCGGCAGACGACGGCAGCGCCCTGGCCCGGGCGGGCATCGGGATCGGGTTGATGGACGCCGCCTTCGCGACCGTAATCGCCCGCAAGCACCAGGGCAGCGAAAGCGACCGCGGCCTGCTGGGCGCGCGACGCCACCGTGCGATCCGGCGGTGTCTGGAGCGCCTGGCGGTCGATACCGGCGAGGCCGGCGACAAGATCGACATCGGGACGCTCACCGTAGCGGTCGCCCTGGACTATCTGGCGTTCCGGCTTCCGGAATACCCGCTGGCCGACCTGCAGCCGAATCTAGGGCGTTGGCGCGCCCGGATCGCCGAGCGCCCGAGCTTCCAGGAGACCGCGTTCAGCTGACCCTGTCGCCCACGGCGATCGCCGCAAGGGCTCAGGTCATCTCCGCGCGCAGCTTCTGGCGCAGCACGTCGAGGGCGACCAGGGAGCCGTCGTTCTGGACGACGTGCCAGAAGGTCCAGCCGTTGCAGCTGGGCGCGCCCTGCACGGCCGCGCCGACCTGGTGGATCGAGCCCTTGTGATCGGCGCTCACGATCGTGCCGTCGGCGCGCACCTTGGCGGAAAACTGCCGCTGACCGCCGGCATAGAGCAGGTCGCCGGCCTTCAGCTCGCCGCGCTCGACCAGCCAACCGAACGGGACGCGCGGCGCCTCGCGCTTGCTTTCGATCGCCACCAGCGTGGGATCGTCGACCGGCACGATGCCGTCGATCCGCTGCCGGGCCACGGCGGCGTAGTCGGCGTCCATCTCGAACCCCAGCCAGCGCCGGCGCAGACGCTTGGCGACCGCGCCGGTGGTGCCGGAGCCCATGAACGGGTCGACCACAAGCTCGTTCGGCTTGGTTGACGCCAGGATTACCCGGTGCAGCAACGCTTCCGGCTTCTGCGTCGGGTGCGCCTTGCGGCCGCTGGCGTCCTTCAGACGCTCCTGCCCCGAGCAGATCGGCATGGTCCAGTCGGAGCGCATCTGCAGGTCGTCGTTCAGCGCCTTCATCGACTGATAATTGAAGGTGTACTTCGACTTCGGCGACTTGGCCGCCCAGATCAGCGTCTCGTGCGCGTTGGTGAAGCGCCGGCCGCGGAAGTTCGGCATCGGGTTGGTCTTGTGCCAGACCACGTCGTTCAGGATCCAGAACCCCATGTCCTGAAGCAGCGCGCCGAGGCGGAAGATGTTGTGATAGCTGCCGATCACCCAGATCGAGCCGTCATCCTTCAACGCGTGGCGCGCGGCCGTCAGCCACTTGCGGCAGAAGGCGTCGTAGGCGGCCAGGTCGTCGAACTGATCCCAGGCGTCGTCGACGCCGTCGACCCGGCTGTTGTTCGGCCGATGCAGTTCGCCGCCGAGCTGCAGGTTATACGGCGGATCGGCGAACACCAGATCCACCGAGCCGGCCGGCAGGGCGTTCAGCCCGTCGATGCAGTTCTGTTCCAGAATGCGGTTTTCCGGCGGCTGCATCTGCTGCGCCGCCGGCTGTGTGGTCGCCGCGGGCTGCTTGGCGCCGAACGCCGGCCTGACCACCGATCCCATACTCAAAACGTCATTCCCCCGAAGCGATTCGCTGCGATGCCCGCGAACCGGGCCGCGCGAAGCAACGATCCTGAGTCACGCCGGAGTCGCGGTCAAGAGTGTTGGCGGACTCAAGAGGTTAGGAGGCGTTTTTAAGAACCTCCTGGACCGGCTTGAACGATCGGCGATGGTGCATGGTGGCGCCCAAACGGACGAGCGCATCGCGGTGCTGCCGGGTGCCGTAGCCGGCGTTGGCGGCCCAGCCATAGCCCGGGTGGCGGGCGTCCAACTCGGCCATTTCCCGGTCGCGGGCGACCTTGGCGACGATCGAGGCGCCGGCGATCGACAGCACGCGGCCATCGCCGCCGACCACCGCCTCGGCCGGGCACGGCAGGCCGTCCGGCACTTTATTGCCGTCGATCAGCGCGTGCGCGGGAACCTGCGGCAGCGCGGCAACGGCCCGCGTCATCGCCAACATCGCCGCATGCAGAATGTTCAGCCGATCGATCTCGTCGACCTCCGCCCGGCCCAGGGCGTGAACGGCGTGGACACGCAGCCCCTCGGCGATCTCGGTGCGCGCCTTGGCGCTCAGCGCCTTGGAATCGCGCAGCCGGGCGATCAGCACCTCCGGCACGCGCGTGGGATCGAGCGCCAGCGCGCAGGCCACCACCGGCCCCGCCAGTGGTCCGCGCCCAACCTCGTCGACGCCCACGACCAGCCGTTCCGGCGAGGCGCCGGCGGCCGTCTCGAACGCGAAGGTGGGGGCGGGCTTGGCGGGCATGGGCGGGGTCATCCCAGAGGTGGCTGTCCGTGTCTTGGACAGAGCGGATCGGCGGAGCCGATACTTCCCACGTAGAGACCACGGGATCAACGCGTGTGGGCGCGAGAGGGCCGGCCCTACGACCCCGCGCGCGTCACCGGCACCGCGACTTCGTTACGGCGGAAGAACGGTAGCGTCCACGGCGGGTCGTAGAACAACGCCGTGGCCGGACCGGCTGGCTGCCAGACGGTCGCCCGCAGGCGTTCCATCAGCCGCCGCTTCTCTTCCCGCACGCTGGACTCGAAGCCGAAGCCGGAGAAACGCAATACGGCCACCTGCTCCGGCCCAAGCTGGATCAGGCTCAGCCGGTCGTCGGTCGGCACGGGAGCAGTCTCGGCGGTGTATTTGCGCGGCAGGAAAAACCGCATGACCGTGACCGGACGGCCATCGTCGGTTTCAGCCGTGTCGGTCTGAACCGGCGTGGTCATGGCGATCTTCTGGGCGCCCGCATCGCTTTGCACCGGGGTCGTCATCGCGACCTCCTGGTTCCCTTCGTTCGCGCCCTTGATGTAGTCGAACAACAGGCCGAACGCCTCGGAGCTCTTGTCCCGGCCGGGCAACCGCGCCTCTGCGGCCAGGCGCGCGGGATATTCCCGGACCTCCAGGTCCTCGCCCAGGTCGGCCACCACCTCGTACTCCAGCGTCTCGGTGCCGGAGCGCACGCCGACCACCGAACAGCCCGCCAACACGGCGGATGCCGCCATCGTCGCGGCCAGTCTCAGAATCATTGCCACCTCGCGGTTTTCGCCAAAGATCGCCGCCCGATTTAAAAATCGGGCGCTGCCGGACGTCTGGCAAGGTGGTGCGGCGCCGGATTAGAACAGCGATCCCTGCCGGGGGTCCTTGGCGGGCGGGGTGAACTGGCTCGTGTCGAGCTCTGGGCGCTCGCCGGACAGGCCGTGGCGCCTGACGGCAAGCCGGAAACGGCGGGCGAGCAGGTCGGCGTATTCACCGGTGCCCCGCATCCGCACCCCCCAGTCGGACTGGTTCAACGCGCCGTCGCGCGCCTGACGGACCAGCGAGAGTACGTGTTCCTTCTTGCCAGGCGCATGAGCGTCCAGCCATTCCTCCATCAGGTGCTTGATCTCGTAGGGCAGGCGCAGCAGCACGTAGCCGGCAGCATCCGCGCCGGCCGCCGCGGCCGCTTCGACGATCCGCTCCAATTCCCAGTCGTTCAGCGCCGGGATCATCGGCGCCGCCATCACGCCGGTCGGCACACCGGCGTCGACCAGCGTGCGCACGCTCGCCAGCCGCCGGGCCGGCTGCGGCGCGCGCGGCTCCAGCGTGCGGCACAGCTCGCGGTCGAGCGTGGTCACCGAGACCATCACCCGCACCAGCCGACGCTCGGCCATACGAGCCAGGATGTCGGTATCGCGCGTGACCGCCACCCCCTTGGTGATGATACAGACCGGATGGCGCGCTTCCTCCAGCACCTCCAGCAAGCCACGGGAGATCCGCAGGTCGCGTTCGACCGGCTGATAGGGGTCGGTGTTGGCGCCAAGCGTGATCGTTGCGGGCTTGTAGCCGGGCTTGGCCAGCTCCTGGCGCAGCAGGTCCGGTGCGTTCGGCTTGGCGAAGATCCACGTCTCGAAATCCAGACCCGGCGACAGATCGAGATAGGCGTGGGTCGGCCGGGCGAAGCAGTAGACGCAGCCGTGTTCGCAGCCCTTGTAGGGATTGAGCGAACGGTCGAACGGTATATCCGGCGAACGGTTCCAGGACAGCGCCGACTTCGACCGGTCGGTACCGATCACCGTCTGCGGGCCGGGACCGTCGTGGTCCGCATCCGCCGGCGCGTCCGCGGTATCAGGAGCGGCCGAGGACGGCGTCCGCGCACCGGCCCAGCCATCGTCGGTGCGTTCGCGCTGCAGGGCGGTGAAGCGCGTGCTGCGGGCGTTGGAAACCGCACCGCGGCCTTTGCGTGCGCGCTCGGGAATGGGCGTGTCCATAGCCGTGCAGGATAACGCCCGAACGAGAACATAACAAGAACTTTGGTCTGGCAGCCGATCCGCCGGGCTAAGACCCGTCGCCCACTTCCGGCCCGGTCGGCGGGCCGGGCGCGTTGGCCTGGACGACGGCGTCCTGCAAGGTCTTGGCGAGGTCCAGGCGTTCCTCGGCGGTCAGGAAGCTGCCGATCGCGAGCTGCCGACCGTGCGAACGCAGGATGAGCTGGCTGTCGTGCTCGGGCGGATCGTCCATGCGCACCTGCAGCCAGGCCGGCTGGAAGCGCCAGATCTGCGAATCCCCGCGCGGCGACACCCGGCGCACCGTCAGATCGTCCCGCGTCAGGGTCACGGTCTCGTACAGGCGGGCGGCGCGGAAGTTCAGCTTGAAGGCACCGTAGATCAGCAGGACGTCCAGGCCCATGAAGCCGACGACTGGCCAGGCGCCCATCAGGAAAAAGCCCAGGCCGGCGGTGAAGGAGACGATGCAGACGGACGTCATCAACAGCGTGAAGCCCCGCTTCGACAGCGAGCGATGCGGAGTCAGGATGGCATCGAACACCAGCGCGTCGTCATCCGGATGGGCATGCGCGGTCACCCCCTCCTGCCCGGGCGCCGGGCGGGGGCCGAAATGCTCGTCGGCCGGGGTGTCGCGAACACGCATGGCGCGGAAAGATATGGCCCACCCACCGGCCCGGTAAACCCATCGCCATACCCGCGCATGGCTCTTGACGGCTGCACGAGGATTGCTGACAAGCGCAGCCATGGCACGCACGAAGCTGAAAAAGGCCGAAATCCACGCGCTGTTCGCCCGGCTGGCGGAAGCTTTGCCGGAGCCGACCACGGAACTCGACTACAAGGACCCGTTCACCCTGCTGGTGGCCGTGGTGCTCTCGGCGCAGTCGACCGATGTCGGGGTCAACAAGGCCACCCGCACCCTGTTCGCCGAAGCCGACACGCCCGAGGCGATGGCCGCCCTGGGCGAAGAAGGGGTGAAACGGCACATCAAGACGCTCGGCCTGTTCAACTCCAAGGCCAAGAACGTCGTCGAGCTATCGCGCGCGCTGTCGCAAGAGCACGGCGGCGAACTGCCACGCGACCGCGCCGCATTGGAGAAGCTGCCGGGGGTGGGGCGCAAGACCGCCAACGTCGTGCTCAACACCGCCTTCGGGGAGCCGACCATCGCGGTCGACACACATATCTTCCGCGTGTCCAACCGCACCGGTCTGGCCCCTGGCAAGACGGTGCGCGAGGTCGAGGACGAGCTGGTCCGGGTCGTGCCGTCCGAGTTCGCCCGCGACGCCCACCACTGGCTGATCCTGCACGGCCGCTATACCTGCAAGGCGCGCAAGCCCGACTGCCCCAGCTGCCGGATCGCCGATCTGTGCAAGTTCAAGGAAAAGACGCCAGCACCGGCAGGGTGAACCCACGGCACAGCCGTAACCTCGCTAAAGCGCTCTCCGCCGCCGCGCGCAACAGGTTCGCCGGTCGTCCGCCTGCTACCCGGTTACCGCCAAAGCCCGGCGTTGCAGCAAGGTACGCAGGCAAGCCTGTGTGTCCTGCGGGGTCGCGTCCACGGGATCACGGGCTTCCAGATGCCGCACGACCTCGCCGTCCGGATCGGAATAGAGCACAAGGTCGAGCACGCAGGTCCGGGTGCGGTACTGCCAGACGCGCGCGGGCCCTTCCTGCCGGATCCGGGCCGGAGCGCCAAGCTCCGCATCGACGTCCGCGGCCGACAACGCGATAAACCGTTCCGGCCGCGCATCGACCATGGATGGCCAGCTGTCGGCTTCGGGCAAGGCCGCCGTCTGCGGAACCGGCATTTCCGGCCGCTCGGCCGCCGCGTCCAAGGTGGATGGCGTCACAGCCTCCTCGGGGGCGTCCTCCCGCGCATCGCTCTCGCTCCGCCCAAGTTCGGCAAAGCTGGCCATCACCCGATCCACGTGCGTCTGTATGTCGGATGGCATCTGCAGCGACGCGCAGCCGGACAGCGCGATCGCCAGCAGCAGGGCCGCCACCGGGCGGATCAACCGTGTGTACGCCACGACGCGCCCCCTTAAGCGACGCCTCAGTGCTCGCCGCGAGCCGGCGCGCCGGCGCCGTTGGCATAGCCGCCAGCGGTAGCACCACCCGCCGTTGGGGCCGCACTGTCATCACCAGTCGATACGCTGTTGGTGTGATGCGCGGTTTCGGCTTCCTGCTCGCTCAACTCCATCAGCGTGCCGCCGATCCGCCCACCGCTATCGATTTCCAGGTTCTTGTACTTGATCTCGCCATGGATATGGCCGGTGGCGTGGACGTGCAGACGCTCGCGCACGGTGAGCTTGCCTTCGAACCGCCCGGCGATCTCCGCGCTGTCGACCGTGGCCGAGCCCTTGAACAGACCGGACTCCTGGATATCCAGCATCTGCGTGCCGTTCAGTTCCGCCTCGACCGTGCCTTCTACGACCAGCGTGTCGCACGCGTAAATCTCCCCGGACAGGGAGATCTCCTTGCCCACCAGAAGGCGCTTGGCATCCGCCGGCTCGCTCGTGCGCGCCTGACTGGTCGCGGCCGAGCCGGTAGCCGGGCTGGACGACGCCGCGGCGGCGGCAGCGGTCTGCGCACGCCGGCCGGTCTCCGGTCGCACCGGCGGGGTCGGCTGGCGGTTCAACACGGCGGAAGCATCGGGACGCGACGGCCCCTGCTTGGCCGCGCCGGGTTGCGGGTGTCCGGCCTGCGCTCCGGCACCGCCGAGGCCCGAGGGCGCGCTCGCGCGCTGGTCCTGCGGTGCGGCGGCCGGTCCAGCCGATCCCGAGGGCCCCTCGCCGGCCGACGGGTCGACCTTAGGCTCCTCCCAGCTCGGCTGCGCCGGGCGATTGGCCTGATTCTTACGCTTGTTGAACATCGCGGACCTTCCAAACTTCTCGCTGCGCGCCCGTTGCCGCACGTGACCGGTTGCGGGCCTGTTCCCCAGCCCCACGATGCGGGGCCTTTTGTTCCGGCGAGGCCCGTCTACAGGCCCCTCATCCTTTGTCGGCGACGCGCCCCCGCCGCCCGGTGGCGTCAGGCAGCGGCAGCGCGCGTCGCCGGCAGCCCGGCGTTACGGCGCAGGCGCTCGAAGACGTGGACCATGAACGCTGTCGCCACCACCGGCGCCAGCAGGTTCACCAAGGGGATCGTGAGCATCACCGTGATGATCACCCCCGCCGCCGTCAGCCGGCCGCGATGGCGGCGGCGCAGCGTGCGGACATGGTCATGAGTCAGGCGGCGCACCGCCACGACCTCGAAATACTCACGCCCCAGCAGGTATCCGTTGAGCGCGTAAAACACGATAACATTCAATGGGGGTATAAAGGATAAGATAAGGTAAACAGGCAGAATCACGACGTTAAGAATGATCGTCGTGAATGCAAGCGAGACGGCATCGCGCACGCCTTCCAGGATCGGTTGATCATGGGCCTCGGGCAGGTCGCGGTAGTGCTTGCGCTCGACCACGCCAGCGGCGTCCTCCAGGAAAAAGCCCTGGGTCATTCCCATCACGGCCGGGAACAGCAGGAACGACGCGATCAGCACGGCAGCCAAGCCACCCAACTCGACCAGCGTCTCGATCAAACCGCCCCAGAAGCCGTCGGTTCCGATATAGGCCACCAGACCGCCGCCGGCCCAGTCGAGCAGCCACCACGACAGACCCCACAGTCCCGCGAACACGACCACCGCCAGCGCAAGCGCGCGCCAGACGATCTTGCGCAGATCGGCATCGCTCAACTGGCCGATCGCTTTGATAACGCCCTGAATCATGGCTTCGGCTGATAACCCCCTGTCGACGCACCCGCAAGGGGCGCTGGCGACCCGCGCGGAATGGCTGCCGGTTGCGCGGCTCCGCGCCCAGTGCATGTCGGGGGATTGTGCACTGCGGTTGTTCCAGGCGAAACCGCGCGTATACTCGCGCCTGCACGCGCGTCACCGATCCCGATCGGCGGCGCGCGTTTCGTAAGCGCCCCGGCGGAGAGCACCGGGCGCGGTTGCACCACGGATCACCGGCGACACGGGCAGCGGAACCAATAGGATGAGCGAACTGCGCATCGACGTGCTGGGCATCGGCAACGCGATCGTCGACGTGATCGCGCGGTCCGACGAGGCCTTTTTGAATCAACACGAGCTGCCCAAAGGCGGCATGACGCTGATCGACAGCGATCAGGCGCATCGCCTGTACGAAGCGATGGGCCCGGCCACCGAAATGTCCGGCGGCTCGGTCGCCAACACCATGGCGGGCCTAGCCAGCCTGGGCGGGCGCGGTGCCTTCGTTGGCAAGGTGCGCAACGATCAGCTGGGCGGTATCTTCCGCCACGACATCCAGGCAACCGGCGTGGAGTTCGAAACCCCATCGGCGAACAGCGGGCTGCCGACCGCGCGCTGCCTGGTGTTCGTGACCGAGGATGCCCAGCGCACGATGGCGACCTTCCTTGGCGCCAGCACCGAGCTGGGCCCGGACGACCTGGATCACCAACAGATCGCAGACGCGAAGATAACCTACCTGGAAGGCTATCTGTGGGACGCCCCGGCCGCCAAGCAAGCGTTCGTCGAAGCGGCCAAGGCCGCGCACGCCGCCGGCAACCGGGTCGCCCTGTCGCTGTCCGACGGTTTCTGCGTCGACCGTCACCGCGAGAGTTTCCTCGACCTGGTTGAGAACCACGTCGACATCCTGTTTGCCAACGAAAGCGAGATCACCAAGCTGTATCAGGTCGATCACTTCGACGACGCCCTGCAGCACGTCCGCGGCCACTGCGAGGTCGCCGCTTTGACCCGCAGCGAGAAGGGGTCGCTTGTGCTTTCGGGTGAGGATGTCCACGTGGTGGATGCGGCGACGCCGACGCGCCTGGTCGATACCACCGGTGCCGGCGATCTTTATGCCGCCGGTTTTCTCTACGGCTTTACCCAGGGCTACAGCCTGCCCGACTGCGGCCGGATCGGCGCGGTCGCAGCGGCGGAGGCGATCTCCCACGTCGGCGCCCGGCCGGAGATGCCGCTGAAGGACCTGATCGCGCAGGCTATGCGGGACTGACCCAAGCACCCGCGCCCTTCCAGTCCAGAAAAACCGGAAGCCGCGCGACCCAAACCAACGCACACACGTACACGTAGGAACGTCGCAAGAGACGTTGTAAGGACACCATTCATGAGCGAACCGATCCGCGAGGGCGCGCCCCGCAACCTCGCCATCATCGCCCACGTTGACCACGGCAAGACCACCCTGGTCGACCAGCTGCTGCGTCAAAGCGGCACCTTCCGCGAGAATCAGCAGATCGCCGACCGGGCGATGGACACGAACGACCAGGAGCGTGAGCGTGGCATCACCATCCTGGCCAAGTGCACCTCGCTGATGTGGAACGGCAACCAGATCAACATCGTCGACACGCCGGGCCACGCCGACTTCGGCGGCGAGGTCGAGCGCATCCTGAACATGGTCGATGGCGTGCTGCTGCTGGTCGATGCGGCCGAAGGCCCGATGCCACAGACCAAGTTCGTCACCATGAAGGCGCTGGCCAAGGGCCTGAAGCCGATCGTGGTGGTCAACAAGGCCGACCGGCCGGATGCCCGCGCCTGGGAGGTCCAGGAAGAGGTGTTCGACCTGTTCACCGCGCTGGAAGCGAACGAGGAGCAGCTCGACTTCCCGACCGTGTTCGCCAGCGCCAAGGAAGGCTGGTCGGCGCTGGAGCCGGACGGCGAGCGCCAGGACATGGCCCCGCTGTTCGAGAGCATCCTGGAGCGCGTGCCCCAGGCCCACGGCGACGAGACCAAGCCGTTTAAGCTGCTCGCCACCGTGCTCGAGGCCGACCCCTACCTGGGCCGGATCCTGACCGGTCGCGTGCTCGAGGGCACGGCCAAGCAGAACATGCAGGTCAAGGCGATCGCGCGCGACGGCTCCAAGGTGCTGGAAAGCGGCCGCCTGACCAAGCTGCTCGCCTTCCGCGGCCTGCAGCGCGTACCGGTCGAGGAGGCCCAGGCGGGCGACATCGTCTGCATCGCCGGCCTGAGCGAAGCCACCGTCGCGGATACGATCTGTTCGCCCGAGGTCACCGAGCCGATCCCGGCCGACCCGATCGACCCGCCGACCCTGTCGATGACCTTCTCGATCAACGACAGCCCGCTTGCCGGCAAGGAGGGCGACAAGGTCACCAGCCGGCTGATCCGCACGCGCCTGCTGCGCGAGGCGGAGGGCAACGTCGCGCTCGACATCAAGGAAAGCGCGGACAAGGAGTCCTTCGAGGTCGCCGGCCGCGGCGAACTGCAGCTGGGCGTGCTGATCGAGAGCATGCGCCGGGAAGGCTACGAACTGTCGATCTCCCGGCCCAAGGTGATCTTCCAGCAGGATCCGAACACCGGCGAAACGCTGGAGCCGATCGAGTACGTCCAGATCGACGTCGACGACGAGCACTCCGGCACGGTGATGGAGAAGCTGCAGCAGCGCCGCGGCGAGATGGTCGACATGAAGCCGTCCGGCGGCGGCAAGACGCGGATCGCCTTCCGCGTGCCGGCGCGCGGGCTGATCGGCTACATGGGCGAGTTCATGACCGACACCCGCGGCACCGGCCTGATGCACCGGGTGTTTGACGGCTACGCGCCGTTCAAGGGCTCGGTGCCGGCGCGGCGCAACGGCGCGATCATCTCGCAGGCACAGGGCCAGGCGACCTCCTACTCGCTGAACAACTTCGAGGATCGCGGCACGCTGTTCATCGATCCGGGCGACACCGTTTACGAGGGCATGGTGATCGGCGAGCACGCCCGGCCGAGCGACCTCGAGGTCAACCCGGTGAAGGCCAAGCAGCTCACCAACGTGCGCGCCAGCGGCAAGGACGAGGCGATCAAACTGACCCCGCCGGTGCGCATGGCGCTCGAGCAGGCGATGTCCTACATCGCCGACGACGAGCTCGTGGAAGTGACCCCGACCGCGATCCGTCTGCGCAAGCGCACGCTGGATCCCAACCAGCGCAAGCGCGAGCAGAAGGTGAGCAAGGCCGGGTAGCTGCGGCTTTTCCATGCTGCTGGTGATGCGGATCCGCATCACAAAAGCAGGCATGAAAAACGCGAAGGGGCATGAAGGCGACCGTTCTACGGCGGCGCTTTCATGCCCCTTCTTTTCGTTCAAGCGGTCCAGCCGTGATTGCGAATCGTCTCTGCGCCAACAGAAGACGCAGGGGACCAACCGGGCCCTCTTCGGCACAGACTGCGCGCCTTAATACCGTCACAACGCTGGCAATGGCCTAGGTGGCGCCGGAAGGGGTATACCAGCCGCGCTACCGAGGAAGGGATCGCGGTCGATGAGTGCGCCCGGCGGGTCGCCGACGGACACGCCCAGCCGTCTGGGAAGCTGGATTCAGGCCGCCCGGGTCTATCTGCACCCGCGCGTCGCCGGACTGCTGTTCCTGGGCTTTTCCGCCGGGCTGCCGTACCTCTTGATCTTCGCCACCCTGTCCACCTGGCTGCGTGAGGCCGGGGTGGCCGCGACCACGATCGGCTTCTTCTCCTGGACCGGGATCATGTTCTCGGTGAAGGTGATCTGGGCGCCGGTGGTCGACCGGATGCGGTTGCCGCTTCTGACCCGACTGTTGGGCCCGCGGCGCAGCTGGATGCTGCTGGGGCAAATGGGCGTGGCCGCCGGACTCCTTGCGGTGGCGGCGAGCGATCCCAGCACCGACATTCCGCGACTGGCGGTCGTTGCGGTGCTGATCGCCTTCTTCTCCGCCACCCAGGACGTCGCGATCGACGCCTACCGGATCGAGGCGGTGCAGCGCGCGGTGCAGGGTGCGATGGCCGCGGCCTACGTCCTAGGCTACCGCCTGGCGCTCCTGGTCGCCGGCGCGGGCGCGCTCTACCTCGCGGAGTTCGTCTCCTGGCCGGCCGCCTATACCGCGATGGCCGCCTGCATGGGGGTCGGCATCGCAACCGTGCTGGTGATCCGGGAGCCGGAGAAGCGGACCGACCGCGCCGCCGAACTCGGCGAACGCCTGCCCGACCGGCTGATGGCGGCGCGCCTGCCGGAAACGCTCCGGCGTGCGCTTGCCTGGCTCTACAGTGCGGTTGCCTGTCCGTTCCTCGACTTCTTCGGCCGCTACGGCAAGGCGGCGCTGATGATCCTGGCGTTCGTCGCGCTCTATCGCTTGTCCGACCTCACCATGGCGGTGATGGCGAACCCCTTCTACATCGACCTTGGCTTCACCAAGACCGAGATCGCGAGCATCACCAAGGTGTTCGGCTTCGCCATGACGATTGTGGGCGCCTTCCTGGGCGGCATCCTGGTGGCGCGGCTGGGCGTGCTGCGGCCGCTGGTGATCGGCGCCACGCTGGTCGCGCTCACCAACCTGCTGTTCGCGCTGATGGCCCAGCTCGGCCCCGACATCCGGCTGCTGACCCTGACGATCAGCGCGGACAACCTGGCTGGTGGACTTGCCGGGGCGGTGTTCGTCGCGTACCTCTCGTCCCTGACATCGACCGCCTACACGGCCACGCAGTACGCCCTGTTTTCCTCGCTGATGACCCTGCCGGGGAAGTTCATGGGCGGCTTCGGCGGCATCGTGGTGGACACCCATGGGTATGTCGACTTCTTCCTGATCGCGGCTGCGATCGGCCTGCCGGCGATCGCACTCGCGCTCTGGGTGATTCACCGCAGCCCGCACGGCCAGGCGGCGAGCCCGACAGAAGCAGAAGAACCAACCGGCCAGGGAACCGCGTCCAACGTCCCGCGGTGAGCGCGGCTTCCGTCCCTGACCGCAAGGTCGAAAGCGGAGGCAGCAATCATGAGCGACAGCGTGGATGCGCGCATCGAGGTCACTCAGGGCGACATCACGCAGCTTGAAGTCGACGCCATCGTCAACGCGGCGAACAAGCAGCTCGCCGGCGGCGGTGGGGTCGATGGCGCGATCCACCGCGCCGCCGGCCCCGAGCTGAAGGACGCCTGCCGGAAGATCGGCGGCTGCGCCCCCGGCCAGGCGGTGGTCACGCCCGGCTTCAAGTTGCCCGCCAAGCACATCGTACATACCGTAGGCCCGGTCTGGTCCGGCGGCACCGCGGGCGAGGACGAAACGCTCGCCCAGGCCTACCGCAGTTCGCTCAAGCGCGCGGCGGAGCACGACGCCCGCACCGTCGCCTTCCCGGCGATCTCGACCGGCGCCTACGGCTTCCCACTGGAGCGCGCCACCCAGATCGCGGTCGACACGGTGCGCAGCGTGCTTGGCGAAATGGAGCAGCCGGAAAAGGTGATTTTCTGCTGTTTCGATGCCGAAACGAAGGGCGCGTACGCGCAAGCGCTCGAGCGCAACTGACCCGCGCGCGAATTTGAGCCGGATCGCATCCATACCTAAGGAGGATCGGCCGTCCCGCCGTCTCACGCACTCAAAGCAGCTTTTCGGGTAAACGGAAGCGGGGAAATTGGTGGAGCCGGCGGGACTCGAACCCGCGACCTCTAGAGTGCGATTCTAGCGCTCTCCCAGCTGAGCTACGGCCCCACGCTGTCGCGCCGTGTAGGGCGAAAAACCGCCCACCATCTTCGGCGCACCCCCATGTAGCCTGCGTTGGGCTTGGACACAAGGGTCGGATAACGCCCACCGATGCTGGGACGGCGGGCTGTCGGGCGCGGAGCATGCAAATCCGGCCCCGGCGGATCAAGGGGCGATTTGCGCTGACCGCTCCCGCAACATCAATCGCCGTACATTTCGGCATCGCCACGGCATCGAGCCCGCGCTTGTCTCGCCTTTCGGCGGCGACTAGATTGTCGCCGGCTTTTGGGTTGGTCGCACGCCGGGCGTGCGGCGCACCCCGCGCAACACCGCCGCTAGAGCCGTCCGGCTCTCCATTCCCAAGCTCCCGAGAGGCAGCCCCTTCATGGTCATCCTGGGCCCGCTGATCGAGATCATCATCGTCGCGATCGATCTCTACATCTGGGCGATCATCATCTCCGCCATCCTGAGCTGGCTGATCGCCTTCGACGTGATCAACACGACCAACCGCTTCGTCTACACCGTCCTGGATTTCCTGGGCCGGGTCACGGAACCCGC
Organism: Rhodovibrio salinarum DSM 9154; assembly: GCF_000515255.1. Classification (NCBI taxonomy): domain Bacteria; kingdom Pseudomonadati; phylum Pseudomonadota; class Alphaproteobacteria; order Rhodospirillales; family Rhodovibrionaceae; genus Rhodovibrio; species Rhodovibrio salinarum. The sequence continues at coordinate 403,450 of NZ_KI911559.1, read as the reverse complement.
GTTGCGGCCGATCCGCAACATCATGCCCAACCTGGGCGGCATCGACATCTCACCGATCATCCTGATCCTGGGCCTGTTCTTCGTGCAGCGGGTGCTGGCCAATCTGCGCTACGAAATGATGGCCGGCGGCGGCATGGGCGGCATGTAGGTCGCCCCCGCACGCAAGATGGCCGATCCCCACCCCTGGCGCGTGGTCGCCGACGGCCTGAGCGTTGACCTGCAGGTTACCCCAGGCGCCAAGGCCGATCGGGTCGATGGGATCGAACAGCAGGCCGACGGGGCGCCTGTGCTGCGGGTGCGGATCAAGGCGCCACCCGCCGACGGCAAGGCCAACCAAGCGCTGATCAAGCTGCTCGCCAAACGCTGGGGGCTGGCCAAGTCGGCCGTGACGCTCACGGCCGGCGCGGGCGCGCGGCGCAAGCGCCTGCATCTGGCCGGCGATCCGGATACCCTGGCCGCGCGCCTGGCGGCGGAGCTGCCGCCCGGGGGACAAGACGGGTGAGCGCCAACGTCGGTCCGAAAGGGTTCGATGGCGGTTTCGGGCGGGTGCGGCGACCCGTCGCGCCGGCACAGTTCCGCATCAGCAAACCGATAACGGGCAGTGGAGAGATCATCTCATGACCCAGGCACGCGCGTCCGAGACGGCGCAGTCCCAAGGCGAGAGCGCCCAACTGATCGACGGCAAGGCCTATGCCGCCGACGTGCGGGCCCGCGTCGGCCGGCAAGTCGAACAGCTGCGTGACCAGCACGGCATCCAGCCGGGCCTTGCGGTCGTGCTGGTGGGCGAGGACGCGGCCAGTCAGGTCTACGTCAACATGAAGGCGAAGAAGACCGGCGAGGTCGGCATGCAGTCGTTCCAGCATCGCCTGCCGATCGACACCGACGAGCAGACCCTGCTGGACCTCGTGCATCAGCTAAACGCCGACCCGAACGTCCACGGCATCCTGGTGCAGCTCCCCCTGCCCGATCAGATCGATTCCGAAAAGGTGCTGGCGGCGATCGATCCGGCGAAAGACGTCGACGGCTTCCATGTCGTCAATGCCGGGTTGCTGAGCCGCGGCCAACTCGACCGCGCGCTGGTCCCCTGCACGCCGATGGGCTGCCTGATGCTGCTGGAAGATCAGTTAGGCGACCTGACCGGACTGAACGCGGTGGTGCTCGGCCGTTCCAACATCGTCGGCAAGCCGATGAGCCAGTTGCTGCTGGCGCGCAACTGCACGGTCACGATCGCGCACTCCAAGACCAAGGACCTCGCGGCCGTCTGCCGGAACGCGGATATCCTGGTCGCCGCGGTCGGGCGCACGCGCATGGTTCCGGGCGACTGGATCAAGCCGGGCGCGACGGTGATCGACGTCGGCATCAACCGCCTGCCACCCGAGCGCGAGGGCGAGAAGGGCCCGCTGGTGGGCGACGTCGACTTCGACAGCGCCAAGCAGGTCGCGGGGGCGATCACACCCGTGCCGGGCGGTGTCGGCCCGATGACGATCGCCGTGCTGCTCGCCAACACCGTCACCGCCTGCTGCCGCGCCCACGGTATCGCCGAGCCGACGGTTTAACAGCCACCCTCATATAGACGCGGCGCGGCAGATCAGCTGTCGTCGCCGCGCTCCTCCGCCTCGACCGGCAGGCTAAGCCGGACCACACCCTTGACCGGCACCGTCGGATCGACCGGCTTGCCTTTGCGCAGGATCGAGATGCGCCCCTGGCGGGCGAGGTTCTTGGCCTGCTGACGCACCGCCGGCAGGTACTTGCGCCAGAGGTCCGGCGGATCGGTCGGCTTGCGGCGTTCCTCCGCGAACGACCGCGCGACCTCGCTGGGGCAGATCGACTTGCCGGGCCCGCGCTGCTCGATCAGGCGCAGGATCTCGCCCGCCAGGGGATCGCTATCCTCGGTACGTTTCGGGCGGTTTGGGTCCTCCGCGCCGGGCGCGGCGCTGGGCTCGTTGGAAGGGTCGTTTTGGTCGGTCATCGCGGCAAAAGGTCCTGATCAAGGGTCGCCGGGCTTGCGGCGGCGGCCCGGCTTGTCGCACGGTTCCGCCCGGCGCCACAAGACCGGGCGCGCCCCTGCCCGCGCGCCGCGCCATCGCCCAGGATCCACTTCGGAAAGCCCTACCGCCACGATGTTCGGAACCCTCGACGCCCTGTTCGCCGCCACGGTGTTCTTCGTCGGCGGTCACTTCCTGCTGTCCAGCCAGGCGCTGCGGGATCCCGCGGTGCGCTTCCTGGGCGCGCAGGGGTTCACCACCGTCTATTCGCTGGCGATGACCGGTGCGCTGTTGTGGCTGGTCCTGGCCTACGGCACCGCCCCGGCAATCCCGGTCTGGTATCCGCCGATCGAGCTTTATTGGATTCCGACGGTGCTGAACGCGCTCGCGGCAATCCTGGTGGTCGCGGGCGTGACCACGCGCAGCCCGACCCTGGTCGGCGGCGACCAGCGCGCGGCCGATCTGGGGCCGGAAGATCCGGCGCCCGGCATCCTGCGGATCACCCGCCACCCCTTCCTGTGGGGCACGACGCTGTGGGCCTTCTCCCATCTGTGCGTGAACGGCGACGCGGCATCGATGGTGGTGTTCGCCGGCCTGCTGATCCTGTCGGTGGGCGGGATGGTGCACATCGACCTCAAGCGCCAGCGCCAGATGGGCGCCGGCTGGGGGCCGATCCAGCTCACCACCAGCCTGGTCCCGTTCGCCGCCCTGATCGCCCGGCGGACCCGCATGGACTGGAAGGGTCTGGGGCTGTGGCGACCGGTCCTGGGCTTGGCGGTCTATGCCGCGGTGATGCATCTGCACCCCTGGCTGATCGGGGTCAGCGCCCTGCCGCCGCACTGAGAACAAGACCGCTACAGCCGGCCCGCTGTCTTCTCCAGCCACAGGCTGCTGGGAATCGCCTCGGACTCCGTCGGCAAGCGGCCAACCGTGCCGGCCTGAACCCGGTCCGTCATCCGGGTGGCCGCGTAGTGGCTGGCGAACAGCACACGCCAGCCGGATGTAAGGATCGGCGCAATCCCGGACTGCTCGTTGTAGCCGCGCCAGGCCCAATCGGCTGGATAGTCGTCCGGCAGGAAGATGTCGTGCAGATGCACCAGCGCGCCTTGCGGCAGGTGCGCCAGCAGTTGGGTCAGCACCAGATCGACGTCGCTGCCTGGCGCCAGCACGTGGCTGGAATCGATAAACAGCAGATCGCCCGGCAGCAGCTCCGCGACGGCCGCCAACCCGGCCTCCTGCAGCGTTTCCTGACGGAAGTGAACCGGTTGTCCTTCCAGGGTCGCGCGGGGCGCCGGGTCGATGCAGGTGATCTGCGTTTCCAGCCCGCCATCGCGCGCCGCCCGCGCCAGGAAGCGGGTTGAATGGCCAGACCCGACCTCGACGATCCGCCGGGGCTTGCGCGTGCGCACGACCGTGTAGGCCATCGCCGCATCCAGTGGCGCGAACCAGCCCTGGCGCCAGCGTGGCTCGGGCGGACCGCCCGTCTCGGGAATCGCGCGCAGTTCGGTGTCGAGCCCATCCAGCGTATCCAGCCAGCCGCGCATCGCCGGCTCTCGCCCGCGCAACAGCTCGCCTTGCTGGGGATAGGCGTCGCGGCGTCCAGGCTCAGGCAGGCGGTCGGCATGGCGATAGGGGATGAAAATCCCACGCGCCTTCAGGCCAAGCACGGTGGACAGGCCGAAAATCAGGCGGCGCAAGGTAGGGCGGGCAGCGGTCATGGAACCTCTCGGGGCGGACTTCATCAGGAGATCGCGCACGCCATCCTGCCATGCCGACCGGCGGTCGCGGCAGTGACGATCCCGCGACGGGCATGTATGTCTCGCGGAGCCACGTGCTCCCAGCCCGTTTCCGTTCCGGATATGCAATGACCGAACGCAGCAACTGGACCGGCATCGCCTTTGGCCTGACCATCGCCTGCTACGCCGCGTTCCAGCAGTTCAAGATGCCCCCCGCCCTGCCCTTGATGCTGGAGGCTTACAGCTATGATTCGCGGCTGGCTGGCGGGTTCATGTCCGCCTACGCGGTCGCCGGATTGCTGCTCTCGCTGTTGCTCGGACGGACGATTGCGCGCCGCGGCGCGGGCATGCCGGTCGCAGCCGCGCTGGCGCTGATGACAGCGGGCGTTGCCCTCACACTGGTCCTGCCGCAATCGGGGGCGAGCGTGCTGGCGGGCCGGCTGATCGAAGGGGTCGCGTTCACCGTGCTGGCCATTGCCGGGCCCGTGCTGGCCAACGCCAACGCCAGTGAAAAGGCGCTGCCGCTCGTGGTCGCTGCGACCGCGGCCTGGATTCCGGTCGGTCAGCTGGTCGCGGTCGGAGCCGCAGGCCCGGCTTTCCATCTGACCGGCTGGTCCGGCCTGTGGTGGCTCGGTCTGCTGCTGACCGGGGCCTTGGCCCTGTGGCTGCTGGCCTTGCGTCTGCGTGGCGGTATCGACCTGGGCGGCCAGCAAGGAGAGACTGATAAACCGACACGAAGCGATCAACGGCTGGAGCGCACGCAGGGTCTGTCTCTCGCCCTCGCGGCGGCCGTTTTTATGCTCTGGTCGGGGCAGTATTTCGCCTACATGACCTGGCTGCCGCAGGCCCTGGTCGATTTCGGTCTTGATATGGACAGCGCCCTGCTCGGCTATGCCGTGCCGATCGCCATCATGCTGCCGTCGATCCTGGCGACCGGACGGCTGTTGCAGCGAGGCATCCCGATCGGCCGGCTGCTGGTGATCGGGCTTGGCCTACAGGCAGCAACCTGGGGGCTGGTGCCATTCGCCGGCGCGGACGCGTTCGGGGCGCTGACCCTCGGGCTCTACGGCATCGGGGCCGGCATCGTGCCGACCTGCCTGTTCGCCGCCCCCAGCCGGATCGCCGGGCGGGGCCAGGCGAACGCGCGTGCCTTCGGCATCCTGATGACCGGGCGCAATACCGGCGTTCTGGCCGGCCCGATCCTGCTGGCCGAAGCATTCGAGCTGACCGGCGGATGGACTTTGGCCGCCCCGATCCTGGGCACGATCACCGCCGCCGCGCTCGCCCTAAGCCTGTTGCTCAGCCTGCGGCTGTCACGGACGGCACCGGCATAACGGGGGAACGGTAGCCACCGTAGGCGTGCTGCGAAAGGCCGCCTACGGCACCAGCCGATAGCCCCCGATTTCGGTCACCAGGATTTCGGCGTTGGCGGGGTCGGCCTCGATCTTCTGACGCAGGCGATAGACGTGGGTTTCCAGCGTATGCGTGGTGACAGCCGCGTTGTAGCCCCAGACCTCGCCCAATAAGGTGTCGCGGCCGACCGTCTTGTCGCCGCTGCGGTAGAGATATTTCAGGATCGCCGTTTCCTTCTCGGTCAGGCGGATCTTGCGTTCCTGGGTATCGAGCAGCAGCTTCGCCGCCGGCTTGAAGGTATAGGGGCCGATCGTGAAGACGGCGTCCTCGCTCTGCTCGTGCTGGCGCAGTTGCGCACGTAGTCGGGCCAGCAGCACGCCCAGGCGGAACGGCTTGGTAATGTAGTCGTTGGCGCCGGAATCGAGCCCAAGGATGGTGTCGGCGTCGCTTTCCGCCGCCGTCAGCATCACGATCGGGCACGAGACTTGGTTGCGCCGCAGGATGCGACAGACCTCGCGGCCATCCATGTCCGGCAAACCGACGTCGAGCAGGATGGCGTCGAAATGCGCCGCCTTGGCAAGGTCGATCGCCTTGGCGCCGGTTTCGGCTTCCTCGGTGACGAACTCTTCGTGCAGGCGCAGCTGTTCGCCGAGCGATTCACGCAGCGTATCGTCGTCGTCCACCAGCAGGATCTTCTTGCCCGTCGCGGCGGTCATGCCTGGTTCCTTGCGACTGTCCTGGCCCGGAATTGCGGGGTCGTGGATCTGCGCGCCCGCCGAATTCGGCATTACCACCACGGCTCCGGGTGCGCAAGCTGGCCCCAGCCGCCGCTTGGTGGGGATCACGCGACCGTGTCCGGCGGGTGATCGGCTGGCAGGAAAGCTACTCCAGGTCGCCGCGCGCGATCAGCCCGGCAAGGGCCTGATGCAACGGGTGATCCGGAGCGCCCAGCGTCTCGACCACATCGAAGTGGTGGCGGCCCGGCAGATCCACCGCACCCGCCCGCAGGCCGGCGCCGCGCCAAGCGGCCAGGAACTCCTCCTGCTGCAGCAGGAATTCGTTGGTTTCCGCGCCCCCCACGGCGAGCAGCAACGGCCCCGCATCCGTCGGCAAGCTGCGGCGCGGCGACCAGGCGGCGACCTCATCCGCATCCAACCCCAATACCGCCTGATGATAGCTGAGCCGGATCGGCTCCAGATCGTAGACACCAGACAGCGACAACGCGCCCTTGACCAGATCGCGCGGCAGGCCCCGCTGCGCCGGCCAGTCCCGATCCAGCGCGCTCACCGCCAAGTGCCCGCCGGCGGAATGGCCGGCGACGAAAATACGCTCGGGATCCAGGCCCAGCCGACCGGCATGATCGTGCAGATAGGCAAGCGCGGCGCGCACCTGCTCGATCATGTCGCCGATCTTGGCCTTGGGCGCGAGATCGTAATTGAGCGACGCGAAAGCGATGCCCTGATCGACAAACGCAGGTGCGAGGTCGCTGTGGTGACCCTTGTCGAGGGCCTGCCAATAGCCGCCGTGGATGAACGCCAGTACGGGGGCAGCCGTCGCCCCCGAAACCGGGAAGAGGTCCAGCCGCTCCCCCGGCGAGGCACCGTAGGCAAGATCGATCAGTCCATGGCGCCGACCGCGCACGGCCGAGCTGTCCCGCGCCCAGCGTTCGATGAAGTCGGCATGATCCGGCCAACGGGCGCGCAGATTCACCTCCGCATCCAAACGCTCCTGATCCCAGTCGCGGTAGATGATCTCGGCCATCATGTCGGTCTCCTGCCTGATCCGGTTGCTTCGCGGCCGTTTGTTCTGGACAGCCTTCCGCGCATTGTCGCGCTTGCGGCGACGCTGCGTTGCCGGCCAAGCGCGTGCTTTGGACCGTGCTACACCTTTGCGCATCTGGCGCGAAGCCCTACCTGAGAGGCAGGCCGTGTCCATGACAGCCTGCCCGCAACACAGGCCCGGATGACAGGCCGGTGCACCGGCGGCTAAGCTGCCTTGGCTATCGTTCCCTTTCCCAACAGATCGCCGCACAGCATCACCCGACCCGCATGAGCCAGCAGCCCGCCCAACCAACCGACCCCGTCCCGACGCAGCCCCTGGATGCCGCCACCCGCCGGCGAGTCGACCGGGCTATCGGGGAACTGCGCCGCGGCGACCCGGTGCTCCTGACCCTCGAAAGTGGCGAAGCGTTGCTGGCCCTGGCAGCGGAAGAGGCCGGCCCCGACGGCGCGCAACGCTTGCGAGCCTTCGCAGGCATACTGCCGGCACTGACCGTCACCGCCTGGCGTGCCGCCGCCCTGGGTTTGAACGCGCCCGAAGGCGCCCAAGCGGTCGACCTGCAGATCGCCAGCGACACCCCGGAACGGACGGCGGCCGCGCTGCTTTCCCTCGCCGATCCAACGGCCCCGGCCGAACGCAGCCTGCCGACCGTCGATCGAATCGCCACGGCGGATCTGTTGGCGACGCATGCGCTCACCCTGACCAAGCTAGGCCGGCTGCTGCCCGCCGTGCTGGCGGTGCCGGCCCCGTTGAACGGACAGGATCCGGACACCTGGGCCAGCGCGCACGATCTGCTCCGGGTCGCAGCCGACGACCTACCGAGGGAACTGGCGAGCGCCGCGGCGGACCTGCACGCGGTAGCGGACGCCCGGATCCCATTGGCCGGCGCGGAAGATGCCCGGGTCCACGCTTTCCGTCCACGCGACGGCGGACCGGAGCATCTGGCGATCGTGATCGGCCAGCCGGACACCAGACAGCCCGTGCTGGTCCGGCTGCATTCGGAGTGCTTCACCGGCGACCTGCTGGGCAGCCTGCGCTGCGACTGCGGCGATCAGCTGCGCGGCGCGATCCACGCGATCTCAGAAGCCGGCGGCGGCGTCCTGCTGTACTTGGCTCAGGAGGGTCGGGGCATCGGCCTGGTCAACAAGCTGCGCGCCTATCGCCTACAGGACGCCGGCATCGACACGCTCGATGCGAACAACGCGCTCGGCTTCGACGCCGACGAGCGGGTCTTCGGACCGGCCGCCGAGATGCTGCGCCAGCTCGACATCGGCGAAGTCCGGTTGTTGACCAACAACCCAAGAAAGGTCGAAGCCCTAACGGGGTCCGGCATCCAGGTACGCGATCGGGTGCCGCATGCCTTCCCGTCAAACGGCCACAACGAACGCTACCTGGCGACCAAGGCCGAGCGGTTCGGCCACCGCTTCGACTAGACCACGCCACGTCGCTCTTTGCCGGGCCGACACGGCAGTTTCTACCGGGTAGCGGCGCACAGTGGCGACGCACGCCTGGTCGACACACCGGGATTCGGGGATTCCGCCTGCTGGCACGCGGTTTGCTTACATGAGGTCACACGATCGCCGATCCCTGTGACCTCGAGGCCGAGCCCAGCGCGCCCATGCCGATTTCCTTCCCCGTCAATCACGCGCAGTCGGACGTCCGCTCCGAGCACAGCGACCCGTGGGGCGACCTGCGCCGCTACGAGCAGGCGAAAGCCAACGGCACCGCGCCGGAAGCCTCGTTCGACGACCTGCTGGACGTCATCAACCCGTTGCAGCATCTGCCGGTCGTCTCGACGATCTATCGCGAGATCACCGGAGATACGATCCAGGGTGCGGCACGGGTCGTCGGCGGCGGGCTGTACGGCGGCGTCGGCGGCTTCGTCGGCGGGCTGGTGAACGCGATCGCGGAGGAAGCTACCGGCAGCGACCTGGGCGAACATGTCATGGTCGCACTGGGCATGAGCGAGGGCGAGACGCCCGCTGAGGAGGTTCAGGTCGCCCAGGCCCAGCCTCAGCCCAAGGCGCAGGAGTCCAAGGCCGAGGAGTCGGCTGTCCCGCCGGCGTCCCCCACGCAGACGGCCGCTCAAACACCCACCAAGACTCAGGACACCGCGGCACAAGAAGCCCGCCCGGCCGCCGATGACGCCGCCATCGCGGGCGGTGGGGCACTCACGGGTATGGCCGCGCTGCGCGCCTTCGCCCGAGATACCGGCGCGGCGGCCACGGCCGCCCAGGCGGATCAAGCAGCCGCCACCCGCAGCCGAGCCGAGCTGCAAAGCCGCCAAGAGGCGCGGGCGACGCCGGGACGCGACAGCATGCCGCAGGCCGACTCCGAAAGCCGCCCGGCTTCCAACCGCACTGCCCCGAGCAGTTTCATGCCGCTGGGCGACCGGGCCGCGTTGACCAACATGCGGGCACGGACGAGCACTGCCGCCCTGGCCGCCCAGACGGACCCACTCGGCGACCGGCGTTTGCAAGGCGATCCGCGCGCGGTGCCGACACCGGCCCACACCAGCGCCGGCACGGGCTCGACCGGGGGCGAGAGCCGCCCGTCGGAGGCGACGTCAGCGTCATCCCAGGCGCAAACGTCCCAGACACAAACGTCCCAGACGCAGGCATCGCAGCCGAACCCGGCCGCTGCCGCGGCGCATGGCGATCTGGCGGAGCGGATGATGCGCGCGCTGGAGAAATACGAAACGATGCGCGAGGCGCAATAAAACGCACTGAGCCGCCCCCCTGGCACAGATAGCAATCGCCCGCTAGCGTGGGCATCATGGATGTGATCGTCGAACCGACCGCCCAGGGCTGGCAGGTTCGCCTGCCGGATGGACGCGCGTTTGCCTGTGCCGTTGGCCGCGGGGGTGTTGGAACCAAGCGGGGCGAGGGGGATGGCATGACCCCGGTCGGCCGTTGGCCGGTACGCCGGGTGCTCTATCGCCCAGATCGCATCGCGCCGCCCTCGACGTCCCTGCCGATCTCCGCGATCGATCCCACCGATGGCTGGTGCGACGATCCGAACGATCCCGCACACTATAACCGCCCGGTGACCAAGCCCTATCCCGGCAGCCACGAGGACATGTGGCGCGACGATCCGCTGTACGATCTGCTGGTGATCTTGGGATTCAACGATGACCCGCCGGTCGCGGGCGCCGGCAGCGCGATCTTCCTGCATGTTGCGCGGCCCGGGTTGGCGCCGACGGAAGGGTGTGTTGCGCTGCCCCGAGAGGCACTCCATATTGTGATCAGCGCATTAACCCCCGCGAGCAGGCTGGACATCCGCCCTGCCCCCTCGCACCCGTAGATACGCCATTGCAGAGATGAGAATGAGATCGACCCGTTTCGCGCCGCGCGCGCTCGCCCTCGCCCTGCCCCTCTTGAGCCTTGCCGCTTGTGCCGGCACAGGCGTGGTGGTGAACGATTCGCGCCAGTCAGGCTACGATCCGTCCCTGATCGCCGATGCCGCCAGCCGCGGCGGCATGGCGCTCGAGATCAAGGGACAGCCCTTCCCCGGGGCGGAAACACGCTTCGCCGAGGTTGCGGCTGAGGCGTTGAGCGAATCGCATCCGGGGCCCGAGTTCACCGTCTTCGCGACTCCGGCGGATGCCCCCGAGGGGCCGGTACGTACCGTGATCGTCGCCAATCCGGATGCGACGGTGACTCCGGCAAACGCCTGTACCGCGAACGTGTCCGGCTCGGCTGTCGAGGCGGGCGACACGCTTGCCGTGACGGCAGCGCTGTGCCGCGGGGACAAGGCGGTGACCCGGATGACCGGCCGCGCCATCGACGTCAACGGCCCGGACGATCCCAAGGTCGACCAGCTGTTCCGCCAGATCGGCCAGCAGCTTTATCCGCGACAGAACGAGAGCAAGCGGGACGACCGGGGCGACGACGCCTGGCCCTGAAACCGGTAACGGGCCTCAGCCCGCCCGCGCGCCGAACAGGGCCGAGCCGACGCGCACATGCGTCGCGCCCAACTGAACGGCGGTCTCGTAATCGCCGGACATGCCCATCGATAGCTTGGGCAGGCCGTTGCGCGCGGCGATCTTGGCCAACAGGGCGAAATGCGGCGCCGGCTCTTCCTCGGCCGGGGGAAGGCACATCGCACCCACGATGGGCAGATCGAGCTCGTCCCGGCACCAGGCGATGAAGGCATCGGCGTCGCCGGGCGCGATACCGGCCTTTTGCGGTTCCTCGCCGGTATTGATCTGAACGAACATCTGGGGTCGGCGGCCCTGCTTGGCGATTTCCTTGGCCAGGGCCTTGGCGACACTCTCCCGGTCGACGCTGTGGATGGCGTCGAACAGCTCGACCGCATCCTTCGCCTTGTTCGACTGTAATGCGCCGACGAGGTGCAGCTCCAGGTCCGCAAGCGCAGCGCGCCGCTCGGTCCAACGCTGCTGCGCTTCCTGCACACGGTTCTCGCCGAACACACGCTGGCCGGCGTTGAGCGCGGCCTGAACCCGCTCGTCGGGCTGTTTCTTGCTGACCGCGATCAGCGACACGTCCGCGGGATCGCGGCCGATGCCGCGCGCCGCGGCGGCGATCTTGTCGCGGGTTTCAGCGAGGCGGGCGGCAACTTCGCTCACCGGAGCGCTCCCTTCGGTTTGAGACGAGCGGGCGTCACAGGTAGCCGAACCTGCGCATCACCTCGCCGTGGTCGCGTTCGATGCGGGCAACCTGTTTGGGGGAAAGCTGTTTGCGCCAACCTCCCGCCTTGCCGGAACGGAAGAAGCGTTCCGAATTGACCGAACGCTCGACGAAGTCTTCCTGGCTCTCCATCTCGCGCAGCTTCGAGAAGCTGGTCCACTCGACCACCTGTTGAATCCGTGCGCGATCCTTGGACAGGCCCAGGCCCATGCCGATTTTCGTGAAGTACTTGATCGGGTCGCGCAACAGGTCCTCGTAGCGTACCGAAAGCCGCTTGCGGGTCTCCCCCGACATCCAGGAATCGACGTGCATCGACCAGGTGCCGAGCTTTTCGAACACCTGGCGACCGGGCATGGGGGCGGTTTCCGCGGTCGGTTCCGCCATGCAATCCAGCATTTCGTCGATCGTCACGCCCCAGTGGTCGGCGCCGGAAATCACCACATCGCGCGGATCGCGGATGATGTAGAGGAAACCAAGCGTCAGATCGTCCCGGATCAGCGGCTTGTCGTGGAGCAAGCCGTGCAGGTTGTGCGTCTTGATGAAGACGTCGTTTTTGTTGACCTCGGTGATCCGTTTCTGCGCCTTGGGCCGCAGCTCCATGATCTCCGGGTGGGACAGATCTTCGAGCGAGCTCTGATGCCCTTTCAGCAGCGGCAGATACCACGCGATGTTGGCTTCGCTGGCGCAGGCTTCGCCGATCTCGTTCAGCGAAAGCGGATGCTCCTTGGCCATCAGCAGGTTTGCCAGGAACGCCCGCATCCAGGTGTTGCCGGATTTGGGATAGGACGCGACCCAGAAAATCTTAGGCAAAACGGCGGTATCTCCGTCTTGAGGACTAGGTTTGGTTTTCGCGCGGAGACTTTGGCGCAGCCGCGGCGGCGCTACGATAATCCGCACCGGTGTGAACGGCCAAGCCCAACCAAGGGCCGCATCGAGTCAACGAAGGGCTCTAAGTCGCTGACTTTGCGCACTGTGGCATTAGGGACACAGTGTCGCAAAAATCGCTCAGCATCGATCGAACAGGCTTTGCAATCGCTCAGGCGTCTCGTTATCAAAGCTCATGAACGCGGGCTCGGAAATGGGTGATCTCAAGCGAGCCCAGTTCGTGGCAGTCAACGACTTTCTAAAGGGGGGATCCCTATGAAGAAGAGCCTTTTCGCAACGACGGCGCTCGTCGCCGCGTTCGGCATGGGCGCCACCGCGGCGCAGGCGCAGGATGCCAGCTTCACCGTCGGCGGCTTCAGCGACTTCTATGCCACTTGGGTTGACCAGGATAACCCGGGCACTAGTGCGTATACCGCCGGCGATGGCTACCACGAGAGCGACTACGACTTCTCCACGAACACCGAGCTGCTGTTCAACGGTGAGATCACGCTCGACAACGGCATCACCGCCGGCATGAGCGTCCAGGTCGAGGCCGACAACAACGACGGCAACGGCGAACGTGACAACATCGACGAGAACATCGTCTACCTCGAGGGGTCGTTCGGCCGCGTCGAGTTGGGCCACGAGGACGGCGCGCACGACACGATGAAGTACGGCGCGACCTCGATCAAGGCGGTCTATCCGGGCGGTTACAACAACACCACCGGTGCGTTCTACAACCTGTCCGGCAACGCGGCGCCGATCACTGTCAACTTCAACGACAGCGGCGACTCCACCAAGATCAACTACTACACCCCGCGCTTCGCCGGCTTCCAGCTGGGCGTGACCCACGCGCCGGACGGCAACGCCGACGCGGTGTTCCCGAGCCGTGACGCGACGGAGACCACGGATCTGTGGGAAGGTGGCGCGAACTACGTCAACAGCTTCGGCAGCTTCGATCTAGCCGCCTCGCTGACCGGTGCCACGAAGAACGTCGCGAACCAGGGTGACACCTGGGGCATCACCGGTGGTGCCGTGCTCGGCTTCGCCGGCTTCGAGTTCGGCGGCGCCTATGGCTTCGGTGAGACCGATGACGAGGATACCATGGCCGGCGACCTGGGCGTGGCGTACTCCACCGGCCCGTGGTCGATCAGCCTGACCGGCTATTATGCCTCCCAGGACCTGGCCGGCGGCGGCGAAGACGAGCGCACCGAGGGTCAGCTGGGCCTCAACTACGCGCTCGGCTCCGGCGTCAACGTCTACACCACCGGTGTGTACGGTCAGCTCGAGAGCGAAAACGTGGATGACAACGACTACACCACCCTGCTCGCGGGCGTGGGCGTGTCGTTCTAAATCTCGGCATCGCTGCGGTGCCTAACGCACCGCGCTGAGATCTGAGATCGAGGGGGCAGCAAGGCCATCTTGCTGCCCCCTCTTTTTGTGGTTTATACCCCGCCTATCGGCCGCCTGAAGTCATGTTTGGAGATCATCTGTGACACGCCTTCGAAATGCGCGTTCGCCCTGGACCCCCCGGATCGTCCCCGCGGTCGCCCTGTTGCTGGCGCTGACCGCGTGCGCGGGCGGCGGCGAGAGTGACTATCCGGGCCGGATCGGCGGCGACGGCGGCAACGCCCGAAACCGGGATGGTTCGGTCCTCGGCGGCGACGGCGGTGTCGAACTGCTGGGAACCGACGAAGAAGCGCCCCAGGGCGGGACCGGTATCGGCGTCAATGCCTACCTCTGGCGCGCGTCGTTGGATACGCTCTCGTTCATGCCCGTGGACTCGGCCGATCCGTTCGGGGGCGTGGTCCTGACCGACTGGTATTCGCCGCCGGAGACGCCGAACGAGCGCTTCAAGGTCAATCTGTACATCCTGGGCCGGCAACTGCGCGCCGATGGCCTGCGGGTTTCCGTCTTCCGGCAGGAGCGCGGCCCCGATGGCACCTGGCGCGATGTCGAAGTCCAGGGGCAGACCGCCACCGAGCTGGAGAACGCTATCCTGGCCCGCGCCCGCGAAATGCGCATCGCCAGCACCCAATAACCGCCCCTGGATCGCACGCGCCGCGGCGACCCACCGGGGCGCGCCGCAAGGCGCGGCGGTTTTCGCCCAACACCCGAGTGTCGAACAGCCCGATGACGAGTCGCTACAACGTCAAGGAAACCGAAGCCAAATGGCAGCGCGCCTGGGATCAGGCGCGCGCCTTTGAGGTCACCCGCGATCCCAGCCGGCAAAAATGCTACGTGCTGGAGATGTTCCCCTACCCCTCGGGGCGCATCCACATGGGCCATCTGCGCAACTACACCATCGGCGATGTAGTGGCGCGCTATAAGCGGGCGCGCGGCTTCAACGTGCTGCACCCGATGGGCTGGGACGCCTTCGGCCTGCCGGCGGAGAACGCGGCGATCGACCGCGGCGTGCATCCGGGCGAATGGACCTACCAGAACATCGACGCGATGCGCGACCAGCTCAAATCGATGGGCTTGTCGATCGACTGGTCGCGCGAGATCGCCACCTGCCATCCCGAGTACTATCGCCACGAACAGGCGATGTTCCTGGAGTTCTACCGCCAGGGCCTAGCCTACCGAAAGGAATCCTGGGTCAACTGGGACCCGGTCGACCAGACGGTGCTCGCGAACGAGCAGGTGCAGGACGGCAAGGGCTGGCGGTCCGGCGCGCCCGTGGAGCAGCGCAAGCTGCCACAATGGATGTTCAAGATCACCGCCTTCGCCGACGAGCTTTTGGCGGCGATCGGCGATCTGGAGCGCTGGCCGGACAAGGTCCGGCTGATGCAGCAGAACTGGATCGGGCGGTCGCAAGGCGCACGGGTGTTCTTCGAGGTCGACGGGCGCACGGATCGGCTGGAGATGTTCTCGACCCGCCCGGACACGCTGTTCGGCGCCAGTTTCTGCGCCCTGTCGCCACACCATCCGTTGAGCGAAGAGCTCGCCCAGAAGGATCCCGACCTGCGCCGCTTCCGCCAGGAGTGCGAGCAGCTCGGCACCTCGGAAGAAGCGATCGAACGGGCGGAAAAGCGCGGCTATGACACCGGCCTGAAGGCACGACATCCGTTTATGCCGGAGGTCGAGCTGCCGGTCTACGTCGCCAACTTCGTGCTGATGGACTACGGCACCGGCGCGATCTTTGGCGTGCCGGCCCATGACCAGCGCGATCTGGACTTCGCCCGGCGCTACGGCCTCCCCGTCACCCCGGTGGTGCTGCCGGAAGACGGCGATGCGAGCAGCTTCAGCATCGACGACACCGCCTTCGCCGGCGACGGCACGCTGATCAATTCCGACTTCCTGAACGGCCTGGATGTCGAGACGGCGAAACAGAAGGCGGTCGAAAAGCTGCAGGACCTCGGCCACGGCGAAGGCACGACGCAGTACCGCCTGCGCGACTGGGGCGTCAGCCGGCAACGCTATTGGGGCGCACCGATCCCGATGATCCACTGCCCGTCCTGCGGCGTGGTGCCGGTTCCCGAGGCCGACCTGCCGGTCGAGCTGCCCCAGGACGTCGATCTCTCCAAGCCGGGCAATCCGCTGGACCGCCACCCGAGCTGGAAGCAGGTCGATTGCCCCGAATGCGGCGCGGCCGCGACGCGCGAGACCGATACCTTCGACACCTTCATGGAATCGGCCTGGTATTTCGCGCGCTTCTGCTCCCCGCGCAGCGACAAGGCGTTCGAGCGGGAAGACGTCGATTACTGGCTGCCGGTCGATCAATATATCGGCGGCGTCGAACACGCGGTATTGCACCTGCTCTACGCCCGTTTCTTCACCCGGGCGCTGCAGCATTGCGGCTATCTGGACGTGGCGGAGCCGTTCGACGGCCTGTTCACCCAGGGCATGATCGCGCACGAGACCTACAAGAACGTCGACGGCAAATGGCTGTCGCCGCAGGAGGTCATGCGCGATTCCGAGGGCAAGCTGGTCGATTCCGACGACCGGCCCGTGACCGCCGGCCGGGTCGAGAAGATGAGTAAGTCCAAGCGCAACACGGTCGACCCGACCGAGACGATCGACGCCTATGGCGCCGATACCGCGCGTTGGTTCATGCTGTCGGATTCGCCGCCCGAACGCGACATGGAGTGGACCGAATCGGGTGTCGAGGGTGCCTACCGGTTCCTGCAACGGCTGTGGCGCATGGTGATCGGCGCGTTGGGCGATATTCCAGCCGCCGATGCGCCGAAGCTGGCCGCCGATGCCTTTTCGAAGACGGCCATGGAACTGCGCCGCAACGCCCACCGGACAGTTCAGGCGGTCGGCGACGATATCGACCACTTTCGCCTGAACCGAGCGGTCGCGCGGCTTTACGAATTGGCGAACGCGCTCGGCAGTTTCCAGCCGGAAGGCGCGGCAGACCAGTGGGCACGGCGGGAAACGGCCGAACTGTTGGTGCGCATGGTCGCGCCGATGATGCCGCACGTGACCGAAGAGTTGTGGCAACGCCTGGGTCATACCACCATGCTGGTCGATCAGCCCTGGCCGGAAGCCGACCCGCAGCTGCTGGTCGCCGACACGGTGAAGATGGCCGTGCAGGTCAATGGCAAGGTACGCAGCACGATCGAGCTGCCCCGCGACGCCGACGAGCCGACCGCGCGCGCCGCGGCCCTCGGCGAATCAGCCGTGCAACGCGCGCTTGGGGAAAAGGAACCGCGCAAGGTGATCGTTGTGCCGAACAAGATCGTCAATGTGGTTGCGTAACGACCGTCCCGGCCGCCGACGGATTGGCCCGTCGGTCGCGGCTGCCGCGCTGCTGCTGGCCCTTGCCGGCTGCGGCTTTCAGCCGATGTATGGCGAGCGCGCAACCCCGCAGAGCGGCCAGGTTTCGCCCAGCGTGATGAACAGCGTGGCGATCGTTCCGCTGTCCGATCGATTGGGTCAGCAGCTGCATAATGCCCTACGCGATCAGCTGAACCCACGCGGACAGCCAAGTGACCCGAAATATCGGCTTGCCGTCCAGATTTCCTCGGTTTCGGAGCCGAGTACCCTGCGCAGTGACGGAACGGCCACCCGTCGCCGCTTTCAATTGCGCGCAACCTGGCAGCTTGAATCCTACGACAGTTCCGAATCGCTGTTTAGCTCCAGCGCCGAAGCGGCAACCAGCTACAACGTCGGGGATCAGCCCTATGCCACGGTCACGGCGTTCGAGGATGCGCAGGAACGCGTCGTCGACCAGGTCGCCCGACTGATCGCAACCCGCGCGAACGCGGTTCTGGCCGCATCACCAGAAAAAAAGGTCCGCAGCGACCAATGAAGGTCAAGCCGGCGAACGCGGACCGCTTCGCCGCTAAGCCGGACGCAAATATTCGCGCCGTACTCGTTTACGGACCGGACCGCGGGCTCGTACGTGAACGCGCCGGCAAACTGATCCGTTCCGTGGTGACGGATCCCGAGGATCCTTTCCGGGTTGCCGAGTTGACCGGCGACCAGGTGAAGAAAACGCCGGCAGCCCTCGCCGATGAAGCAGCCGCGATGGCCTTCGGCGGCGGGCAACGGGTCGTGATCGTCCGCGCACCGACTGAAGATACGGCCAATACCTTTCGCGATTTCCTGGCCGATCCGGCGGGCGACGCACTCGTGGTGGTCGAAGCGGGCGATCTCGACGGGCGCTCGAAGTTGCGTGCCGCCTTCGAGAAGGCGGACCGGGGCGCCGCCCTGCCCTGCTATCGGGACGAAGGGCGCGATCTGAGCGGACTGATTCAGGAGACGCTGAAAGGCTACGGCCTATCGGTGAGCCGGGAAGCGCTCGGCTATTTGAGTCAGCATCTGGGCGCGGATCGGGGAATCACCCGGAGCGAGCTGGAAAAACTTGCTCTCTACAAGGGAAGTGGTGAAGTCCAGCTAGAAGACGCGACATCTTGTGTTGGTGATAGCGCTGCCCTGTCGCTCGACGATGTCGCGAACGCGGTGGCGGACGGCGATCTCGCGGGTTTGGAACGGGCGTTCGATCGCGCACTCGCCGAAGGCGCCAACGCCATTCAGCCGCTACGCGCGACGGCAAACCATTTCAAGCGTCTACACCAAGTGGCTGGCGCGCGCGATGTCGAGCAAGCGGTCGACAAACTGCGGCCACCCGTTTTCTGGAAGGCGAAGCCGCGGTTCACCGCACAAGCCAAAGCCTGGAGCCCGGCCCTTGTTGGCCAGGTGCTGGATGGGCTGCTGGACGCCGAAGCGCGCTGCAAGTCCACCGGCATGCCGGTGGAGGCTGTTGCCGCACGCGAACTCATGCGGATTGCAAGCCGCTCCCCGCTGCGCCAACGGCGCAAACAAACCGCCGGCGGGCGGTAGGTTTCACATGAAACGACGGTACTGGCTGGAGGATCGTCCAAGCTAGGCGATCCTCAGCAGAAGGTCTAATGCTGGGTCGCGCGCGGCTGTTGGTTTAGACGGTTGAGCACATCGTCCAACTGATCGAGCGTCTTATACTGCACGGTCAAGGTTCCGCCCTGACCGTGGAACTCGATATTGACCTTGAGGCCGAGCAGGCTTGAAAGATCGTCTTCCAGCTGCCGGGTATCCGGATCCTTTTGGGGAGCCTTCGATTTCGTCTTCTGGCTGCCCTGCCCCTTCGCGGCCTGCTTGACCTGCTGGGCCAATTTCTCGGTCTCGCGAACCGAAAGGCCTTTCTTGGCGACTTCCTTGGCCAGCGCCTCACTGTCGTCCGCGTTCAAGAGCGCGCGGGCGTGTCCGGCCGAGATTTCACCACCCTGCACCAGCTGCTTGACCGAATCCGGCAATTGCAGCAGACGCAGCATGTTGGCGATGTGGCTGCGCGACTTACCAACGACCCGGGCCAAGTCTTCCTGGGTATGCTGGAACTCGTCCATCAGTCGCTGATAGCCTTCCGATTCCTCCAGCGGCGTGAGATC
Source organism: Rhodovibrio salinarum DSM 9154 (assembly GCF_000515255.1). Lineage (NCBI taxonomy): Bacteria > Pseudomonadati > Pseudomonadota > Alphaproteobacteria > Rhodospirillales > Rhodovibrionaceae > Rhodovibrio > Rhodovibrio salinarum. The sequence goes on along the minus strand of NZ_KI911559.1, from coordinate 384,212 downwards.
GCGGCGTTGAACGTTCTCGACGATCGCGATTTCGAGGGCCTCGCGGTCCGCCATATCGCGGACCACCACCGGAACCTCATGCAGCTGCGCTTTCTGCGCTGCCCGCCAACGTCGCTCGCCGGCGATGATCTCGTAACTGTTCGGATCGTCCTCGCGCCGACGGACCAGGATCGGCTGCAACAATCCCTGCGCCTGGATGGAATCGGTCAGCGCTTGCAGCGCTTCTTCGTCAAACACCCGGCGCGGCTGAAAGCGGTTCGCCTGCAGCTGCTCGATCGGCACGGTCCGGCTCGCGCGGACCTTGTCGAGCGACGCGTAATCCTGCTCGTCATCCTCTTCATCGCCCAGAAGCGCGGCGAGGCCGCGACCAAGGTTCTTGCGCTTGTTGTCAGTCATCTGGGCAGTATCGTCCTCGGTACCGGACTCGGACGTCGCGGGCTTTCGGTTGGCGGCGGCAGGCGGCATGGGTAGAGACTTTCGCGGCCTGAGGCGAGACGGTAAGGCTTTCGCGGCGCTTAGGACGCCATGGCGGGCGCATCAGCCTGCCCGCGCAACCGGCGTAGCATTTCGCCGGCCAGTTTGATGTAGGCTTGCGCCCCCGTCGACTTCATATCGTACAGCAGAACGGGCTTCCCGTGCGACGGCGCTTCGGAAATCCGGACGTTACGCGGAATGACCGTGTCATAGACCACGTCGCCGAGATATTCGCGCACGTCGCTCGCCACCATGTCGCACAAGTTGTTGCGCTTGTCGTACATGGTCAGCACAACCCCTTGGATTTCCAGGTTCGGATTGAAAGCCCGGCGGACACGCTCGATCGTCCGCATCAGATGGCTCAAGCCCTCGAGCGCGTAAAATTCCGCCTGCAACGGAACGAGTACGCTATCGGAAGCGACAAAGGCATTGAGGGTCAGGAAGCCAAGCGCCGGCGGACAATCGACCAGGATGTAATCGTAGTCGCCCAACAAGGGCGCCAGGGCGCTGCGCAGCCGCGTCTCCCGCTCCTCGGCCTGCGCCAGCTCGACCTCGGCACCCGACAGGTCGACGGCCGATGGCACCAGACTCAGGCCGGGCACATGGGTCGGCACGACACATTCCTTGACCGCCCCGCCTTCGATCAGGGGCTTGTAGATGTTGCGCTTGCGGTCGCCGCGGGTCAGGCCGAAGCCGGTCGAGGCGTTGCCCTGCGGGTCGAGATCGACCACCAAGACCTTCAGGTCGCACGCCGCGAGCGCGGTGCCGAGATTGATGGCGGTCGTCGTCTTGCCGACCCCACCCTTTTGGTTGGCGATCGCGAAAACGCGTGCGTTCCGTCCGCGCCGCGCCGTTGCTTCCTCAACCATTTGCGTCTTTTCGGACAAGAGCCTCTATCCTTAGTATGGATGCTGCCGGGTCCGTCCGGCTGGGAACAGGGTCCACAGCCATATTCCACGCTTTCCGCGCGACCGTCAATTCGCTCTCGACGCCTTTTCCTTTGGGAAAGAGGCCGATTGCACCAGGTCGCATCAACGGTTCCGCATAATTCAGCAGCTCGACCAACGGTGCAAAGGCACGCGCCGTCACGACGTCGGCATCGAGCGGTTCCAGCGTCTCAGCCCGTTTCACGTGAAACGCGACTTCGGTTCCAGTGGCCCGGGCGGCTTCGCGCAGAAAGGCTGCTTTCCGCGCGTCGGATTCAACGAGATGGACCTCGCCCACGCCCATGATCGCCAGAACCAGACCCGGAAAGCCGGCGCCGCTGCCCAAGTCCACGACGCGCCGGTATCGAGACTGCGGCGCCTCCGGAAGCAGCTCAGCCAGCTGCGCCGAATCCAGCATGTGGCGCCACCAAAGATCCGGCACCGTCGAACGACTGACGAGATTGACCGCCTTGTTCCATTTCGTCAGCAAGTTGGCATAGCTCGTCAGCCGCGCCAGCGTTTCACGTGAAACGCCGGTGTCCTGCTGAAAATCCTCGGCAGTGTAGGTCGGTTGCCGCTGTCCACCACTCATGCGGCATCGCGCGGCCGGTCATGATGCCGCCGAACGTAGGTCAAAAGCGCGATCAGCGCTGCGGGTGTAATCCCGGGAATGCGTGCCGCCTGCCCCAGCGTCGCCGGTCGGGCCGTCGCGAGCTTCTCGCGGACCTCGGTCGTCAAGCTCGGCACCTTGTCATAATCCAAGTCCGCTGGAAGCGCGAGCTGTTCATCCCGGCGGAACGCAGCAACGTCCTGCTCCTGGCGTGCCAGATACGCATCATAGCGCGCATCGACTTCGAGGCGTTGCGCCACATCGTCTTCATAAGCCGCCAATTCGGGCCAATACTGCGCCACCCGCACCAGGCTCGCGTCACCACCGCGTAGGAGATCCCACGCGCTCCGGCGCACGCCATCTTGTTTCACGTGAAACCCAGCCTTGGCCAGGTCAGCCGGCGTCGCGTTCAACTCCTGCAGTCGCGCACGACCTTCCTGTAACCGCGCAGCCTTCGCCTGCCAGACCGCATGGCGTCCCGATCCCACCAATCCCGTCGCGGCGCCTTTGTCGGTCAAGCGCTCGTCCGCGTTGTCAGCACGCAGACGCAGGCGATATTCCGCCCGGCTGGTGAACATCCGATACGGTTCGCTCACACCCCGCGTGGTCAGGTCGTCGACCAGCACCCCGATATACCCTTCCGTGCGGTCGACCAGGAACGGCATCTGCGTCCCGCCGGCTTGAAGGGCGGCGTTGGCCCCGGCGATCAACCCTTGGGCCCCGGCTTCCTCGTAGCCAGTGGTACCGTTGATCTGCCCGGCCAGAAAAAGGCCCGGAATCCGGCGGGTTTCCAGGCAGGCCTGGAGTTCCCGCGGATCGACGTAATCGTACTCGATCGCATAGCCCGGCTGGGTGATGACGGCTTGTTCCAGGCCCGGAATGGTCTTGATCAGGTCGGCTTGCACCTCACGGGGCAGCGAGGTCGAGATGCCGTTCGGATAGACGGTGTCGTCGTCCAAGCCCTCGGGCTCAAGAAAGATCTGGTGGCCTCCCTTGTCGGCGAACCGCACCACCTTGTCTTCGATCGACGGGCAATACCGCGGCCCGGTACTGTCGATCTGCCCGCTATACATCGGCGCACGATGCAGATTCTCGCGGATCAGCGCGTGGCCAGCTGGCGTCGTTGTGGTGATATGGCAAGCAATTTGCGGCGTCGTGATCCGGTCAGTCAGGGCCGAGAAAGGTTCCGGCGGATCGTCACCAGGCTGTGACGCAGTGGCGGACCAGTCGATCGTACGCCCGTCCAGACGCGGCGGGGTGCCGGTCTTCAGACGGCCGAGTTGGAAACCCGCACGCTCCAGCGTTGCGGCCAAGCCAACGGCCGGCTCGTCGCCCACCCGGCCTGCGGGGATACGCTCCTCGCCCAAGTGGATCATCCCGCGTAGGAACGTCCCGGTCGTCAGCACGACCCGTCCGGCGGCAATCTCGGTCCCATCCGCTGTCACCGCGCCGGTGCAGCGTCCCGCGTCATCCAGCGTTAGGTCCTCGACCGGCTGCTCCAGAATCTCCAGCGTCTCGAGCTCAGCCAGCAGTTCCTGCACGGCCTCGCGATAAAGCTTGCGATCCGCTTGGCACCGCGGACCGCGGACCGCGGGACCTTTCGACCGGTTGAGTACCCGGAACTGGATGCCGGCAGCGTCCGCCGCCCGGCCCATGATACCGTCGAGAGCATCGATCTCGCGCACAAGATGCCCTTTGCCGAGCCCGCCGATCGCGGGATTGCAGGACATTGCACCGATCGTGCTCATCTTATGCGTGATCAACAGCGTCCGGGCACCCAGCCGAGCGGCAGCGGCGGCCGCTTCACAGCCGGCGTGGCCACCGCCCACCACGATCACATCGTATTGCGTTTCCTGCACCATACCCGGGTTATGGCTTAGCCCTGGGCCCAAGTCAAAGTGCCGTGTTTCATATGAAACGGGGCCTTGCCAAGCTGCTCACTTCCCGATGCAGAAGTCCCGAAAGATCACGTCGAGCAGGTCTTCGACGTCGACCTCGCCGGTCACGCGGCCAAGGGCGTGCGTGGCATAGCGCAGGTCTTCAGCTGCCAGTTCGGCGGCATCCGCCGAACCTGCCCGATCCAAAGCCTCGGAGGCAGCTTGCAGCGCACTGCGGTGGCGGGCCCGTGTAATCGCCGGCGCAGCACCTGCAACGCCTAATTGCTCCGTCACCTTGGCTTGCAGCCGATCCAGCAATTCCGGAAGACCCGCGTGAGTCCGGGCCGACACCGGATAAACCGGCCGACTAGCCACCTCCACTGGGGGAGTTCCACCCGGCAAATCCTGCTTGTTCCAGGCGATCAAGCTGTCATCGTTCAATAAATCCGCGGTGGCCGCATCAATGCCCTGGGTCGCGTCGAACACCACCAGGCGCAGATCCGCCTGCTCGGCCTTGGCGCGGGCGCGGCGGATGCCTTCCGCCTCGATTGGATCGGCATCCGCAGGGTCAAGCGCGCGCAGGCCGGCCGTATCGGCAAGCGTGACCGGATAGCCGCCCAGATCCAGGTGCACTTCCACAATGTCCCGCGTGGTGCCCGCCGTCTCCGCCACAATCGCGGCGTCGCGCGCCGCCACGGCGTTGAGCAGCGAAGACTTGCCGGCGTTCGGCGCCCCCACGATAGCCACCGTCAGACCCTCACGCAGTCGTTCGCCCCGTGCGGCATCCTGCAAGGTGGCATCGATTTCGCCAGCCAACTGCATAATCTGCACACGAACTTCCGCGTCCAGCCCTTCCGGCAGCTCCTCGTCGGCGAAATCGATCGCGGCTTCCATGTGTGCACGCGCGCGAAGTAATCGGTCCCGCCAATCGGTGATGCGCTGGCCCAGCGCGCCCTCCATCTGGCGTAATGCCTGTCGGGCTTGGGCGCGCGTCTCCGCATCGATCAGATCGGCGAGTCCTTCGACCTCCGTCAGGTCGAGCTTTCCGGCGTCGAACGCCCGACGCGTGAACTCTCCCGCCTCTGCCGGGCGCAAACCCTGTTGTGCAGCAAGCACATCCGTCAGCATTTGGATGATCGCGCGGCCGCCATGAACGTGCAGTTCCGCCAGGTCCTCGCCGGTGAAGGATTTCGGCCCGGGGAACCACAGTACGAGGCTGCGATCGATCGGCTCCTTTTCGGTATCCGTCAAGGTGCGCAGGACGGCATGGCGCGGCGCCGGCAGATCGCCAGCCAGAGCCTTGAGCACGGCCGCAGCATCGGGACCGGAAATCCGGATCACCGCCACGCCGGCCCGCCCAGGCGCCGTGGAAAGCGCGAAGATCGTCCGAGCCGTCATTGTTTCACGTGGAACATTTCGATGACGCAGATCGCCACGTTCCCTACCCCACCGGCGGTGTCTGATCGCCAGGCTGCAGCATCAACCGCGGCACGCGCCCTCCTTCCACGATATGCCGCTGCAGGATCTCTTCCGCGTCTTCCAACGTGCGGTAGTGGTACCAAACGCCGTCCGGGTAGATGACCATGACCGGTCCCAGCTCACAGCGATCCAGGCAGCCAGCCGAGTTCACCCGCACGCCCGGGACTCCCAACTCCTTCACCCGGGCTTTCAGATAATTGCGCAGCCGTGTGGCATCCTTCTCCTTGCAACAGCCACGTTCATGACCCGGCGGGCGCTGATTCTCGCAACAGAAAATGTGGCAGGTGAAATAGGACTCGGGATCGGTCATGCAGGCAGCCTTACAACGGCTTAAGGGGTGGCGCAGGTACTCGGCGATATATCGCATCGCCCCGGCTGGGGCTAGGCCGTGTCAGTCGGATGAGATCGGCAGGCCGTGACAGCTTTACCGCAACGGGATTACCCTTCGTGCCCGCCGTCCACGCTGGTAACGGCTGCTGGGCGGCTCAACGGAACTAAAAAAGGCACCACGCTCATGACCCTGTCCGTGCGCATCCATGAACACGGCGGCCCTGATGTGCTGACCCCCGAAGAGGTGGAGGTCCCCAATCCCGCCGCTGGCGAAGTTCGGCTACGCCAGGAGGCGATCGGCCTCAACTACATCGATGTGTACCATCGCACCGGACTCTATCCCGTTCCCCAACTTCCCGCACCGATCGGCCTCGAAGGCGCGGGCGTGGTCGAGGCGCTGGGCGACGGCGTCAGCGATCTTCGGATCGGCGATCGGGTTGCCTATGCCTCCCCGCCGCTGGGCGCCTACCAAGCAGTCCGCAACATGCCCGCCGACCGGCTGGTTCGCCTGCCCGAGAGCATCGATACACAAACAGCCGCAGCGATGATGCTGCAGGGTATGACGGTCGAGTATCTCGTGCGCCGAACCTTTCCCGTGAAAAAGGGAATGACCGTTCTGTTCCACGCCGCCGCCGGCGGGGTCGGTCTGATCGCCTGCCAATGGCTGCACGCGATCGGGGCGACCGTAATCGGCACTGTCGGCAGCGAAGCCAAAGCCGAACTGGCCAAGGCCCACGGCTGCCATCACACGATCTTCTATAACCAGGAAGACGTCGGCGAACGCGTCAAGGAACTCACCGATGGCCGCGGCGTTCCGGTGGTCTACGACGGCGTCGGTCAGGCGACCTGGGAAGCCTCGCTGTCCTCGCTTGCGCGCCGCGGCATGCTGGTCAGCTTCGGCAATGCATCCGGCGTGGTCAGCCAGTTCAATCCGGGCGAGCTCGCCAAGCGTGGCTCCTTGTTCCTGACCCGCCCGACTTTGATGGACTACACCGCGACGCGAAAGGACCTCACCGAGAGCGCCAACGCGCTGTTCGAAAAGGTCCTGGACGGCGACGTGAAGATCGAGGTGAACCAGACCTACCCGTTGCAGGACGCCGCTCGGGCGCACAAGGATCTGGAAGCGCGTAAGACGACGGGTTCAACCATCCTGCTACCGGAATAACCCCTGCCCTCTCTCCTCTGGGAAGGGAAGCAGCATTCGCGGAAACGTTTGAGGCGCGATCCCAGGTGGATCGCGCCTCAATCCGATCAAACCGTCTTTATGGGAACGTTTCCCGTGAAACGGCGGTCACTGGTTCATGCTGGCGAAGAATTCAGCGTTGTCCTTGGTCCGGCGAAGCTTGTCGGTCAGGAATTCCATAGCGTCCGTCGTGCCCATCGGATTGAGGATCCGACGCAGCACCCACATCCGTGACAGCGTGTTTTGGTCGACCAGCAGCTCTTCCTTCCGCGTCCCGGACTTGGCAGCGTCGATCGCCGGGAAGGTCCGCTTGTCCGCCAGCTTGCGGTCGAGCACGATCTCGCAGTTACCGGTGCCCTTGAACTCCTCGAAGATCACCTCGTCCATCCGGCTGCCGGTATCGACCAACGCGGTACCGATAATGGTCAGGGAACCGCCTTCCTCGATGTTGCGGGCCGCGCCGAAGAAACGCTTGGGCCGCTGCAGGGCGTTGGCGTCGACACCGCCGGTCAGCACCTTGCCGGACGATGGCACAGTGGTGTTGTAGGCACGGGCCAGACGGGTGATCGAGTCCAGCAGGACGACCACGTCCTTGCCGCCTTCGACCAAACGCTTCGCCTTCTCCAGCACCATTTCGGTCACCTGGACGTGGCGCTGCGCCGGCTCGTCGAAGGTCGAGGAGATCACCTCGCCGTTCACCGTCCGGTCCATGTCGGTGACCTCTTCCGGCCGCTCATCGATCAACAGCACGATCAGATAGCATTCCGGGTGGTTCTGCTCGAACGACCGGGCAAGGTTCTGCAGGATCATCGTCTTGCCGGTACGCGGCGGCGACACGATCAGCGCGCGCTGGCCCTTGCCGAGCGGCGCGACCAGGTCGATCACCCGCGGGGTCAGGTCCTTCCGCGACGGATCCGGCAGTTCCAGTTGGATCTTCTGATCCGGGTACAGCGGGGTGAGATTATCGAAGTTGATCCGGTGGCGCAGCCGCTCCGGATCTTCGAAATTCACCTTCTCAACGCGACTGAGGGCGAAGTACCGCTCGCCCTTCCGCGGTGCGCGAATCTGGCCATCGACCGTATCGCCGGTACGCAGCTGATAGCGCTTCACCTGGCTCGGCGAGACATAAATGTCGTCTGGCCCGGCCAGATAGTTCGCTTCCGGCGAGCGGAGGAACCCAAAGCCGTCCGGCATCACCTCGAGGACGCCACCCCCTTGGATCACCACATCCTGGTCCGCCAACTCCTTCAGGATGGCGAACATCATGTCCTGCTTGCGCAGCGAACTCGCGTTGTCGATGTCCAGTTCCTCGGCGTAGGCCAGTAGGTCCTGGGGCGATTTGTCCTTGAGGTCTTGAAGATGCATGTCGACTTCGTGGTGGTCAGGCTGAGCGGCGGAGGAAGGCGCAGGGACAGGGCACGCGGCACAAGTCCCGTGAGCCGCGGTCTCCCGACGAGTTAGGCGGAGTGAGCCGGTTGTTGCCAACGCGCGTGACCAGGGATGGTCATGAGCGCGGCAAGCGGATCGAATCCACCAGATGCGTCGGAGAGAAAAGCGCTTGCTGGAAAATGATGTCCGGCGCCTCGAGAGGACAGGAGGGCGCCTACCATGCTAGCTAATCGTGTCGCGACGCAAAGTCAAGTGACAGCGCGATACGCGTTTCAGGTGTACGCTAGCGATATAATACAGGCATAACAACATCGCCCGCAGTCTCGCAAAGACGGGTGGCCGCCGGTGCTTCTCCTGAGAGCGCGAGGTCCGGGGAGATGGAAATCGCACAGCATTCGCGCCGCAAACCACCTGCCCCGGCTCGCTACCGTCAGGGAGAAGAATCAGAACGGCTTCAGCTTCACCAGAATCACGATCACGACCAGGATGGCGGTCGGGATCTCGTTGATCACCCGGTAGAACTTGTGGCCATGCTTGTTCTGGTTGGCCTCGAAGTCCTTGCGCCACTTGCCCATCGCCATATGTAGCGCGCTCATGACGATCACCAGCAGCAACTTGACATGAAACCACCCTTGGGCGAACGCGCCGATATGGAGTGCCAGCGCGATCCCAAACACCCAAGCGATGATCATTGACGGGTTCATGATCGCCTTGAGCAACCGGCGTTCCATGACCTTGAAGGTCTCTGCCGGCTCGCCCGTGGCGTTCGCTTGCGCGTGATAGACAAACAAGCGGGGCAGATAGAACAGGCCCGCCATCCAGGTGATGATCGACAGGATGTGGATAATCAGGAACCAGATGTACGCCTGACCCAGAAATCCGGTCATGCGATCCCCTCTTTAGTTTTACGGCCGACTGTTGCCGGACCGGAATGTTTCACGTGCAACACCGCAGACTCTCATCCGGCCATGCGCCGACCGCACGGCCGGAGATATCACATCCCGCCTAACGCCGGCCGTGGCTGCGGACAAGTTCCACCAACTCACCGACGTGCTCGGGTGGGGTTTGCGGCACTACGCCATGACCCAGGTTGAAGATGTATCGCCCGCCGGCGAGCGTATCCAGCAGCTCGCGGGTCGCCTGGCGCATCCCCTCCCCGCCTGCGACAACGCGTAGCGGGTCCAGATTGCCTTGGACCGCGACCTTGTCTTGAAGATGCTCGCGTGCCCAAGCCGCTGGCAGCCCGGTGTCGAGTCCAAGCGCATCGCCAATGCCCTGTTCGGCGAAGGTCGCGTAGATCGGGCCAACCCCGCGCGGGAACACGATCACCGGGGTGTTGGGATGACGCGCCTTCACCTTCTGCACGATCTGCTGCAGCGGCTTGAGGGACCAGCGCATCACATCATCCGGTGCCAGGCTGGCGGCCCAGGAATCGAACAGCTGAACGGCATCCGCCCCGGCATCGATCTGTGCGCAGAGATAGTCGGCCGTGGCTTCGACCAATAGATCGATCAGCGCCTGGAAAGCCTCCGGCTGCTGGAACATCCACTGCTTGGCCTTGAAGAAATCGCGCGAGGAGCCGCCCTCGATCATGTACGAGCCGACCGTCCAGGGCGCGCCGGCGAAGCCAAGCAGGGTCGTTTCCTTCGGCAGTTTCGCCTTCACGCCTGCCAAGGTCTCGTACACCGGGGCCAGCGTGTCGTGCATGCCTTCGATCGATAGGCGCTGTGCGGCATCGGCCGGGTTCTCAAGCGCTTCCAGCTGCGGCCCGACGCCTTCGGTGAACCAGAGCTTCTGCCCCAGTGCGTAGGGGATCACCAGGATGTCGGAGAACAAAATCGCGCCATCCATCTGATACCGGCGGATCGGCTGCAGCGTAACCTCGATCGCCTTTTCGGGCGTGAAGCAGAGGTCGAGGAACCCCTCGGCTGTTGCCCGGATTTCCCGATATTCCGGCAGGTACCGGCCTGCCTGTCGCATCAGCCAGATTGGCGGCACATCCTGCTGATGACCATTCAAGGTGTCGAGGAGGGGCTTGCCCGTCGCGGCGGGTCGCCTGGAGGCGTGGTCGATGGCCATGTCCTGTCCTTCAAACTCTGGGAAGAGTTTATTTAAGAGAGTCGGTTGTGGTTGCTGGCCGGTGGAACCTGGGGATCAAATGTTTGTCCCCAGGCTGTCCGGACACTGAATATGGGTTGTGCGGGCAAGCTGCATTGATGTGCAAGACTCGCATGCGTACCTGCGTTGACTCGTCCGACCCGTGCCGAGTCGATCTATCCACCGAGGGGTTGTGGAAAACGTGGATAACCTTGTCAGCGACGATGGTCGCATACCAGTTTTCCCAGCCTGTGGAGCTCAAGTAGGCTTTGCGGACAACCCGACTCATGGATTTCGGGCGAGCCTGTGTGGAATTCTCTTGCCATGCGGTGAGCTTGGAGTCCTCCCGGATCATCAACAGGCGCAGACGGACGTCTGTGCATAACGCAGCCGGCGTAGCAGGGTTTGGCTGCGCGCTTTGAACGATCAGCGTTTTGGGGAGATATGACCAGCTATCACCTGCACCTCGTCTCCGATGCGACTGGCGAGACGATCAGTTCAGTGACCCGTGCCTGTCTCGTGCAGTTCTCGGGGATCGAGCCGGTCGAGCACGTTTGGTCGCTGGTTCGGACGCGCAGTCAGATGGATCGCGTCATCGCGGGGATTCAGAAATATCCCGGGCCGGTGCTGTTCACCCTGGTCAATGAGGATCTGCGCACGAAGCTGGTCGAGGAAACCCGCGAACTCGGCATTCCGACGATCCCGGTTTTGGACGGTGTGATCCACGCGCTCGCCGCCTATTTCGGACTGCCGATCTCCGGCAAGCCGGGGCTGCAGCACGTCATGGACACGGAGTACTTCGAGCGCATCGAAGCGATGAATTACACCCTGAGCCACGACGACGGGCAATCGACGGCCCAGTTGAAGGATGCCGATGTCATTCTGGTCGGAGTTTCGCGAACCTCGAAAACGCCGACCTGCATCTATCTGGCCAACCGGGGGATCAAGGCGGCGAACATTCCCTACGTTCCTGGGATCCCCCTGCCCCAGGACCTGTTCCGGATTGACGGCCCGCTCGTCATCGGCCTGACCAAGGAGCCGCAGAGCTTGGTTCAGGTGCGCCGGCAGCGTCTCAACATGCTGGACGAACACGCTGGCCACACCGATTACGTCGATCCCGAGAAAGTCCGCGACGAGGTACAGGAGGCCCGGCGTCTGTTCGCTCGGAAGGGCTGGCCAAGCATCGATGTCACCCGCCGTTCGATTGAGGAAACGGCCGCGACCATCATGACCTACTACAGCCGCCACCGCGCGCAGGAGGCTGGATGACCGACGACGTCCCGCCATTCGTCCTGGCTTCGCAGAGTCCGACCCGCCGGCGCATGCTGGAAGCCGCTGGCGTCCCGGTACACCTAACTGACCGCCCTGGCGTCGATGAGGATGAGGTCAAGGCCGCGTTTCGCGCCGATGGCGCCGGGGTCGACGACGTCGCCGAGGCGCTGGCTGAAATGAAGGCGCACCGCGTCGCCAGCCGACACGGCGGTTGCTTGGTCATGGCTGCCGATCAGATGCTGGATATCGATGGCACCTGGCTCGACAAACCACAGAACCGGGAGCAGGCCGCAGAAACGCTGCGTCTCCTCTCGGGCAAGACGCATCGCCTGATCGCCTGCGCCGTCGTGGTAAAGGATGGGGGTCGGATTTGGCATCAAAGCGACAGTGCCCGTCTTACCGTTCGCTCGCTCAGCGAGGACTTCATTCAGGACTATCTGGATAAAGTCGGTGACGCCGTTTACGACAGCGTCGGAGCCTATCAGCTTGAAGGTGTCGGGGCGCAGCTGTTCAGCCGGGTGGAAGGTGACTATTTCACCGTCCTTGGCCTCCCCCTGCTGCCGCTGATGGCTTTCCTGCGCGAACACCGCGTATTGCCGAACTGAGCTGGCATCGGCAGGTTCGCGTTCCGATCTGCGTCAACGGATGTTTGCTCACATCTGAATTTCTCCTTCCGGATTTGGAGCTCGACCACCTTATGATTCTCACGGGTCGAAGCCGACTGGCAGGTGTGCTCGGTTGGCCGGTGGCACACTCCCGCTCGCCGCGTCTGCACGGCTACTGGCTGGATCAGCATGCCATCGACGGTGCCTATGTGCCGCTGCCGACTGCGCCGGAAGACCTAGTGGACTGTGTGCGTGCCCTGCCCCGACTGGGGTTCATGGGGGCCAACGTCACCGTCCCGCACAAACAGGGCGTGCTCGCGGCCTGCGACCGGTTGGACGACCATGCCCGTCGGCTGGGGGCTGTCAACACGCTGGTGTTCGATGGCCCAACCATCGAGGGGCGGAACACGGACGGCGTTGGCTTCCTGAACAACCTGTACCAGCGCGCCCCCAATTGGGGCCCTGCAGCGGGTCCTGCGGTCGTGCTCGGCGCCGGCGGCGCGGCGCGGGCGGTCGTGATTGCGTTAGCCGACGCTGGCGTGCCCGAAATTCGCCTCGCGAACCGTACCCGAACCAAGGCGGACACGTTGGCCGCTCAGTTGGACGGTCCGGTGACCGTGATCGATTGGGACGAGAAGACGGCGGCGCTCGAGGGCGCCAACCTGCTGGTCAACACCACCAGCCTGGGCATGATCGGCCATGGTGCGCTAGAGATCGATCTCACCCCTCTGCCCCCGCACGCCCTGGTCAACGACATCGTCTATCAACCGCTGGAGACAGACCTGTTGGCCCGGGCCCGGGCGCGCGGCAATCCGGTGGTGGACGGGATTGGCATGCTGCTGCACCAGGCCGTGCCGGGGTTCGCGGCCTGGTTCGGCGTGCGCCCGGAAGTCACGGAGACGTTGCGTGACTTCGTGTTGCAGGACTAGCCCACGTGCCCTGCGCCGGCGGCCGGTCGTCCTTGGGCTGACCGGGTCGATCGGTATGGGCAAGTCGACGGCCGCCAGCATGCTGCGGGCGATGGGTCTGGCCGTGCACGATGCCGACGCTGCTGTGCACCGGCTGATGGCGCCGGGGGGGCGCGCGGTCCCGGAAATCGCTGCGGCCTTCCCGGAAGCGGTGGTCGAGGGGGCGGTTGACCGGCGGGCGCTCGGCGCGAGGGTGTTCCAGGACGCGCATGCGCTCAAGCGCCTGGAAGCGATTTTGCATCCCAAGGTCCGCCACGAGGCGCATCGCTTCATCGAGGCCAGGCGATACCGCGGCGATAGCTTAGTCGTTCTGGATATCCCGCTGTTGTTCGAGACCGGTGGGGAGCGGCTGTGCGACGCGGTCGCGGTCGTTTCCGCCCCGCGGTTTGTCCAGGAGGCGCGGGTTCTGACCCGCCCCGGCATGAGCCGGGACAAACTGGCGGCGATCCGCGCCCAGCAACTACCGGATCAGGTTAAACGCAAGCGCGCCGACTTCATCGTGCAAACCGGATTGGGACGGTTGCACACCTTGCGGACGTTGCGCCGAATCGTCAAAATATTGTGGGACAATCCACCCAAGAGCCCACGATCTGGGAGGCGGCGGCCAAGTGCGTGAAATCGTTCTGGATACGGAAACGACCGGCCTGGATCCGCAGGCCGGGCATCGCATCGTCGAGATCGCGGGCGTGGAGCTGATCAACCACGTGGCCACCGGCGAAACCCAGCAGCTCTACATCAACCCCGAGCGCGAGGTCCCGGAAGAGGCCTACCGCGTCCACGGCCTTGGCCTGGATTACCTGAAGACATTTCCGACCTTCGCCGAGCAGGCGCAGACGTTTCTGGACTTCATCCAAGACGCGCGCCTGGTGATCCACAATGCCAAGTTCGACCTCGGCTTCCTGAATGCCGAACTGGAGTGGACCGGCCGGCCGCGCCTGACCAACGACAGCGTCGATACGGTGGAGATGGCGCGCAAGCGCTTCCCCGGCGCGCAGGTCAACCTGGATGCGCTTTGCAAGCGCTTCGAGATCGACAACAGCGCGCGTGACTTTCACGGCGCGCTGTTGGACTGTCAGCTCCTGGCCGAGGTCTACCTGGAACTGCGTGGCGGCCGTCAGCCGGGTCTCGCGCTTGCGAGTGAGTCTGGCCGGACACAAGGCACGAGTTCGGGCCCGCAGTTCGTCAAGCGCGAACGCACTCCCCGCGAGCCTCGCCCACACGCCCCGTCCGAGGCCGAAGAGCAGGCCCATCAGGCGATGCTCGCCAAACTCTCGAACCCGCTCTGGCAGCAGTAGCTGATCCGTTCACGAAAAAACGCCGGGCTTGCCGTACGGCGCAGCCCGGCGTTTCTGATTTCCGTGGTCAAAGACGGATGGGTTAGGCCTGTTGGCCGTTACCGTTGGCCTGCTGTTGGGTCGCGTCGGTCTGACGGGCCTTCTGATCGCGGTAGAGGCGCGTGAAGTCCACCGGGTTGATCAGCAGCGGCGGGAAGCCGCCTTCGCGGGTCGCGTCGGAAATGACGTTGCGCGCGAACGGGAAGAGGTAGCGCGGCACCTCGATCAGAAGGACGGTCTCGCGCTGCTCGTCGGAGATTTCGCCCGACAGCGTGACCAGCCCGCCGTATTTGAGCTCGATGACGAAGGCGGTCTGATCCTGCACGGTCGCCTTTATCTCGGCATTCAGCACCACCTCGTAGGTGTTTTCCTGCAGCCGGATGCCCTGAACGTCGATCGCGACCTGCGCGCTCGGGCTTTCCTTCATATTGACGTAGACCTGCGGAGCGTTCGGGTTCTCGAACGACAGGTCCTTCACGTACTGCGTGTGGATCGTGATGCCGCGCTGCTCGGGCTGCTGCTGTGCGCCCTGATTGCCGTCGTCCTGTGCCATGTTTCTCGCCTGCTGGATCGGGGGTCTGTGAAAAGGGATCGCCCAGTTGCCGCGGACCCTGCATGCGGACCGCTGCGGCGTAAAAGGCTGCAGCCGCCAATCGCGCCGGATACGCTGTCGGCTGCGCGAACCGGGCGTTGGCTAGCACGAACGTCCTGGGCTCACAACCGGACGCCCCGAGACCGGTGGTCCAAAACCATCAGCCCGAGATCAGCAGCCCGACACCAGTGGCCCAGGATCGGCAGCCAGAACACTCAGTGGCGCAGCCGATTGTTCGGGTCGCGGTCGTCGTCCGCACCGTCGTCGCGGCCCTCGCGGGTGACGTCCTGGTAATCCGCATCGATCACCCCGTCGTCCGCTCTGGAGCCCCTGCCGAACGGCCCGCCGGCACCTGGATGACCGCTGTGCTGGGTATAGACCCGCGCTTCCGCATGCCGGCGCACGTAAGGCCCGATGACCTTCAGCAGGAACCGGCGGAAGGGTGCCAGGAACAGCAGCATACCGGTGATGTCGGTGACGAACCCGGGGGTGAGCAGCAACGCGCCGGCGAACAGCAGACACACGCCGTCGAACAGCGTCTGAGTGGGAATTTGCCCCTGGTCGAGCTGTTGGCGCAGCTTGTTGACCGTTGCCAGTCCCTGCGCGCGCAGCTCCATCGAGCCGACGATCGCGGTGAGGATGACGAGGCCCAAGGTCGGCCACAGGCCGATCACCCCGCCGACCTGGATCAGGACGGCGATTTCGATGATCGGCACGGCGATGAAGAGGATGAGGAGAAGGAGACCCATACTTGCCCTTTCGCAGCTTAACTCCTATGTGTTGAGGACGGAGGCAATGCGCAAGCGGGCGGATCCGGGTTGTCTCGAATGCGCGCGCAAGACGCATCACCGCAAGCCCGCGTCGCCGGGCGGTTCCGGGCCTTCGACATGCCTCCGGAACCGAGTGTGACGCGAGTGACAACCACGTGCCGATGCGGCTTGTCGTCGTCGAGGCGGACGCCTGACACTTCGGCGTGAGCCGGTCGCCGGGTCGACCGCACCAACGCCAGGACATAGGCCTGCTTTCATGGGTGAAGGCTTCCAGTTTTTCGACATCATCCTGTTCGCCGCGATCGCGGCGTTCCTCGTGCTGCGTCTGCGCAGCGTACTGGGCAAGCGCACCGGCCATGAGAACCGGCCGGGCCAGGACCCGTTCCAATCCTCGCAGCAGCGTCAGCAACAGCAGGGCAACAACGGCGCCGACCGTGACAAGGTCGTGCCGATGCCCGGACGCAACGAAGATGCCGGCGTGACCGACGAGGAGCTGAAGAAAGCTGCCGACAAGGCGGAAACGCCGCTGTCCGCTGGCCTGACGCAGATCAAGCTGGCCGACCGCGACTTCGACGAGGACGGCTTCGTCCAGGGCGCGCGGGGCGCCTTCGAGATGGTGGTCAACGCCTACGCCGAGGGCGACCGCAAGACGCTGCGCCAACTGCTCGCCAACGATGTATACGGCGACTTCGAGCAGGCGCTGGACGAACGCGAGCAGGCCGGGCAGACGCTCGAAACCACGCTGGTCAACATCCGCGAGGCGGAGATCATCGAGGCCGAGCTGCAGAACCGTACGGCCTTCGTGACGGTCAAGTTCGTCTCCGAGCAGATCAACATCCTCAAGGATGCCGAAGGCAACGTGGTCGACGGTGACGTCGAACAGGTCCTGGATGTGACAGATATCTGGACTTTCGCGCGCAACACCCGGTCCCGCGACCCGAACTGGACCCTGGTCGCCACCCGCAGTCCGGAGTAGGCTGCGTCCCCGTCGAGGACAGCGGCGACGGGACGTCTTAAGATCATGCGACTCCAGCTTTTAACGAGCGCGGTCCGAACCACGGCCGCGCTCGTATTATGTGCCGCCACGCTTGCGGCCTGTGGTGAAGCGCCCAAGGAAGCCCCGGAAAAAGCGACTGCGCAGCGGTTGCTGCTCGCCCGGGTCACCTTCGCCGACCTGCCCGGTTGGCAGGACGACCGCATGGCCGCGGCCCTGCCCGCGCTGAAGCGTTCCTGCGACAAACTGTTGCAGCGCTCGGACGACGCGCCGGTGGGGCCGGAGGGGCGTGCCGGCACCGTGGCCGACTGGCAGGCGCCCTGCGCAGCGCTCGACGATGTCTCCGCGCACGACAGCACGGCCGTCCGCGCGGTCTTGGAACGCCACTTCGTTCCCTTCGCCGCGGAGGGTGCGGACGGACCCGAGGGGCTGTTTACCGGCTATTACGAGGCCAGCCTGGACGCCGCGCGGGAACAGCGCGGACCTTACCAGCACCCGATCTATGCCAAGCCGGATGATCTGATTACCGCCGACATCGCCAAGTTCCGCGCCGATCTGAAGCCGACCCGGATCGTCGGCCGGGTCGCGGATCAGCGCCTGGTTCCCTACTACACCCGGGCGGAGATCTGGGACGGTGCGTTCCGGAAGCGCAACGGCTTGCCCTTGTTCTACGCCGACGACCCGGTCGACGTCTTCTTCCTGCATGTCCAGGGCTCCGGCGTGGTCAAGCTGCCCGACGGCACGACACAGCGCGTCGGCTACGCGGCCAACAACGGCCATGATTTCTTCGCCATCGGCCGCGCGCTGATCCGCTCGGGCGAGATGGAGGGCCAGGATATGTCGATGCAGGGCATCCGCGACTGGCTGCGCGCGCATCCCGACAAGGCCGAGGCGCTGATGCGCAAGAACCCGCGCTTCATCTTCTTCCGCAAGGTCGACGCCCCCGGCCCGATCGGCGCCCAGGGGGTGCCGCTCACGCCCGAACGCTCGCTCGCGGTCGATCCCGCGTTCATGCCGCTGGGGGCGCCGGTGTTCCTGGACACCACGCACCCGGTCAGCAAGCAGCCGCTGCAGCGGCTGATGGTGGCTCAGGACATTGGCAGCGCGATCAAGGGGCCGGTCCGCGGGGACTTCTTCTGGGGCTCCGGCGAGCCGGCGCTGGCCAAGGCCGGCCGGATGAAGCAGCGCGGACGCTATTACCTGCTGTTGCCGGAGAGCGTGGCCGCGCGGCGGGCGGAGAGTTAGCGCCGGACCACGCCAATGGGGGCTCGCGGTGCCGCCCCGCTACGCCCCCCCCGGTGTTTAACGTGAAACATGCGCTCGTAGTAGCTGCTGGCCGCGCGGCTTGCCTTATCCCGGCGCCAAGGCCATTTTGTCGCCGGTCTATGGGGAGGAAGTGCATGGCCGTGCAGGCATCCGGGAACGGCGCGGACGCGCCGGTGCAGAACCCGCGGGTCGGGCTGTTCGTCACCTGTCTGGTGGATGTCGTCCGGCCCAGCGTCGGCTTCGCGTCCGTGAAGCTGCTGGAGGACGCGGGCTGCACCGTCGAGGTACCGAAGGCGCAGACCTGCTGCGGTCAGCCGGCGTTCAACGCCGGCGATCGCCAGGACGCTAAGCTGATCGCCCGGCAGGTCATCGAGGCGTTCCGCGGCTACGATTACGTGGTCGTTCCCTCGGGGTCCTGCGGTGGCATGATCGCCACCCACTACGGCGAGCTGTTCGAGGCGGACCCCGATCTGGCGCGGGATGCCGAGGATCTCGCCTCGCGCACCTACGAGCTGCTGCAGTTCCTGGTCGACGTGATGGGCGTCGACGCGGTCGACGCCAACTTCGAGGGCAAGGTCACCTACCACGACGCCTGCGCCGGCCTGCGCGAACTGGGGCTGAAGGGTCAGGCGCGCACGCTCTTGTCCTCGGTCGCCGGACTGGAGATCGCGGAGCTGGGCGACCCGGAGGTCTGCTGCGGCTTCGGCGGCACCTTCTGCGTCAAGTATCCCGAGATTTCCAACCAGATGGTCGACAGCAAGGCACAGTCGGTCGAGGCGACCGGTGCGGACACGCTGCTGGCGGGCGAACTGGGCTGTCTGATGAACATTGCCGGCAAGCTGCAGCGACGCGGTGCGGATGTGCATGTGCGCCACGTCGCCGAGGTGCTGGCCGACATGGCCGATGACACCCCGCCGATCGGCGAAGCGCCGGGCGAAAGCCCGGCCGAACTCGACTCCGCGGCCGCCCAAAAGGAGGGCTGAGCGATGCAGCCGACCTCCCACGCGTTCAAGGAGAACGCGACGCGCGCGCTCGACAACGCACAGCTGCAGCGTGCGCTCGGCAACATGAAGCAGGGCTTCATCGTCAAGCGTCAGAAGGCGGTCGACCGGTTGCCGGAGTTCGACCAGCTGCGCGATCACGCCAAGGAGATCAAGGACCACACGCTCGAGCACCTGGACTTCTACCTGGAGACGTTCGAGGAGCGCGTGACCGCCCAAGGCGGCCAGGTGCACTGGGCGCCGACGGCGGCGGACGCGCGCCAGCATGTGCTCGACATCTGCCGCCGGCGGGGCGCGAAGACGGTGACCAAGGGCAAGTCGATGGTGGCCGAGGAGATCGGCCTCAACGACTTCCTGGAAAGCCACGAGATCGTGCCGGTCGAGACGGATCTGGGCGAATACATCATCCAACTGCGCGGCGAGCCGCCCAGCCACATCATCGCCCCGGCCGTGCACCTGAACCGCGATCAGGTCGAGGCGGACTTCCGCAAGTACCATCTGCAATTCCCGCCCGACCGCGCCCTGTCGGAGGCGCGCCAGCTGGTGAACGAGGCGCGCGCGGTGCTGCGCCAGCGCTACCTGGACGCCGATCTCGGCATCACCGGTGCGAACTTCCTGGTCGCCGAGACGGGTGCGAGCGTGATCGTCACCAACGAGGGCAACGGCGACCTGACCCAGGCTCTGCCGCGCGTGCACGTGGTGATCGCCAGCCTGGAGAAGATCGTCCCGACGCTGGAGGACGCGACCACGATCATGCGCGTCCTCGCCCGCTCGGCGACCGGTCAGGAGCAGACGGTCTACACCACCTTTTCCGCCGGACCGAAGCGCACGGGGGATC
Organism: Rhodovibrio salinarum DSM 9154; assembly: GCF_000515255.1. NCBI lineage: Bacteria > Pseudomonadati > Pseudomonadota > Alphaproteobacteria > Rhodospirillales > Rhodovibrionaceae > Rhodovibrio > Rhodovibrio salinarum. Next base: position 364,207 of record NZ_KI911559.1, on the reverse strand, counting down.
TCGACGGGCCGGAGGAATTCCACGTCATCCTGCTCGACAACGGCCGTTCGGCGATGCTGGGTACCGAGTTCCAGGACATGCTGCGCTGCATCCGTTGCGGGGCCTGCATGAACCACTGTCCGGTCTATCACGCGGTCGGCGGCCACGCGTACGGCTGGACCTATCCGGGGCCGATGGGCGCGGTGCTGACGCCCAGCCTGATCGGGGTGAACGAGGCCGGGCATCTGCCCAACGCCTCCACCTTCTGCGGGCGCTGCCAGTCGGTCTGTCCGATGCACATCCCGCTGCCCAAGATGATGCGCCACTGGCGCGAGCGGGAGTACGAGCGCCACCTGCAGCCGCTACCCGCGCGCACTGGCTTGAAGCTGTGGGCAGGATTGGCGCGCCGGCCGACGTTGTATCAGCTCGCCACGCGCTTGCAGGCGAAGACGCTGCATCTGATCGGGCGGAAGAAGGGTCGCTTCGGCTGGCTGCCGCTGGCCGGCGGCTGGACCCGGCACCGGGACTTCCCCACCCCCGAGGGCAAGACCTTTCAGCAGCTCTGGGCGGAACGCCAGCGCGCGCAGGCCAAGGACCAGCCCGTGGCAAAGGGACGGCCGAGCGCATGACCGCGACCAACGACCAGCGCGCGCGTGTGCTCACCGCGATCCGGCGGTCGCTCAAGCGCGGTCCCTTGACCGGCGAACGGCTGGACGCCGTGCAGCGGCGCACCGCCAGCCCACCGCGCGGGCCCGTCCCGGCGCGTGGTCAACTGGGCCGGGAAGAGATCGTTCAGCTGTTCCAGCAGATGGCGGAGGAAGCCGCGGCCACGACCCAGCGCCTGGAAACGATGGCCGAGGTGCCGTCGGCCGTGCTGTCGTACCTGCAGGGGCGCAACGAGGCTGCGCAGGCCCGGCTGGCGCCGCATCCCGACCTGACCGGGTTGGACTGGCAGGGCTCGGCCCCGCTGCTGCAGGTCGACCAGGGCCGTGGTGAAAGCGATACTGACATGGGTGTCTCCCGCAGCTTCGCTGGGGTGGCGGAAACCGGCACGCTGTTGCTCTATTCCCGCGAAACCAGCCCGACCACCCTGAACTTCCTGCCCGCCACGCACGTCGTCGTGGTCCGGGCGGCGGAAGTACTGGGCACCTTCGAGGACGCCTGGGATCGCCTGCGCGCGCGGCTGGGCAGACAGGGCAACGGGGCCTGGGCCGATCATTGGCCGCGTACGGTCAACCTGATCACGGGTCCCTCGCGCACCGCCGACATCGAACAAACGCTGCAACTGGGCGCGCACGGGCCGATGAACCTGCATGTGCTGGTCGTCGGTGCGGCGGACGCGGAGTTCGGAGGCGATGAGCGGGGATGATGGAGCTCACGGGCGCGGGCGCAAGCGGCGCGAACGCGTCGCCAGCCGGGCGGAGCGTGACCTCTGGCAGCAGGTGATGCGCGATGCCACGCCGTTGCGCCATAGCAAGCGCGCGCCGGTGGACGTGCCCGAACCTGACTCGGGTCCAAGCGATCCCCAGACCGACCCGTCGAAGCATCGTGCCAACAAGGCCGCTCCAGGGTCGTCGGGCCAACCGAAACCTGCTCCACCCCGCCCGCAGCCGACACCGCCGATCCAGCCGAAGAAACCGGCCGATCCCGGTGTTACGCCGGGCCGTCTGCACGGCGTCGACCGGCGTACCGCCGACCGCCTGAAACGCGGCCGGCTGGAGATCGACGGGCGGATCGACCTGCACGGCATGACCCGCGCGGCCGCGCAGGATGCGCTCACCAATTTCGTGCTCTCCGCCGCCGACCGGGGCCAGCGGTGCGTGCTGGTGATCACCGGCAAGGGCACCTTTTCCGGCGGGGTTGGTGTGCTCAAGCAGGAAGTGCCCAAGTGGCTCAACATGTCGCCGTTGCGCGAACGGATCGTGGCGGTCAACGAGGCCCAACCCAAACACGGCGGTGGCGGCGCGCTGTACGTTCTGCTCAAGCGCAAGCGGGGGTAGACAACGCGCTCTTCTTTGTTTGGTTCGTCTTGGGATCACAGGAGATCAATCCATGCCCAAGCTTGAAGGTTCGTGCCACTGCCAGGCGGTGCGCTTCAGCGTCGTCTCGCACACGCCGCAACCCTACCAGCGCTGCTACTGCTCGATCTGCCGCAAGACCCAGGGCGGCGGGGGGTATGCCATCAACCTGGCGGCTGACGCGCATACGCTGGAGATCGAGGGGCGTGAACACGTCCAGGTCTACCACGCTCGCGGTACCGAACCGCATGGCGACCAGCCGAGCACGACCGAACGGCATTTCTGTCGGCACTGCGCCAGCTATCTATTTGTTTATGAGCCGAGCGAGCCGCGCCTCGTACACCCCTTCGCCAGCGCGATCGACACGCCGCTGCCGACCCCGCCGGCCCGCACGCACATCCGCTTGATGGACAAGGCCGTGTGGGTGGAGGTCGAGGATACGCCGGAGGACATGCTCTACGGCGACTATCCCGACCTGTCGATCGAGGAATGGCACCGGCGCAGCGGCCTCTATCAAGAGGACTGACGACACCGCCAATACGTCGTCCCGGGGCAGCGTTTCCGGGAGGTACCGAGCCCGCGGGTGTGACGCCACCGGTCCACAAAATGGCCCTAGCATCAGGCGGTTGATCGCCGGCTTTCCTCGGGTCACGTTTGTATATAGAGCCGGGGAAAGGCGCTCCACGCGAGCTTCGGGGATCGACTCGCATCTCCATCGCCTGACCTCGCGAAGGAAATGCCACGGGAGGTCTCATGACCCCATTTGGCCAGCGCTTGCGCGATCTCCGCGGCGAACGCGGCCTGACCCTGAAGCAAATGGCTGCCGATCTTAGTGTTTCGCCCGCCTATCTTTCGGCGCTGGAGCATGGCCATCGGGGTCGGCCCAACCGGCGCTTCGTGCATCGTGTGTGTCAGGCGCTCAACATCATCTGGGACGATGCCGAGGAGCTGCAGCGCCTCGCCGATCTGTCGCATCCGCGCGTGACAGTCGACACCAGCGGCCTCAGCCCGGAGGCAACCGAGTTGGCCAACCGTTTGGCCGAGCAGATCCACGGCTTGGATCAGGTCACGGTCAATCGCATGCTGGCCGAGCTTCAGGCGCGCGCAAATGACGGTGTCGGGGTTGCGGCCACGACGGCCGATACCGAGGAATTAGACCAGGACCGCCGCTCGGCGTGAGCTTCTATTCGCCTAACCGGATTCGAGGCGAACGATGATGCTACGGTGGCCTTTGTGAGACGGGCCCTCGGGCAAGGGTCGTCGTTATGGCACCGGCATGGCGAGAAGCGGCCCCGAATTTATCGAGGCGCCGCTTCTCGAACCACGCTGCCGGGTGTTTCACCCCTGACCGAACCCAGCCTGTAGCCGGTCGACAAACCGATCCCTACAGGATGAACTTCGACAGGTCGGTGTCCTTGGCCAGGCCGGCGACCTGCTTCTGGACGTAGTCGGCGTCGATCACGACTTCCTCGCCGCTGCGCTCGCTGGCGGTATAGGAGACTTCGTCCAGCAGCCGCTCCATCACGGTGTGCAGGCGCCGCGCGCCGATGTTCTCGACGCTGGCGTTGATCTCCGCCGCCAGGTCGGCCAGTGCGTCGATCGCGTCCTCCCGGAAAGTCAGGGTGACGTTCTCGGTTTCCAGCAGTGCGCGGTACTGCCGGATCAGGCTGTTCTCCGGCTCCATCAGGATTCGTTTGAAGTCGTCGCGCTGCAGCGCCTGCAGCTCGACGCGGATCGGCAGGCGGCCCTGCAGCTCCGGCAGCAGGTCGCTTGGCTTGGCGTAATGGAACGCGCCGGAGGCGATGAACAGGATGTGGTCGGTCTTCACCGTGCCGTGCTTGGTGGCGACCTGCGTGCCCTCGATCAACGGCAGGAGGTCGCGCTGCACGCCCTCGCGGCTGACGTCGCCCGAGGTCTGGCTCGCGGCGGTGATCTTGTCGATCTCGTCCAGGAAGACGATGCCGTTGTTCTCGACCGTGCGGATCGCCTGACTAGACAGCTTGTCCTGATCCAGCAGGTTGTCCGCCTCCTCCTCGGTCACCTGGGCAAGCGCGTCGGCGACGCGCATCTTGCGGGTCTTTTGCTTGCCCTGGCCGAAGGCTTTCCCGAACAGATCGTTCAGGTTCATCATCCCCATCTGGCCGCCCTGCATGCCGGGGATGTCCATCATCGGCATGCCGCCGCCGGAATCCGAGACGCTGATGTCGATCTCGCGGTCGTCCAGTTCGCCGCCGCGCAGCATCCGGCGGAACTTGGTGCGCGTCTCGCCCTGGGCGTTCTGGCCGACCAGGGCGTCGAGCACGCGTTCCTCGGCGTTCAGCTCGGCCGACGCCTGAACCTCCTTGCGCAGGCGCTCGCGGGTCATCGAAATCGAGATTTCGACCAGATCGCGGATGATCTGCTCGACGTCGCGGCCGACGTAGCCGACTTCGGTGAACTTGGTCGCCTCCACCTTCAGGAAGGGCGCGCGCGCCAGCTTGGCCAGCCGGCGGGCGATCTCGGTCTTGCCCACGCCGGTCGGGCCGATCATCAGGATGTTCTTGGGCAGCACCTCCTCGCGCAGCTCGTCGGGGAGCTGCTGACGGCGCCAGCGGTTGCGCAGGGCGATCGACACCGACCGCTTGGCCTCCGCCTGACCGACGATATAGCGGTCCAGTTCGGAAACGATCTCGCGCGGGGTGAAGGCGGCGTCGCCGGTCTTGCGCTTGGCCTGCTGGGCGGCTTTCGGGCCGCTCGCCTGGGTGCCGTCGCCGCCGTGGGTGTTGGGTTGTGTGTCGCTGTCAGCGGGCATCGAGCTTCTCGATCGTAATGGCGTCGTTGGTGTAGATGCAGATGTCGCCGGCGATCTTCATCGCCTTGCGCGCGATGTCCTCGGCCGAATAGCCGTCGACGTCGAGCAAGCCGCGCGCAGCCGCCAGTGCATAGGGGCCGCCGGAGCCGATACCGATCAGGCCATCCTGCGGGTCGAGCACATCACCGGTGCCGGTCAGCACCAGCGAATGCTGCGGGTCGGCCACGGCCATCATCGCCTCCAGCCGGCGCAGATAGCGGTCGGTGCGCCAATCCTTGGCAAGCTCGACGCAGGCCCGCTTGAGCTGGCCTGGATGCTGCTCGAGCTTGGCTTCCAGCCGCTCGAACAGGGTGAAGGCGTCCGCCGTCGCCCCGGCGAAGCCGGCGATCACATCGCCCTTCGAGCCGAGCGGTCGCACCTTGGTGGCGTTCGCCTTCATCACCGTGTTGCCGAAGGTGACCTGCCCGTCGCCGGCGATCACCACCTGGTCGCCCTTGCGCACCGACAGGATCGTCGTGCCGTGCCAGGGCTGTTGGGAATCCTGCGCGTCCTGTGTCATGCCCCACAAATGAGGAACCGCCTGGACGCGTTCAAGACGCGCCATGCTGGCGAGCCCATAGCGTTCCTGCTACAAGTCCGCGCGGTTGAATGCCGTTTTCGAAAAACCCGCAGCAGATCGGCGTGGGCCATCGCTACCGCGTTATGCCGGCGGGGCCTCTCCCCTCGCTTTGCGGGGAGAGCAGGAACACACCACGAAGGACGTGAACGCCATGCGCGAAGGGCGCGTCGAGCGGAAGACCAGCGAGACCAATGTCGCGGTCCGCGTGAACCTGGATGGCCAGGGCGACTACAAGGTTGAGACGGGCGTGGGCTTCCTTGACCACATGCTGGCTCAGTTGGCCCGCCATTCGCTGATCGACCTAGAGATCGCGGCCACGGGCGATTTGCACATCGACGCGCACCACACCACCGAGGATACGGGCATCGCGCTCGGCCAGGCGGTCGCGCAGGCGCTGGGCGAGCGCAAGGGTATCCAGCGTTACGGCGATGCGCTGGTACCGATGGACGAGACGTTAACGCGCGTCGCCCTCGATCTGTCCAACCGGGCCTATTTGGTCTGGAAGGTCGTGTTCTCCCGCGACAAGGTCGGCGACTTCGACACCGAGCTGTTCCGCGAGTTCTTCCAGGCATTCGCCCAGAACGCCGGGATCACGCTGCACGTCGAGACGCTGTACGGCGACAACAACCATCATATCGCCGAATCCGCGTTCAAGGCGCTGGCCCGGGCGCTGCGCGCGGCCGTCGAGATCGACCCGCGCAAGGCCGATCAGGTGCCCTCCACCAAGGGCGCGTTGTAGCGCCCGACCCGAACGATGCGCCGCTCGCGGGCGGGCGCGTGGGATATTGTTGCGTAGGCGAAACTGATGACTCGCACCACCCTTGCCGTGATCGATTACGGCTCAGGCAACCTGCGTTCGGCCGCCAAGGCGCTGGAACGCGCAGCCGTCGAGGCCGGTCTGTGTGCCGACGTCCAGGTCACCGACCGGGCTGAGGTCGTCGCCGCGGCCGACCGGATCGTGCTGCCCGGCGTCGGCGCGTTCGGCGACTGCTGGCGCGGGCTGAACGCGCTCGATGGCGTGGTCGAAGCGCTTGATCAACGCGTGATCGACCAGGGGCGGCCGTTTCTGGGAATCTGTGTCGGCATGCAGCTGATGGCGACCCGCGGGTTGGAGTATGGCGAGACCCCGGGTCTTGGCTGGATTCCGGGCGAGGTCGATGCCCTGCGCCCGACCGACCCGGCGCTCAAGATCCCGCACATGGGCTGGAATGCGCTGGAGCCCGTGGAGCCGCGCCATCCCGTGCTGGACGGGCTAAGCGCGCAGGCGCACGCCTATTTCGTGCACTCCTACGCCTTCAAGGCATCCCAGCGCGCGCATGTGTTGGCGACGACCGACTACGGCGGACCGGTTACCGCGGTGATCGGCCGCGACAATCTGGTGGGCACCCAGTTCCACCCCGAGAAGTCACAATCCACCGGCTTGCGCCTGCTAACGAACTTCCTCACCTGGATGCCATGACCCAGAAGCCCGAAACCCACGCGCCGGCAACGGCCGTGGAGCTGATGACCGAATTGATCGGCGCGGATTTGCACGACCTGTGCGATGCGGCCGAGGCGGCAATCGAACACGGCGGCGGCTTTGGCTGGCTGTATCCGCCGGAGCGCCACGTCATGGAGTCCTATTGGCGCGGCGTACTGCTGGTGCCGGAACGCGAGCTGTTCGTCGCCCGGCTGGACGGCGTGATCGCCGGATCCGCCCAACTGCAGCGGGCGCCGCGCAACAACGAGGCGCAGGCTTACGTCGGTCAGTTGACCACCTTCTTCCTGGCCCCCTGGTCGCGTGGCCATGGCCTGGCCCGCCGGCTGGTCGAGGCGGTCGAGGCGCGCGCCGTCGAGCACGGTCTGAAGGCGGTCCAGCTCGACGTGCGTGACACCCAGACCCGCGCGATCCAGCTTTACGAGGCGATGGGCTACCGCCGCTGGGGCAGTAACCCCTATTACGCCCTGGTCGACGGTCAGTGGGTCGGCGGCCATTACTACGTCAAGCCGCTGGAAGAGTGGCGCCCACCCCGCAGTGGGGGGATCGGCTGATGCACCTCTTCCCGGCGATCGACCTTAAGGGCGGTCAGGCGGTCAGGCTGCTGCGCGGCGATATGGCGCAGGCCACCGTGTTCAACGAGGACCCGAGCGCCCAGGCGGCCGACTTCAAGGCAGCCGGTTTCCGCTGGCTGCACCTGGTCGACCTGGACGGTGCGTTCGCCGGTCGGCCGGTCAACGCCGACGCGGTCGAGCGGATCGTCGATGCGGTTGACGACCTGCCGGTGCAACTCGGCGGCGGTATCCGCGATCTGGCGACGGTCGAGCGTTGGCTGGCGCGCGGCGTCACCCGGGTGATCCTGGGCACCGTGGCGGTCAAGAATCCGGACTTGGTGGCCGAAGCGTGCCGCGCGTTCCCGGGTCGCATCGTGGTCGGGATTGACGCGCGCGCCGGTCGCGTGGCGACCGAGGGCTGGGCGGAAACCAGCGAGCTCGCCGCCACGGAGCTGGCGAAGCGGTTCGAGGACGCGGGCGTGGCTGCCATCGTCTACACCGACATTGAGCGCGACGGCGCGCTTGAGGGCGTCAACGTCGCGGCAACGGCCGAGCTGGCGCGCGCGGTCGACATCCCCGTGATCGCGTCCGGCGGCGTTTCCGGCCTGGAGGATATCCGCCGGCTGATGGCGGTGGAGAATGACGGAGTTCAGGGCGCGATCCTGGGCCGGGCGCTCTACGACGGGCGGATCGATCCGCGCGCCGCGCTCGAGCTGACGCGGCAGGAGGCGTGAGGCGATGCTGAAGGCCCGCATCATCCCCTGCCTGGACGTGAAGGACGGCCGCGTGGTCAAGGGCGTGAACTTCGTCGGTCTGCGTGACGCCGGCGATCCGGTCGAGCAGGCCAAGATTTACGATGCCGCTGGCGCGGACGAGCTAACCTTCCTGGACATCACCGCCAGCCACGAGGATCGCGGCATTCTGCTGGATGCCGTCCGACGCACGGCGGAGGCCTGCTTCATGCCGCTCACCGTCGGGGGTGGCGTGCGTACGTTGGATGACATCCGCCAACTGCTGCTGGCCGGCGCGGATAAGGTGTCGATCAACACCGCCGCGGTGAAGACGCCGGAGTTCGTGCGCGAGGCGGCGGAGAAGTTCGGCGACCAGTGCATCGTGGTCGCGCTCGACGCCAAGGCGACCGACAATCCGGAGATCGCAAGCGGTTTCGAGATCTTCACCCACGGCGGGCGCAACGCAACCGGCCTGGATGCGGTGGCGTGGGCTAAGAAGATGGAGGATCTGGGTGCGGGCGAACTGCTGCTGACCTCGATGGACCGCGACGGGACGCGGGTGGGCTACGACATTCCCCTGACCCGCGCGATCGTGGATGCGGTCGGCATCCCGGTGATCGCCTCGGGCGGCGTCGGCAGCCTCGACCACCTGGTGCAGGGCATCCGGGAAGGCGGCGCCTCGGCCGTTCTGGCAGCCTCGATCTTCCACTTTGGCGAGCATACCATTGCGGAAGCGAAACAGGCACTGCTGGACGCTGGCCTGCCCGCGCGTCCGCCGCACGTCTTCTAGCCACTCACCCCAGGCCAAGCGAGCCGAACACCCAGATGACCGAACGCGCCAACACCCACGTCCTGGACGAGCTCTACCAGGTGGTCCAGAGCCGTCAGGGTGCGGACCCGGAGGGGTCCTATACGGCCAAGCTGCTCAACGCCGGGCCGGACAAGATCTCCAAGAAGCTTGGCGAGGAGGCGGTCGAGACGGTGATCGAGGGCGTGCGCGGCGACAATGACGCGCTCGCCAACGAAAGTGCCGACCTGCTGTACCACCTGCTGGTGCTCTGGACCGCGCGTGGCCTCGACCCCGACCGGGTCTGGCAGGCGTTGGAGGCGCGCCTCGGCACCAGCGGTATCGCCGAAAAGATGGCGCGCAAGAAGCAGGCGTAGAACGCAGGAAACCTGAAGCGGACGAGGGAGCGACGACGATGGCCGGCTACGACGACAACAACGTGTTCGCCAAAATCCTGCGCGGCGAGATTCCCTGCGACAAGGTCTACGAGGACGACCACGTTCTGGCCTTCAACGACATCAACCCGCAGACGCCGACCCACGTGCTGGTGATCCCGAAGGGGCAGTACGTCTCCAGCGACGACTTTTTCAGTGAGGCCAGCGACGCGGAGATCGCCGCACTGTTCCGCGCGGCCGGCAAGATCGCCCGCGACAAGGGCCTGCCCCAGGACGGTTACCGCATCCTCGCCAACTGCGGGCGCGACGCCCACCAGGAAGTGCCGCACTTCCACCTGCACATCTTCGCTGGCTGCGACCTAGGCGTGATGATCCGGCCGAACCGCTAGGTTCGTTCCACGCATTTACGATACCTCGTGGGCGTTCTTTGACGTGCCGCGTCTACGTGTGTGCTACCGACCGGCAGCCGAGCCAGCGGGGTCGAAGGATGTCCGGCGGCTATCGGTTTCCACGCAGCCCATGCTTGCCATCGCCCGCAGGGCCATCGATGCTCCCGCGCGTTGTCCGTGACACCGTCTGAAGGGAGCCCTGTCTGCCATGTCGAGCGAGTCCGCCCTGCCCCAGCCGCCCCTGCCGCTGCGTCCGGAAGTAGCCGAGCTGGAGCCGTCGAAGATCATTGCCTTGTGGCAGCAGGGCTTTGGGCGCGATGACCTGATCCCGCTGTGGGTTGGCGAGGGCGACCTGACCACCCCGCAGGTCATCTGCGACGCCGCCGCGAGGGCGCTGCGCGATGGCCACACCTTCTATACCCACAAGCGCGGTTGGCCGGAGCTGCTGGACGCGCTCGACGCCTATCACGGCCGATTGCACGGCGTGCGGCCCGGGCATGACCGCCTGTCGCTCACCAGTGCCGGCATGAACGGCATCCAGCTGATCCTGCAGGCGATCCTGCGCGCGGGCGACGAGATGATCGCCCTGACCCCGGTCTGGCCGAACGCGTTGTCGGCGGCCCAGATCCACGGCGGGGTGATCCGCGACGTGCCGCTCGCCAAGCGCGCGGATGGCGGCTTCACGCTCGATATCGAGGCCCTGCAGGCGGCGATCGGGCCGAAGACGCGCGCGATCTTCATGGCGAGCCCATCCAACCCGACCGGCTGGACCGCCCGGGAAGACGATCTGCGTGCGGTGATCGACCTGTGCCGCAAGCACGGCGTCTGGCTGATCGCCGACGAGGTCTATCACCGCTTCGTCTACGACCGGCCGCAGCCGGCGAGCGCGCCCAGCGTGCTGCCGCTGATCGATCCCGAAGACCCGGTGATCGTGGTCAATTCCTTCTCCAAGACCTGGGCGATGACGGGCTGGCGGCTGGCCTGGCTGGTGCATCCCCCATCGCTCGCGCCCGTGTTCGATTCGCTGATCGAGTTCAACACGTCCGGCGCGCCGGCGTTCCTGCAGGCCGGTGCGCTCACCGCACTCCGCGACGGGGAAGATTTCGCGAACGAAATGATCCAGCGCTGTGCCGCGGGACGCGAACTCGTCGTGCAGCGCCTCGGTGCGATGCGCCGGGTGATGTTGGCGCGGCCCGAAGGCGCGTTCTACGCCTTCTTCAAGGTGGAAGGCGTCACCGACAGCCTGGCCTACGCGCAGGAGGTGCTGGAGCGCACCGGTGTCGGCCTTGCCCCCGGCAGCGCGTTCGGGGCGGCGGGCGAAGGGCATCTGCGCCTGTGCTTCGCCTCCTCGACCGACCGTCTTTCGGCCGCGATGGACCGCTTGGCGTCGCTTTTGGACGATTAGGCGTCGGCCGTGAAACATGCTATGCGTAGGCTGTTGCGCTGAGCCTGTGCAACGATCCCAAAGCTTGTAGAACCCTAAGAAAACTGCGGTTTCCAACGCATGCACAGTGCGCATGGCGGCGGGAGTCACCGGACATTGGACGTGTGAAACATCCGCCTCCAAATATTTGGGTGAACGGCGACGACGCAAGGCAAGCGCCGCCAGCCGTGGACGACGTTTCGTTCAACCCTCGGCGATATGGGCAGCGCAAAGATGACGACCCGGACAGCAATCACACGCGATCACCTGAAACAGTCCAGCCACACAGGCGCATTCAAGCGCCTGCGCAACAGCCTGGCCGGCGGCAAGCGGTTCGAGCGCCGCACGACGGCGGCACGGCAAACCAACACGGTGCTGCACGACGTGGCCTTCGGCGGCACCGTCGGCAGCGCGGTGGACAACGTGCTGCGGACGATGGCGACCAGCCGTCGCGGCTAACCAGCGCCTGGGCGGGCGCGCCACACGACCCGTCCTTCAGGGCTACACGAGCCCTGCCATTCAGTCCTCCCTGTTGGGCCTCTACACCGCCGGTGCCCGGAATTATCCCCCCTTTCCGGGCCTTCCGGCGGTGTTTTTTTATTGAGCGATAGCTGGCTGCCATTCGCTCAGGGCTTAGATGGAACGTGATAAAAGCATCAGGTTCAACCCGTTCAGGACCGCGTACAGTTCGCCGATCTGCCGGCGGGCGGTTTCCGGGTTCAGGCCCCGGTCGGCATTGCATAGCCTGTCGACGATCTCGCCCACGGCCCGCGTGCCATCGGCCTGGCGCAGGATTGGCGCGGTCAGGCGCGGCAGCGGGAAACTGCGTTTCTGTCCATCCAGCGTGATCGTCAGCTTCGGCGATGCGCCGCCCAGTTGGCCGACGAGTGCGGCCGGATCGCTGCCCGGCATCATCGGGACCGCGCCGTCGTCGAGTTGGGCGACGGGATCGCTGGCGTCTGCCGGCACGACGTAGGCGATGTGCTTCTTCATCGCGCCCGTCAGCCGCTCGGCGAAGGCTGCGCGGTCGACCAATCCAGCCGTGCCTAGCGGCTGCAGCAACTTGGGATCGTTCAGGTAGGTCGCCGGATCGTAGCGCGCCGGCTCCAGGAACGCCGCCGGGCGCAGGCCGCCGGTGCTTAGCAGTTCGGCGAACTCGGGCACCGTGTAGCTGCGGTCGCGGGCATGCAGCAGCAGGTCGACCAGCTCCGCGTCGCTGCGTTTGTGATCCCCGACGAACGGGTTGCGGCGCAGCCAGTTGCTCGCCGGAAGTTGGTCCCACAGCCGTCGGACGGTCGCGATCTGGTCGGTGAGCGGACGGTCGCCGGCCAGTTGCGCCAGCATCTGCTGCATCGGGTAGACGCCGGTGCGCCCATAGGGCGCGTAGACCATCACGCCCATCCCGCCGCCGACCGTCGCCACGTCGGCGCGCAACGCCTGCGCCAGCGCCCGCATGCCCGCTGGCGGGTCCTCCAGGTGATGCAGCACGCCGCAGCAGTCGATGTAGTCGAACCGACCGAGATCGAGCGCCGCGACGTCCGTCAGGCTGCCGGTGACGAAGGTGATGTTGGTCAGTCCGCGTGCCTGCGCCCGCGCCTCCGCGATGGCCCGCGCGGCCGTGGACATGTCGAGGTAGACGACCTCCCCGCCGCCGGCATCGGCCAACTGCTGGGCCAGCATGATCGCGGCGTCGCCGGTCCCGCCGCCCGCGATCAGCGCCCGGAAGCCGCGTGTGACATCCAATTGGCCGGCGTAGAGGTAGTGTCGGATCTCTGCCAGATGGCTGGGCGAGCCAGTGACCAGCCGGGTCGCTTCGTCGGCGGGATCACGGTGGGGATAGGGGAACTGCTCGTATTGAAGCTGCACGGGGTCGTCGGAGTGGTCGGCCATCGCTCAGCTTTCGCCGACCTGCAGCACCAGCTTGCCGGTCGCCTTGCGGGCCTTGAGGTCGCTTAGCGCCTGCCCCGCCTCCGCCAGCGGGTAGCTCCGCGAGATCAGCGGGTGCAGAGACCCCGAGCCGGCCCAGGCGAACAGGTCCTCGAACTGTCGGCGCATCAGTTCGGGTGCGCGGGTGCGGTAGCTGCCCCAGTAGAAGCCCATGACGCTGACGTTTTTGACCAGCAGGTGGTTGGCCTTGGGCTGCGGCACCGTTCCGCTGGCGAATCCAATCACCACGATCCGCCCGCACCAGGCGATGCAGCGCATCGAGGCCTCGAACACCTCGCCGCCGACCGGGTCGAACACGACGTCGGCCCCCTGCCCGTCCGTCAGCTCCTTGACCGTCGCGCGGATGTCCTGGCTGCGGTAGTCGATCGTGGCGTCCGCGCCGTGCTCGGCGGCGATCGCCGTTTTCTCCGGTCCGCCGGCGGTCGCGATCACCTGCGCGCCCAGCGCCTTGCCGACCTCGACCGCCGCCAGGCCGGCGCCCCCGGCCGCCCCGTGCACCAGCAGCGTCTCCCCGCGCTTGAGCTGCGCGCGCCAGACCAGCGCCCCGTGGGCGGTACCGTAAGCGATCGGAAAGCCGGCGGCGGTCGCCATGTCCATCGTGTCGGGGATCGGGAAGACGTCGGTTGCCTGCGCAATCGCCACCTCGGTGAAGCCGCCGGAATCCAGGATCGCGAGCACCCGCTGCCCGACCGCAAGCCCCGTGACCCCTTGGCCGAGCGCGCGTACGGTGCCAGCCACCTCCAGGCCCGGCGCGAACGGCAGCTCCGGCGTGGCCTGGTAGCTGCCGGCGACCATCAGCGTGTCGGCATAGTTCAAGCCCGCGGCGGCGACGTCGATTGCCACCTCGTTCGCTCCCGGCTCGGGCACCGGGGCGTCGGTCTCGAGCGTCAGGCGGTCGAGCTGCCCGTGTTCGTGGCACGCGATCCGGCGCATGGCATGCGGTTCCTCTGGTTAGCTAATCCCGGGAAATTCGGCGACCGGTCGGATCTGGCCGACCGGGCGGCCATCGCGGGCGGTGATGACCGGCTGGGCGTAGTCGGCCAGCGCTTCCCCCGCCGGCCCGTCGAGCAGCTGCAGTCGCTGGAGCAGGCGTAGCAGCGCGACCTCTGCCGCGCGGCCGGCGCCGTCGTCGATCTTGAGCGCCAGGCCGAGGCCCAGTTCCGGCAGCGCTGCACCGTACACGCCTTCCGCACACGCCTTCCGCTCCCGTCTTCGCCAGGCAGCGTCTTCCCAACGCCGCGGCGGTCGCGCTGTCAACTCGATCGGTGCCAGCGATCATCCGCGGCTGCGCCGCGACCGCTTGCAGCAGCCGTCGGCAGGCGGCCTGCCGACGGTCCGGTTGGTCGTCCGGGTCGCCGAACCGGGCGAGCGCGAGCGCCAGGTTGCCGAGCGGCAGGGCGATCGTGGGGATGCCGCAACCGTCGATCCCGCGCGGCTGCCCGGTCAGGTCGTCCAGGCCCGTCATCTGTTCCAGCACCCCGAGCACACGCTGCTGCACCGGGTGGGTGAAGTCGATGTAGCCGCGTGTCGGCGCCCCCAGATGCTTGGCGAGGGTAAGGAAGCCCGCGTGCTTGCCGGAGCAGTTGTCGTGTCGGGCGTCCCAGCCTTGCCCGGCCCGGCTCAACGTCTGTGCGCTTGCGGTGTGCTTGGGCGCATGGCCGCCGCATTCCAGGTCGCCCGCGCCCAGTCCCAGGCGAGCCAGCCAGGCGGTTACGGTGTCCACGTGATCCCGCTCGCCGTTGTGACTGGCGCAGGCGAGCGCGAGCTCCGCCTCGCTCAGTCCATAGGCGTTGGCCGCGCCGCTTTCGAGCAGCGCCAGCGCCTGGATCGGCTTGATCGTGGAGCGCGGGAAGACCGGCGCGTCGACCTGCCCGGCGGACAGCACCACGTGACCGTGCGTGTCGACGACCGCGAACGCGCCGCGATGCCGGCTTTCCACCACGCCGCCCCGGGTGACTTCCACCAGCACCGGGTTGGCTTCGGGCGAAACGGACGCGTCGAGCGGCATGGGAGCGGTAGCCCCGAAATGGATGGGAGAACGGGCGATCCGGCGATACCGGAAGACTCGGCAGCAAACCGCGAATCACCTTGCCTTGGGGGGTGGGGGCATGCAAGGTGCCGACGCCATGCGAGGGTATTTCGGGATCGGCGTCGAAGGGATCAGCAAGCCCATGAACCTGGGCAACCTGATGCGTTCCGCGCACGCCTTCGGCGCGTCGTTCTTTTTCACCGTCAACGCCGCCTTCAACGCCCGCGAGGTCGCGCAGTCCGACACTTCGGCGTCGACCGAGCACGTGCCGCTGTACGTGTTCGATCAGCCGGATGCGCTGCTGCTGCCGCGCGGCTGCCGGCTGATCGGGATTGAGTTCACGGAGGAGTCGGTCGAGCTGCCGAGCTTCAAGCATCCGTCGATGGCCGCTTACGTCCTGGGACGCGAGCGTGGCAGCCTGAGCCCGGAGATGCAGGAACGGTGTGATGCCGTGGTCAAGATTCCGACAAAGTTCTGCGTGAACGTCGGGACCGCGGGGGCGATCGTGATGTACGACCGGGTGATCTCGCTGGGGCGCTATGCGCGCCGGCCGGTCAGCCTGCGCGGGATGCCCGAGCAGATGGCCCAGTCCGGTGGCCACGCACCGCCGATCGGCCAGCGCGGGTCTGCCGATCACGCGCCTGGCGACAACGACGACTCGACACGCCCCGCCCAACCGGCGCACGCTTCGAGCGATCCCGGCGGGGCGGGATCACGGCCCGGCGGGGCCGGGGGCTATCAGGGATGATACGCACGGCTGGGCGGCGCGGGCGCCCGGGCGACGACACCAGAATACGCGCTGGCCGGGGGTCGAGGGCCAGCGTACTCGACAAGCACGCTTTAAGATGACAACGCCACAGAGGAACGGGATGAACCTCCATCGGTTGATGACCTGTCTCGCGACCGCCGCTGCGGCGGTGGCCGTTGCCCTGCCGCTGTTCGCCGCCGGTCCCGCCCAGGCGCAGGACATCAAGAGCCTGGGCCAGTTCGAGGATTGGCGCGCCTTCACCTTCCAGGAGGACGGCAACAAGGTCTGCTATATGGCCAGTCAGCCGCAGGAAGAAGAAGGCGACTACACCCAGCGTGGCGAAGTCTACGCCATGGTGACGCACCGCCCGGGCCAGAATACCTTCAACGTGGTCAGCTTCGTGATCGGCTACCCCTTCAAGGAGGATAGCCGGGTCAACGTCTCGATCGACGGCAAAGGCTTCACCCTGTTCACGCACAAGGACACGGCGTGGGCGCCGGACAAGGAGACCGACCGGGCCCTGGTGCAGGCGATGCGTGCCGGACGCACGATGATCGTCAAGGGCGTGTCCACGCGCGGTACCGAGACGACGGACACCTACTCCCTGCTCGGCTTTACGGCCGCGCACAACACGGTCAACAAGTCCTGTAACGCCAACTGACGGCGACGGTTTGGCGAGCGGGCGGTAAGGCGGGGCGTCAGCAACCCGACCTACCGCAATCCCGGCCCCTTGCGTGTGTCGTGACCGGCCTTTTCCTTGTCCCGCGCGGGCTGCGAGGTTATCTAACCGGCCATGAACATGCAGGCGCACAATGCGGCCTATCAGCCGCCCACCGAAGGCCCGTTCCAGGCCGGTCCCCGCACGCCGGCGGCGCGACGCCGGCACCTCGTCGAGATGGATCGCGACGAGCTGGCGGCGTTTGTCCAAGAACTGGGCGAGCCGAAGTTCCGCGCTAAGCAGCTCTACCACTGGATCCACCACCGCGGGGCGACCGAGTTTGCCCAGATGACCACCCTGGCGAAGGGTCTGCGCGCGCGGCTGCCGGAGGTGGCGACGCTGGACCGGCCAATGGTCAAGGACAAGCAGGTCAGCTACGACGGCACGATCAAGTGGCTGCTGCGCCTGTCCGATCTGCAAGAGGTCGAGGCGGTCTTCATCCCCGAGGCGGATCGCGGCACGCTGTGCATCTCCTCCCAGGTCGGCTGTACGTTGACCTGCCGTTTCTGCCATACCGGCACCCAGCGGTTGGTGCGCAACCTCTCCGCTGGCGAGATGCTGGGTCAGATCATGCTGGCCCGCGACGAGTTGGAGGAGTGGCCGACGCCCAAGGAGGGTCGGCGCCTGACCAACATCGTGCTGATGGGCATGGGCGAACCGCTGTACAATTATCAGTCGGTCGCCAAAATGACCCGCATGGCGATGGATGGCGACGGCCTGGGCTTTTCGCGCCGGCGGATCACGCTGTCGACCAGCGGCGTGGTGCCGATGATGCAGAAATGCGGCGAGGAGTTGGGGGTGAACCTGGCGGTCTCGCTGCACGCGGTCGACGATGCCACGCGCGATTACCTGGTGCCGCTCAACAAGAAGTACCCGCTCGACCAGCTGATGGCGGCGTGCCGGGCCTATCCCGGGCTGAACAACGCCCGCCGGATCACCTTCGAGTACGTCATGATCGATGGCGTCAACGACAGCCCGGCGGACGCGCGCCAACTGGTCCGGCTGCTCGACGGCATCCCGGCCAAGGTCAACCTGATCCCGTTCAATCCCTGGCCGGGTACGGAGTTCGAGTGCTCCAGTCCGGAGGCGATCGAACGCTTCTCCGACATCCTGTACGAGGCGAACCTGTCCGCTCCCGTGCGCACCCCGCGCGGTCAGGACATCATGGCTGCCTGCGGCCAGCTGCGCTCGGAAAGCCAGCGGCAGAAGAAGTCGGTCCGCGACGCCGCGGCGCGGACCGCCGCATCCGCCCCGGCGGCTGAGTAGATAACCGCGATGGAAGCGCTGGCGCAGGAGAGCGGTGCCGGCAGCGGCATGGGCGGCCCCGGCCAGGGTCCGATGGGTCCACCGGGCATGGACCCCACTGTCAGCATCGCCATCACGTTTGGTTTTTCGCTACTGCTGGTCTACCCGTTCTGGCGGATCTATCGGCGTGCCGGGCTCAGTCCCTGGTTCAGCCTGCTGGTGTTCCTGCCTTACATTGGCCTGCCGGCTGCGGCGGCGATCCTGGCGTTCCAGAAATGGCCAAACGGCGAAAGCAGGCGCGCCGGCAAGGGTGTATTTCCCTCCCAGGAGTCCTGAGCGCCATGGGGTTCGGCAGCTTTATTCTGGAAATCGCGATCGCGGTTCTACTGGTCTGGTTGCACGCGCGCATCGCGATCAAAACCGGCTTCTCGCCGCTGTGGGCGCTGACCGCGCTGATCCCACCGGCCTATCTGGTGGCTGCCTGGTTCCTGGCATTCATCCGTTGGCCACGGGACGACGAATCGCCGACCGATGCCGGAATGGACGGTTCGGAAGAGGGCTGAGTGCCTCCGCATCCCCCGACGGCATATCCTGATATGCTTCTGTCCACGCTCCTTGCTCCACACCGCTTGATCCCTATACTCCGCGCGCGCCCGGATCGCTCGGGCGGATGCCATACCCAAGACAAGCGCGAGAAGCGGCGATGAGCGACGTGAAGAAGGTCGTGCTGGCCTATTCCGGCGGCCTGGATACCTCGGTGATCCTGAAGTGGCTGCAGGAGACCTATGGCTGCGAGGTGGTGACCTTCACCGCCGACCTGGGCCAGGGCGAGGAGCTGGAGCCCGCGCGCCGGAAGGCGGAGATGCTCGGCATCAAGCCCGAGAACATCTACGTCGACGATCTGCGCGAGGAGTTCGTGCGCGACTTCGTCTTCCCGATGTTCCGCGCCAACGCCGTCTACGAAGGCGAGTACTTGCTCGGCACCTCGATCGCCCGGCCGCTGATCGCCAAGCGCCAGATCGAGATCGCGCGGGAGACCGGGGCGGACGCCGTCTGTCACGGCGCGACCGGCAAGGGCAACGATCAGGTCCGCTTCGAGCTCGGCTACTACGCGCTCGAGCCCGGCATCAAGGTGATCGCCCCCTGGCGCGAGTGGGACCTGAACTCCCGCACCAAGCTGCTCGACTTCGCCGAGAAGCACCAGATCCCGATCGCCAAGGACAACCGCGGCGAGGCCCCCTTCTCGGTCGACGCCAACCTTCTGCACATCTCCGCCGAGGGCAAGGTGCTGGAGGACCCGTGGGAGACCGCGCCGGAATACGTGCACACCCGCACGACCGCCCCGGAAGACGCGCCCGACCAGCCGACCCGCGTCACCATCGACTTCGAGCGCGGTGACCCGGTCGCGATCGATGGGCAGAAGCTGTCGCCGGCCGATCTGCTGGCGAAGCTGAACCAGCTGGCCGGGGACAATGGCATCGGTCGGCTGGATATCGTGGAGAACCGCTTCGTCGGCATGAAGTCGCGCGGTGTCTACGAGACGCCGGGCGGCACGATCCTGCTGGCGGCCCACCGGGCGATGGAATCGATCACGCTCGACCGCGAGGCCGCGCACCTCAAGGACGAGCTGATGCCGCGCTACGCCAAGCTGATCTACAATGGTTTCTGGTGGGCGCCGGAGCGCGAAATGCTGCAGGCCCTGATCGATAAGAGCCAGGAACACGTCACCGGTCAGGTCCGGCTCAAGCTCTACAAAGGCAACGTCATCGTCGAGGGTCGCCGGTCGCCGGAGTCGCTGTACAGCCAAGAGCACGTGACCTTCGAGGAGGACACGGTCTACGACCAGCGTGACGCCGAGGGCTTCATCAAGCTGAACGCCTTGCGCCTGCGTCTTTCGGGCCGGCAGAAGTAACGCTTCGCGCGCTAAGCCACCGTTAACCTACAATCTCATACGCTTCGCACCGGAAGCTATCGCAATGGGATTGCGGGAAGGCGTGTGCCGTGTGGCCGTTTAACCTGTTCAAGCCGAAATCCGCCAGTCGGCCGCGGAATGCGGGTGGCCGCGCAGACGCCGCGGCACCCGGCACGGTTGCCCGAGCGCGGATCGACAGCAGAGTCTATCCGGTCGTCCAGCTCGACCACACGACGGTGACGATCGACGGCTTCACCGGCGACATGGTGCCGCGACAGCGCTTTCATTTCGCCTTCTGCCTGGAGGTCGATGGCGAGGAGGTCGAAGTGCCCACCAGTGGCACCGTCCTGCAGGTGGCCGGTGGACGCGTCGTCGCCAAATACCTGGCCCCACAGCCTTATTATCAAAGAATCATGCGCCGCGCGTTGGCCCAGCGTGCCGCGTAGAGCACGGCTCTGGCGGCCAACTCAGGCTGTTCACGGCCGGCTCACGCGGTTCTGACGCGCCAGGAGGCGTGGGAACGCGTATTTTGGCGGGCATGAGCGACCTGACGCCATTGCCACACTCAGTCGAACGTTGGCCTGGGCTGATGGGTCAACTGCTGGTGGCCGACACCACCACGCGGGGCCGGCTGCCCGAACGCGTGCGCCGCCAGGTTACCCGGCAGCAGGATGCGACCGAGCGGCTGGTCGGCTGGGTACAGCTCGCTGTGGTCGCCGTGTTCGGTGCGCTCTACTGGCTGTCGCCGAAAACGTTCGAAGCGCACGATACCTTCCAGCCGGTGCCCTACGCGCTGGCGGCCTACCTCGGCTTCACGTTGATCCGGCTGGCCGCCTCCTACCGCACGCATCTTGGCGACTGGTTCCTCTACCTGTCGATCGTGATCGACATGGCCTTGCTGTTCGTCCTGATCTGGTCGTTCCACCTGCAGTACGAACAGCCGGCGAGCTTCTATCTGAAGTCGCCGACGCTGCTCTACGTCTTCATCTTCATCGCCTTGCGCGCGCTTCGGTTCGAGGCGCGGTTCGTGCTGACCGCCGGGCTGGCGGCGGCGGCCGGATGGGCGGTGCTGGTGATCTATGTGGTCACGGTCAATCCGGAAGACCCGATGATCACCCGGAACTACGTGACCTACCTGACCTCCAACGCGGTGCTGCTGGGCGCGGAGTTCGACAAGATCATCTCGATCTTGACGGTGACCGGTATTCTGGCGCTCGCCATCGTGCGCGCGCGTAAGCTGCTGGTCTCCAGCGTCGCCGAAAGCACGGCGGCGAACGACCTGTCCCGCTTCTTCTCGCCGGAGGTCGCCGATCGGATCGTACAATCCGAGGAGATCGGCGTCGGGGCGGGCGAATCGCGCGATGCCGCGATCCTGAACCTTGACCTGCGGGGCTTTACCCCGCTGGCCCAGCAGGTCGCGCCGGATGCGGTGATGCGCCTGCTGGCGGACTATCAGGCGGAAATGGTGCCGATCGTGCGCAAGCACGGCGGCTCGATCGACAAGTTCCTGGGCGATGGCATCATGGCGACCTTCGGCGCCTCCGCGAGCACCGACAGCTACGCCGCCGATGCCCTGCGTGCGGTCGAGGAGATCATGGTTGCGGCGCGCGCCTGGCAAGCGCGGTTGGCGGCCGGGGGGCGCCCCTGCGTGCCGGTCAACGCGGCGGTGGCCTGCGGGCGTGTGGTGTTCGGCGCGGTCGGGGAGACGGACCGTCTGGAGTACACCGTGATCGGGGAGGCGGTGAACCTGTCCGCCAAGCTGGAGAAACACAACGCAGCGCTTGGCAGCCGGGCGCTTGTGACCCGCCACGCCTACGACACCGCTTGTCAGCAGGGCTACCGCCCGGCCGCGCCGATCCAGGAGCTGCCAGGCGCCAGGATCGAGGGGGTGGGCCAGCCGGTCGACGTCGTGCGGCTGGCGTAAGCGGGCATCCGGGAATTCACTACACGTCCAGTAATGCCTTGCTGGAAGTGACCCTGAGACCGCCCGGACTGCCTAATCGCTAACCCGCCGGTACAGGAAATACCGCCCTGGCGCCACGCCGTCGGGCAAGGCGACCTGCTCGGCGTCGGGCCAGGGCATCTCCTGGTCGGTCACGGCGATCCCGCCGGGGACAAGCAGATGGGGCAGGAACGGTTGGATGGCCCCGGCCAGACGAGCGTTGCGCGCCGCGTCGCCGGTGCCGATGTCGGCGTGCAGCAGCGCGACCTGCCCCGCGAAGCGCTCAGCCGCCTGCGGCAGCGTCTCCAGCACGTCGCCCAGATAGAGGTGGGCGTCGTCGGGCACGCAATCGGGGTGGGCGGCGACCTGGCGCTCGAACACGAAGATCTCGCGTCCGGCGCAGCTCTCGCGCAGGTGGTCGTAGGTGCGCCCGTTGCCCAAGCCCAGCTCGAATACCACGCCGGGCCGGTCGGCGACCGCCTCGGCGGCGGCGTTCAGGCAGGCGCGCTGGGCCTGCAGGCGTCGGATCGCGCTGTCGAGACGGCTCATCGGTTCCTTCTTTGGCAAATGGCGTGCGCAGCGCGGCCTCAGCCGCCGCGCGCCTCGCGGAGTTGGCGGGTGGTGGTTTCCAGGCGGTGGGCGAGCACGCGCATCACCTCCACGCCGATCTGGGGGAAGTCGTGCACCAGACGAAAGAACAATTCCTTGGTGATCTTCAGCGTGGTCAGCTCGCTGGTCGCCACCACGCTGGCGGTGCGGGGAACGTCGCACAGAATGGCGATCTCGCCCACGATGTCGTTACTGGCGACCTGGGCGATCGTGATCGCCGATCCCCCGTCGGCGGTCACCTGCACGTCCGCCGTGCCGTCGAGCACGATGTAGGCGGCATCCCCCTCCTCGCCCTGTTCGAATAGGGCGGCGCCGTCGGCGAAGGTCACGCGTTCGCTCGCGAACGCCATCAGTTTGAGCTTGGAGGGCTCGATGTTCTGGAACAGCGGAATCCGCCGCAGGATATCGACCTCTTGTTCAAGACCCATCGCCGCCTCCTTTGCGCGCGCCCGCCAGGCACGTCCCGACCAGTTTGTCACACCCGCGTTTCGCACGCAGTTCGTTGCCGCTTGATGACAGCTTCGATTCTGGCAGCTTGGTCAAGCGGCTAGTCATCGGCAATCAGCCGGTCGAGCGCACCGTTTGCGCCGGCCAACTCGTCATAGCGGCCGTGTTCGGCGATCTGGCCCGCCTCGACCGCGACCACCCGATCGAACCGACTGGCCTGTTGGGCGCGGTGTAGCACCCAGATCACGCCGCCTTCGGCGCGTTCTCGCAGCACGTTGTCCATGATTCGCATTTCGGTCTGGCCGTCCATGATCGCGGTCGCCTGGTCGATCACCAACAGGTCCGGGCGCTTCATCAGCGCCCGGCCGAGCGCCAGCTTCTGCCGTTGGACCGCCGATAGGCGCTTACCAGCCACGCCGACCTGATACTCCAGCCCAACGTCGATCACGCTGGCCCGCAGGTCCAGACGGTCGAGCACCTCGGCGATCGCAGCCGCGATCCGGGTCACGGCGTTCGCCCGGCCATGGGCGATGCGGCCGAACAGGATGTTGTCCTGCAAGGACGCGGCGGCGTTGTAGCGCTCGGGGTCGAAGACCTCGACGGCTTCCGGGCGCTCCCGGACGATCCGCCGGTCCAGCTCGTGCCGGGTGGCCACCACCAGCCGTTCGATCTCGGGGCCCACCAGCTCCAGGCGATGGCGGGCTTCGACATAGTCGAGCGGCAGGCGCTTCAACTGTCGGCGCTGGCCGTCCGGAAGCGCGTCGAGGCCGACCTTGTCGGCCTGTGCCACCAGGCTCTTGTAACGTGGCAGCTCCTCGGCATCGATGAAGGAGAACTGCTCGAAGAAGGGGTGGCCCGGTTCCAGGTCGGCGAAAATCTCGACCATTGTGCGCGCGATTTGCAGGCCCATGGCGACCAGCGACGCTTCCAGGCCGGTCGTCTGCATGGCTTCCCGCGCGATCCGGTTGTCGGCCAGCTGGTCCGGGGCGAACGCCGGATCGATCGGCGTGCCGAACAGCAGATTCTCGCCGAGTGTGGCGTTGCTGTTGTAACGGTCGGTATCGAACGGCTCGACCAGGCCTTGCAGGTCTTGTGCTTGCAGGCGCACCGCCAGGGCGTTCCGCGCTTCGAGCAGCGCCTGGGCCGTCTGCGGGCGCAGGTTCGGATCGATCGTGCCGGACAGGCCGAAGCGGTACACGTCGGTTCCCATGTCCACCGTCTCCAGTACCGCGACCATGCGTTGGCGGATCGCCGCCGCCCCGTCCACCCCGGCGGCATCGTAGTCGATCCAGTCCGCTTCGGGGTCCAGCAGGGTGTTGCCGGCGGCTGCCGTTTCCCGGTCGGCGGCGTCCTTGGCCTGGTCGTCCGCGGCCGCGCGCTCGGCCGCGCGGATCGGGCGGTGCTTCAGGGCGTAGAGCAGTGTGTCGCCCACGCTGCCCGGAAACAGGTAGGACTCCGGCCCGACGTAGGCGGTGCGCCGGCCGGTTACCGCTTCTGGCAAATTCGTGGTGTCGCGCCCGTCCAGCAGCACCGTCCCACCCGCCGGCAGGAACAGGCCGGTGGCCACTTGGGCCAATTGGCTCTTGCCGCTGGCGCCGGCGCCGACAATGGCCGTGCGCGCCGGGATCGGGAGGGACAGGTCGACGTTCTTCAGGATCGGCGTGTCGCCGTCGTCGTTCACCGTGACGTTGCGCAGATCGACCGACTGGCGGAGCGGCGGGCCGGGATCGGCGTCCGGGTTCTGGCGCTCGGACTCCAGGATCACCGGTGGCTGGAACTGCTCGATCACGGTGTCGTACTTGATCTGCACGTCCTGCCGGCGCTGCTCCCAGTCGATCAATTCCTTCACCGGTCCGGGCAGATCCTTATAGGCCGCGATCACCGCGACCAGTGCGCCGATGTCCAGCTGACCCTGGATCGCCAGCACGCCGCCCACCGCGTAGAAGATGAACGGCGTCAACTGGCTCAGGAAGTTGTTCAGGAACTTCACGAAGAATTTACGCCGGAAGATCTCGTAACGGATCTCGAAGATCTTCCCCAGCCGGTCGGAAATGTCCGCCCGTTCCAGATTGGAAGTATCGTGGGCGTGGATTTCCAGCCCCCCGTCGACCAGCTCGCCGACCCGACCGGCAAGCTCACGTGCGGTCAGCTGGCGACGCTTGCCAAGCCGCAGAATTGGAATGCGCAGCTTGGGGATCAGGCCGGCCTGGACCAGCACGATCACCAGCGCGATCCCGCCCAGCCAGAAGCTTTGCGCCATGATGAACACCATGGCGGTCAACGCTTGGCCGCCCAGGAAAGCGGGTGAGATGAAGGCGTCGCCGATAAAGCCGCCGAGCGGTTCCACCTCGTCCTTCACCATGGTGGCCGCCTCGGCCTGCTTGACCCGGCGCAGATGCGGCAGCGGGAATCGCAGGATGCGGTCGACCAGCTGATAGCGCAGCCGGCGCAGCACCCGTTCGCCCATCCGCCCCTTGGAGGTGTTGATGACGAATTTGAACAGGCCGTTGGCGATCACCAGGCCCAGGAACACGAAGCTGAGCGACAGCAGCAGCGAGGTCTGGTCGAGCTGCATGCCGTCGTAGAAATATAGCTGCTCGCCGCTCAGCGTTTCGGACAGCGGCACCGGTGTGCGCAGGAAGGTCTGCGTGTCCGTGGGCCCGGCGAACCCCTGGCCCTGGATGCCCCGGTTGACGATGTCCTTGGGCAGGTTGAGGGACAGGAAATAGAACGGCAGGGACAGCGCGACCAGGAACAGGATACCCAACTGCTCGCGCCGGCTGTGCCGCCAGATGTACCGGAAAAGGTTGCTTTCCATGCCCACTTGAGCCCAGGCCGGGAGTCCAGCGGCGTTGCGGCGTGGCCGTTGGGGCTGGATCCTCTGTTATCTATCCAACTGTGTCGTCTCGCATGCACTGGGCGGCCGTGCAAGCCGGGCGCACCTGAACGGTGGTCCCTGTATTGTGAGTTTTCGCATCAGCGCAGGTGTGCAAAAGTGACCGCGGTCACTTTCCGGCTGGGGGAATTGCTGCCAGAACCGTGCGGTGAACGCTGGCGGCAGCTTCGTGACGAGGGGGCACCCATGGCCAACGATAAACCGGCCCGAATTCTGATCTATAGCCACGATAGCTTCGGGCTCGGTCATCTGCGGCGATGCCGTGAGATCGCGCATGCGATCGTCGACGACAATCCGAATGCTTCGGTGCTGATCCTCTCCGGCTCGCCGATCATCGGCAATTTCGACTTCCGCAGCCGGGTCGATTTCGTGCGCATCCCGGGCGTGATCAAGCTGCGCAACGGCGAGTACACCTCGCTCAAGCTGCCGCTGGCGATCGAGCAGACGATGGCGATGCGCGCGGCGATCATCCGCCATACCGCCGAAGCCTTCCAGCCTGATCTGTTCCTGGTCGACAAGGAGCCGCTTGGCCTGCGCGGCGAGGTGCGCGAGACGCTGGCCTACCTGAACGCGCGCGGCGTGCCGTGCGTTCTGGGCCTGCGCGACGTCATGGACGATCCCGACGCGCTGACGGAGGAGTGGCGGCGCAAGCAGGCGGTGCCCGCGCTGGTCGACCATTACGACGCCATCTGGGTTTACGGCCTGCCGCAGATCTGCCGGCCGCTCGACGGGCTTGATCTCCCGGCTTCGCTCATGCGGCGGATGGTCTACACCGGCTATCTGCCACGCGAGGGCGCGGCAAACGCGCCCAAGGTCCGGCTGGAGAAGATCCGGGCGCCCTACATCCTGGTCACCGTGGGCGGCGGTGGCGACGGTGAGGCGATCATCGACTGGGTCCTGCGCGCCTACGAGGCCGAACCGGACTTGCCGTATCCCGTGCTGTTGGTGCTTGGCCCGTTCATGGGCAGCGAGCACCAGAACGACTTTCTCGACCGCGCGCAAAAGCTCGACAAGGTGGAGGCGATCACCTTCGATGCGCATATCGAAGGGTTGCTGGCCCAGGCGGTCGGGGTCGTCGGTATGGGTGGCTACAACACCTTCTGCGAGATCCTGTCGTTCGACAAGCGCGCCTTGATCGTGCCGCGCACCGTCCCGCGGCGGGAGCAGTATATCCGGGCCAGTCACGCTGCGCAGCTCGGGCTTGTGCGCATGCTGGAAGACGATGCCGTGCGCCCGGCGCGCAAGATGGCCACCGCGCTGCGCGGCCTGCCGCAGCAGCCGCTGCCCTCCAGCGGCGTGATCCCCGGTCTGCTGGAAGGCCGGCGCAACGTCGCCAAGTTGGTGCGCCAATGGCTCGATGCGCCGACCACTGGCCTCGACCTCGCCGCCAGCGCGGACGATGCCGTGCCGGAAGCCTGGCGCGCCGGGCGCTAAGCCGGTTCCTACCCCATCCCCTGATCCGAGCTGTCGTCCGTCATGCCGACCCACGCGCCGACCAACCCGCCGCGCCTTGCGGTGGTGCTCAAGGGCTACCCACGCCTGTCCGAGACCTTCATCGCCCAGGAACTGCATGCCCTGGAGCAGCGAGGTTTCGACCTGCGGCTGGTTTCGTTGCGCCGGCCGTACGATGCCAAGACACACCCAATCCACGACGAGATCCAGGCGCCGGTCAGCTATCTACCGGAATACCTCCACAAGGCCCCGGGCCGCGTGCTGCGCGGCTGGCGGACGGCACGTCGATTGCCGGGCTACGGCCGCGCCCGCCGGGCGTTCCTGGCAGACCTGCGGCGCGATCCCACGCGCAATCGCGTACGCCGCTTCGGCCAGGCCTGCGTCTTGGCCGCAGAGCTGCCGGCCGACGTTGACCGGCTGTATGTCCATTTCCTGCACACGCCGGCGTCGGTCGCACGCTATGCCGCCTTGATGCGCGGGCTGCCCTGGTGCTGTTCAGCCCACGCCAAGGATATCTGGACCACGCCCGACTGGGATATCCGCGAGAAGCTCAAGGAGATGGACTGGCTCACGACCTGCACCGCCGTCGGTCGGGATCATCTGGCGAGCTTGGCCGACGAGCCGGCCAAGGTACGGCTGGTCTATCACGGCCTCGACCTCGACCGCTTTCCGGCGACGCCGGCGCCTGCCGGCGCGCGCGATGGTCGCGATCCCGAAAACCCGGTGCGGCTGATCAGCGTCGGCCGGGCGGTGCGCAAGAAGGGCTACGACGTGCTGCTAGAGGCGTTGGCTCGATTGCCGGCGGAGCTGCACTGGCGCCTGACCCATATCGGCGGTGGGGAGCTGCGCGAGGAACTGCGTGCGCAGGCCGGCCGGCTGGGCCTGGCGGAGCGGATCGACTGGCGCGGCGCGCAGGCGCAGGCGGACGTGCTGTCCGCCTACCGGGACAGCGACCTGTTCGTGCTGGCCAGCCGGATCGCGCCCGATGGCGATCGCGATGGTCTGCCCAACGTGCTGATGGAAGCGCAGAGCCAGGGGCTGGCGTGTCTCGCCACCGACGTCTCCGCGATTCCCGAGCTGATCCGCGAGGGGGAGACCGGTCGGCTGGTGCCGCCGGGCGACGCGGACGCATTGGCGGCGGCGCTCGCGTCGTTGATTCGCGATGCCGCGACCCGGCAGGCGCTGGGGCAGGCGGGCGCGGCAAGGGTCCGCGCGGCGTTCGACGCCGAAGGTCAGATCGACGCGCTGGCCAACCTGCTGCGCGGCGACGTTGCGGATGTTCCGCGACGGGCAGCTGAATGATCGTTACGCATACAAAATGATGACGCAGGTCGCCTTCTATGCCCCGCTGAAGCCGCCGGACCATCCGGTTCCGTCCGGCGACCGGCGAATGGCGCAGTTGCTGTGGCAGGCGTTGGAGCGGGCGGGCTGTTCAGTTGAGCTCGCCAGCCGGCTGCGCAGCCGCGATCCCAAGGGCGATCCCGCGCGTCAGGCACGGCTCGCCGCCCTCGGCCGACGGCTGGCGGCGCGGTATGTGCGCCGCGTTCGGACCCGGCCGCCGGCGCAACGGCCGCAGGTCTGGCTGACCTATCATCTATACTACAAGGCGCCTGACTGGATCGGCCCCACGGCTGCGGAAATGCTGGGGATTCCCTACTTGGTGGTGGAGGCCTCCCACGCCCCCAAGCGCGCTGGCGGCCCTTGGGACGCCGGGCACCGGCAGGTCGCGGCCGCACTGCGCCAAGCGGCGGCGGTGCTGACGATAAATCCGGTTGATGCGGACTGCTTGCCGGCCAGCGTGCGGCAGGTGGCGTTGCCGCCTTTCCTGGACACGACCGAGATCGATGCGGCGCGCCCCGACCGCACCACGCTGGCCGCGGTCTATGGTCTGAACCCGGAGGTGCCCTGGATAATCGCGGTGGCGATGATGCGCGCTGGGGACAAGCTGGCCTCCTACCGCGAACTGGCGGACGCGCTGGGCCGCCTGGGCGACCGACGCTGGCAGATGTTGGTGTTGGGCGATGGGCCGGTGCGGGCGGAGGTGGAAGCGGCTTTCGTCCCGGTCGCCGAGCATATTCGGTACGCAAGCGTAACAAATTCGGGTGAGACTCTGTGCGCTTTGGCAAGCGCCGATCTGTTCGTCTGGCCGGCGGTGAACGAGGCCTATGGCATGGCCCTGCTGGAGGCGCAGGCCGTCGGATGTCCCGCCGTTTGCGGCGATTTTGGCGGGGTTTCCGCGATCCTGGCCGATCGCGAGACCGGCCGCTTGGTCCCGCCGCATGACCCGGATGCGTTCGCCTGGGCCGTTGCTGACCTGCTCGATGATCCAGACACCCGGGCGCGTATGGGGGCGGCGGCGCGGCGGAAGATCGCCCGGCAGCATTCAATCAATACGGTATCGCAACGAATAGGGGCGCTGCTGGATGAGGTTGCAGGGAGATCGGCATGAAACTGGCCCTGATTCGCCACGGCCCCACCGCCTGGAACGCCGAGAAGCGCATTCAGGGCCGCACTGATGTGCCGCTGTCGCAGGCTGGCCGCGCGACGGTCGCGCAATGGCGGGTGCCAATAGATGTTAAGGCATATCAAGTACTTGTGAGCCCCCTGACCCGGGCGCGGGAAACCGCGGAACTGCTCGGTTTGAGGGGGACGCGGATCGAACCGGCGCTGGCGGAGCGTTCCTGGGGCAGCTGGGAGGGCGAGCGGTTGCCTGAGCTGCGAAGTCGTTACGGAAGCGATATGAAAAACTGGGAGGCGCGTGGTCTCGACTTCCGGGCCCCCCAAGGGGAAAGTTCGCGCGATCTGCAGGCGCGCTTGATGCCGCTGCTGGTTCGTTTGGCAGCTGACGCGACGGACACGCTGGCGGTGACCCATCGTGGTGTCATCCGGGCGATCTACGCGCTGGCGACTGGCTGGGACATGCGCGACAAGCCGCCGGAGGCGTTGCACGACGGCTGTTTGCAGCTATTCGAGCTGACGGGCGATGGCCTGCCGGTGGTGTCCGCGCTTAACCGTCCGCTGGGCGACGGCGCGCGCGCAGAAGGAAGCTAGGTAGTGGCGGCCGACGTGCTGATTCACGTGCAGCATCTGCTCGGCATCGGGCATTTGCAGCGCGCCAGCCGAATCGCCGCCGGCTGCGCGGCGGCCGGCTTGGAGACCGTGCTGGCGAGCGGCGGGCTGCCGGTGCCGGATCTCCAACCCGGGGCCGCACGGCTCGAACAATTGCCGGCCGCGCGCGCCGGCGACGCCAGCTTTTCCCACTTGGCGGATGCCGACGGCCGGTCGGTCGACGACGCCTGGAAGACGGCGCGTCGGGATGCGACGCTGGCGCTGTTCGAACGTGAATGGCCGCGCGTGCTGCTGCTCGAACTGTTCCCGTTCGGCCGGCGTAGCCTGCGCTTCGAGTTGCTGCCGCTGCTGGAAGCCGCGCATGCGCGCCGGCCGCGTCCCTGGGTCGTGGTCTCGCTGCGCGACCTGCTCAATCCGCCGGGCCCCGAGAAGGCCGACTGGGCGATTGATATCGTGGACCGGTATGTCGACCGGGTGCTGGTCCACGGCGATCCGCAGGTGGCACGGCTGGAAGAAACTATTCCGGAAGCGCAACGAATAGCCGACAAGCTCGTCTACACCGGCTATGTCGTCCCGGAGATGCCGCGGGATGTGCCGTCGAGCGGGGAGGTACTGGTCTCGACCGGCGGCGGGGCCGTGGGCGGCGCGCTTGGCCACGCCGCGGTCCGCGCACGGGCGCTGAGCCACCAGGCCGGTACGGCACCCTGGCGGGTGCTGCTCGGCGGTAACCTGCCCCAAAGCATGTTCGATGCGATCCAGGCGGCAGCTGATCCCAATACGGTGGTCGAGCGCAACCGGGCCGATTTCCCGCTTCTGCTCGCTGGGTGCCGTCTGTCGGTCAGTCAGGCCGGCTACAACACGGTGACCGAGGTGCTGGCCGCCGGGGTGGCGAGTGTGGTCGTCCCGTTCGAAGGCGATGGTGGCGAGCGCGAGCAGGCCTTGCGGGCCGAGCGGCTGGCTGCGCGCGGCCGCCTTGTCAGCGTCCGCGAAGTCGGGCTGACGCCCCAACGCCTGGCACAGGCCATTGATCGCGCACTCGCCGGGCCGCCGGTACGCCAAATCGACGAGGCTACCGTCGACCTCGCCGGCATTCGAAACTCATCGCAGATTCTGCGTGAATTGGTTGCTATGGTGCCGACCGGGGGGACTGGAAGGACTGCGACGGGGCCAACGGAGGCGTGGTGAGCGAGACGACACGGACGCTGCGCTATCCCCCGGGCACGTTGATCGGCGATTACTTGCGGGCTGCCTTTGGCGTCGCGGTCGGGGCCTGCGTCCTTGCGCTCAACCCGATCGGCTGGGGCCTGGGCGTGCCGGTTGGCGGACTGATGTTGTTGTTCGCCGGGTTTGGCGTCCGCACGGCCATGAGACAGATGACCCGCGTTGAGGTGCAGGCGGATGGGCTGATAGTCCATACGCTGACTGCTCGCCCACTCACTTGGCAGGCGGTTACGGCCGTCCGGCTGCGCTATTACGGCAGCAAGCGCGAGCGTAAGGCAGAAGGCGGCTTCTACCAGTTGAAGCTGCAGGCCCCTGGCGCACGCTTTAGCTTCGAGAGTGGCCTGACCGGCTTCGACTACCTGGTCTGGCGCGCTGGGGAGGCCGCGCGGGCCAACGGTCGGCCGCTCGATACGTCGACGGTGCACAACATGCAGGCCTTCGGCATTGACCCCGATGGGACGCTTGCGCCGCCGCCCGCCATCGCGGCCCGCGCGCGCGAGATCGCGCGGACGTCCGCCCCTGCGCACGACGCAAACGCCTGTTCGGGGGAGCGGGGATGAGCGATCTGCTGCGCGTGGAGGGTCTGCACGTCTCCTTCGGTCTGATGGCCGGCCGGATCGACGCGGTGCGCGGCGTCTCCTTCCGTGTGCCAGTCGGCGGCACAGTGGCGCTGGTCGGCGAATCCGGCTCCGGCAAGTCGGTGACCGGGCAGGCGATCATGGGCATCCTGCCGCGCGCCGCCCGGATCGACGGCGGCAAGATCCTGTTCGACGATCCGAAGGTTTCCGCGCCCGGCAGTGACGGGAGCGCGCCGGTCGATATCGCGGCCCTGTCGCCGCGGTCGCCGGAGATGCGGGCGCTGCGCGGCGACCGCATCTCGATCATCTTCCAGGAGCCGATGACCTCGCTCTCCCCCGTGCACACGGTGGGTGACCAGGTGGGCGAAGCGCTGCGTTTGCACCGCGACGTGACCCGGACGGAAGCGACCGAGATCACCCGCGACATGCTGCGCCTGGTCGGCTTCCCCGACCCGCAGCGCGCGCTCACGACCTATCCCTTCGAATTGTCGGGCGGCCTGCGCCAGCGCGCGATGATCGCGATGGCGCTGATCTGCCGGCCGTCGCTGCTGGTCGCGGACGAGCCGACCACGGCGCTCGACGTCACCATCCAGGCGCAGATCCTCAAGCTGATCCGCGATTTGCAGAGCGAACTCGGCATGGCGGTGCTGATGATCACCCACGATCTGGGTGTGGTCGCCAATGTCGCCGAGGAGGTGGTGGTGATGTACCGCGGCCGGGTGGTGGAAAGCGGTCCGCGCGGGGCGATCTTCGACGCCCCGCGTCACCCTTACCTGAAGGCGCTGATGGGGGCGGTTCCACGTTTCGACATGGGCCCCGGTGAGCGGCTGCGGCCGTTGCGCGAGGTTCCGCACCGGTCGAGCAGCCGGCTGTGGGCCCGCGACGCGACCGAGCGGGACGGCCAGCCGGTCGATGGTCGCCGGCCGCTGCTGACGGTCGCGGGGCTGACCAAGACCTTCGGCCTGCGCAAGAGTGGCTGGTTCGCTCAGTCCGAGCAGCGGATCACCGCGGTTGACGATGTCAGCTTCACGATCCGACGGGGGGAATGCCTGGGTCTGGTCGGGGAAAGCGGCTGTGGCAAGTCGACCGTGTCCAAGGCGATCATGCGCGCGATCACGCCGGATTCGGGGCGCATCGTGTTCAACGACCGGGGGGAAGAGCGCGACGTACTGGCGCTTGAGGGCGCGCAGCTCGACGCCTACCGGCGCAAGGTGCAGTACATCTTCCAGGACCCTTTCTCGGCGCTCAATCCGCGTATGACGGTCGCCGATATCCTGGGCGAGCCGTTCGCCATTCACGGTATCGGCGACAAGGCCTGGCGGCGGGAGATGATCGCGGAGCTGATGCAGGTGGTCGGCCTGGAGCCCAAACACCTGCAACGCTACCCGCATTCCTTCTCGGGCGGGCAACGCCAGCGCATCGGCATCGCCCGCGCGCTCGCGCTCAAGCCGGACCTGCTGATCTGCGACGAGCCGGTTAGCGCGCTCGACGTGTCGATCCAGGCCCAGATCCTGAACCTGTTGCGCGATCTGCAGCAGGAGCTGGGCCTGACCTATCTGTTCATCAGCCATAACCTGGCGGTCGTGGACTATCTGGCCGACCGGATCGCGGTGATGTGCAAGGGTGAGCTGGTTGAGTTGGCCCCGCGCGAAATGCTCTTCCGCGATCCGCGCCACCCCTATACCCGCGCGCTGCTGCAGGCGGTGCCGGCTCCCGACCCCAACCGCCGGCTCGACCTGGGCGCGCTGCTCAGCGAACGGGTGTCCGATCCGGCGCACTGGCCCGCGCCGTTCGGTCATGACGGTCGCGGCAAGACGCCGCCGCAGCTGATCGATCTGGGCCGGGGGCACTTCGTCCGCGCCACCCACGTGCCGCAGCCGGTGGAGGCCACGCCGTGACCTCGCCGCGCTTCTCCCGACGGCAGTTGTTGCTCGGCGGCGCGGCGGCGCTGGCGGCGTTGCGGCTGATGCCCGGCCTGCCGGTGCGTGCGGGAGCCAATGGCGAGGAGCCGCCGATCCTGCGCCAGCGCGTCGCCGCCGGGGAGCTGCCTGCGATGGCTGCGCGCGTGCCCGCAACGCCCAAGGTGGAGACGCTGGCGTTGCCCTGGCAATCGCCCGGCCGGTACGGCGGCGACCTGCGGCTGTTGATGGGCAAGCAGGGCGACCTCAGCCAGATTACGGTTTACGGCTATGGCCGGCTGGTCGGCTACAGCCCCGACCTGGAGCTGCAGCCCGACATCGCCCAGGCGGTCGAGGTCGAAGCGGAGCGGATCTTCACCATCCGCCTGCGCCGGGGGCATCGCTGGTCGGATGGCCACCCCTTCACCAGCGAGGATTTCCGCTATTGGTGGGAAGACGTGGCCAACCACCCGGAACTGTTCCCCGCCGGGCCGCCGCAGAAGCTGCGGGTCGACGGCGAACTGCCGCAGGTCAGTTTTCCTGACGACCGCACGGTCGTCTACGCCTGGTCGAAGCCGAACCCGACCTTCCTGCACGACCTGGCGGGCGCGCTGCCGCTCTATCTGTATCGTCCCAGCCATTACATGAAGCAGTTCCACGCCGACTACGCGCCCAAGCACAAGCTCCAGGCGCGGGTCGCCAAGTACAATCAGCGCGACTGGGGAGATCTGCACACCCATCTGGACAACCTGTACGACCACGACAACCCGGACCTGCCCACCCTGCAGCCGTGGGTGAACACCACCCGGCCGCCGTCCCAGCGCTTCATCTTTACGCGCAATCCCTTCTACCACCGTGTCGACCCGCAGGGCCGGCAGCTGCCCTACATCGACCGGCTGGTGGTCAAGATCGCCGCGCCCGGGATCATCCCCGCCAAGACCGGGGCGGGGGAGAGCGATCTGCAGGCGCGCTACCTGCGCTTCGACAACTACACCTTCCTGCAGGCGGCCGAGGATCGCTTCCCGCTGGAGGTACGCTTGTGGAAGCCGGCCTACGGCTCCAAGCACGCGCTCTACCCCAACCTGAACGCGAACGACGACGTCTGGCGGGCGTTGATTCGCGACGTGCGGTTTCGTCGGGCGCTCTCGCTGGCGATCCATCGCCATGAACTGAACCAGGTGATCTATTACGGCCTGGCGCTGGAGGGGAACAACACGATCCTGCCGCGCAGCCCGCTCTACAAGGCATACTACCGGGATGTCTGGGCGGATTTTTCGATCGCGCGCGCCAACCGGCTGCTGGACGCGATCGGGCTGACCGACCGCGACGACCGTGGCTATCGGCTGCTGCCCGATGGACGGCGCTGCGAGATCGTGATCGAAAGCGCCGGCGACAGCACCGAAGAAAGCGACCTGCTGCAGCTGATCACGGACAGCTGGAAGAAGGTGGGAATCGGCCTGCACACCAATGCGACGCAGCGATCCGTCTTTCGCCGGCGGACCTTCGCCGGCTCCAGTGTGATGGGTATTTGGAAGGGGCTAGAGAACGGCGTCCCGACGGCGGATATGAGCCCGAGCGAACTCGCGCCGGTCGATCAGTACAGCTACCAGTGGTCGAAGTGGGGGCAGTATTACCAGACCGGGGGGCGTTCCGGCGAACCGGTCGACATGGCGGCACCCAAGCGCCTGCTGGAGCTTTACGAAGAGTGGTACGTCACCCGCGAGTCCGACCGTCGCCGGGCGATCTGGCACGAGATGCTGCGGATCAACGCCGAGCAGCAGTACACCCTCGGCTTGGTTGCCGACGTGCCGCAGCCGGTCGTGGTGCACACCCGCTTGCGCGGCGTTCCGCAGGAGGGGCTGTACAACTGGGATCCTGGTTCCTTTTTCGGCATCTATCGCCCGGACACCTTTTGGTGGGCCGAAGATCACGCGGCGGCTGACGCCGGGGACGAGAACGCGTACGCCCGTACGCGTACGCAACCGGGGTAACGTTTAGCCGTATGTTCGCCTATACCGTCCGCCGCCTGATCACCATGGTGCCCACGCTGATCGCGATCAGCGTGATCATCTTCGTCATCATCCAGCTGCCGCCGGGCGACTACCTGACGACCTACGTCGCCGAGCTGGCTGCCCAAGGCGAGGGCGTGAACGACGCGCGGATCGCCTTCCTGCGCGAGAAGTACGGTTTGGACGAGCCCTTGTGGCAGCAGTACCTGATGTGGGCCGGGGGGCTGCTGCAGGGCGACCTCGGCTACAGCTTCGAGTACCAGCTGCCGGTCTCGCAACTGATTGGCGACCGGCTGCTGCTGACTTTCGTGATCTCGGTGGTGACGATCCTGTTCACCTACGCGGTCGCTTTCCCGATCGGCATCTACACCGCCGTGCGGCAGTACTCGATCGGCGACTACACGCTGAGCTTCATCGGATTCCTGGGCCTGGCGACACCGAACTTCCTGCTGGCACTGCTGCTGCTCTACGCCGCCAACATCTGGTTCGGCACCTCGATCGGCGGGCTGATGGACCCGCAATACATCGGCCAACCCTGGTCCTGGGCCAAGGTCGGCTCGGTGCTGGCACACCTCTGGGTGCCGGTGGTGGTGATCGGCACCAGCGGCACTGCCGCGATGATCCGCCGGCTGCGCGCCAACCTGCTGGATGAGTTGCAGAAGCAGTACGTCGTGACCGGCCGGGCCAAGGGCCTGTCGCCGGGCAAGCTGTTGCTGAAATATCCGCTGCGGCTGGCGATCAACCCGTTCATCGCGGACATCGGCAACCTGCTGCCGCAGGTCGTCTCGGGCGCGGCGATCGTCTCTGTCGTGCTCGACCTGCCGACCACCGGGCAGATGCTGATCGGCGCCCTGAAGAGTCAGGATATGTACCTGGCCGGCTCGTTCCTGATGTTCCTGGCGTTCCTGACGGTGATCGGGATGTTGCTGAGCGATCTGGCGCTGGCCGCGCTCGACCCGCGGATCCGGCTGGAAGGGAAGGCCGCGCGATGAGCCGCACGACCGGCAACGGTAACGGCGGCCGGCCGGGTCAGCGCCTGGGTGGCGCGGCGCGTGGAGAGATCCCGCACCAGGTCGACGACGCGCCCTTCCAGCCGGCCGAGGAAACGCCGATGACGCCGGCGCAGGAGCGGCTCTACCGCGCCTCGCAATGGCGGATGATGTGGTGGAAGCTGAAGCGTCACAAGCTGGCGGTCGCCTCCGGCATCCTGCTGCTGCTGCTCTATGCCTCCACCCTGATCTCGGAAGTCATTGCCCCCTACGACCTGCACAGCCGCTTTACCGACCACATCTATGCCCCGCCGCAGAGCGTCCATCTGTTCCACGAGGGCGCGTTCGTCGGGCCGTTCGTCTACGGCTACGACTACAAGCTGAACATGGAGAACCTGCAGCGGGTCTACACGCCCGACACCAGCGACGTGCAGCCGCTGCGCTTCTTCTGCTCCGGCGATTCCTACCGCTTCTGGGGATTGGTCGAGACCGACGTCCACCTGGTCTGTCCGGCCAAGGGCGGGACGCTGTTTCTGCTCGGCACCGACCGGCTGGGCCGGGACATGTTCTCGCGCATCATCTATGGCGCACGGATCTCGCTCACGATCGGCCTGGTCGGGATCGCGATCTCCTTCCTGCTGGGGATCGGGATCGGTGGGGCAGCCGGCTACTACGGCGGCTGGGTCGACGTCGGCGCACAGCGTGGGATCGAGATTATCCGCGCGTTCCCGGAAATCCCGTTGTGGCTCGCCCTTTCGGCGGCCCTGCCGGTAACCTGGAGTCCGCTCTGGGTTTACTTCGGGATCACGGTGATTCTGGGCCTGCTGGACTGGCCCGGTCTAGCGCGCGCGGTGCGCGCCAAGCTGCTCAGCCTGCGCGAGGAGGACTTCGCCACCGCCGCCCAGCTGATGGGCGCGCGCCCGCCCCGGATCATCTTCCGCCACCTGCTGCCCAGCTTCGCCAGCCACCTGATTGCGTCCGCCACCCTGTCGATCCCGACCATGATCCTGGGCGAAACGGCGCTGTCGTTCCTCGGCCTCGGCCTGCGCCCGCCGATCACCAGTTGGGGGGTCCTGCTGAGCGAGGCGCAGAACATCAACGTGGTGGCGCTCTATCCCTGGCTGATGCTGCCGGTGGTGCCGGTGATCGTGGTGGTGCTGGCGTTCAATTTCCTGGGCGATGGCCTGCGCGATGCCGCCGATCCGTACGGGTAGGGACGCGGCGCACACATCCGTGGGACATCTTCCGACAGGCCTGTCGGGTCGCTACCGGCCTCGACGGTCGTTGTTAAAGACCGGCCGGCCCTCGATCTCGCCGAAGTCGAACAGGTCGTCGTCGAGCGCGATGTCGGTGCGCACATCGTTCAGCGAGACGCGGGTGACCGTGCCCTGCTGATCCACCACCCGCCAGCGTTTGAGCGCGAGCGGATCGGCGTCCAGCACCAGGCGCAGGGAGCCCGGCTGGCCGGCCTCGACGCCTTCCTGCGCGACCCAGACGGCGATCTCGTCCTCGCCGCGTTCCAGGCCGGCAACGTGGTAATCCTCGCTGTTCTGCAGGTCGACCTCGTCCTTGACCAGGAAGGCGAGCGGCGTTTCTGACAGCGGGACGTAGCTGGTCTGCTCCAGCTCGCGGTCGAAGTAGAGCAGCATGTTGCCGTTGGACACGATCAGAATATTGGCCGGCGCGTCGTATTCGAAGCGCAGCTTGCCGGGGCGCTTCAGCCAGACCTCCCCGGTTGCCTGCCCGCCGCTGGAGGCGGCCTGGACGAACCGGCCGTGCAGCGTTTCGATCCCGGTCAGATAGGCCTCGATCCGGTCGATCGTCTGCTGATCTTCCCCCTGCAGTCCGCTGGTCGCGGCCGCCTGCTGCGTTCTATCCGGGGCGTCGGGGTTGTTAGCCATCGCGGCGGGCGCGCTCAGGCCCACGGTCGTCGCGAGGGTGGCGGCCAGGAAGACGGCGGTCAGGGCGGTGGGGCTGCGGCGCATGGCGAACCTTTCGTCGGCAGGGCACGGCATCTCGGCTCATCCCCATATCGGGATGCCCTGCACCCGGCGACAAGAGGGCCGGCGTGCGGCCATTGCGTGACAGCCGGCGGACCACCGGCGGACCGCGGCGATCCTTTGCGCACGAAAACGCGTGACCCCATCAGGGGAATCGCGTAATCGGTGTAAGAACGCATAGTATCGTCGTCGCGCGGGGGTGAGACGACAGTGACGCAGACGGGGCAGGAAGCAGCCGGCGGGCCGGGGATCGGCACCGCGCGCGGGCAGGTCGCGCGGGTGGGCACGGTCGCGTTCCAGGGCATCGAGGTGGTCGACGTCGACGTCCAGGTGACCACCGGCGGCGGCTTGCCCAGCTTCCAGGTCGTCGGCTTGGCCGACAAGGCGGTAGCGGAAAGCCGGGAGCGGGTGCGTTCGGCGCTCGGCGCACTCGGTCTCGCGCTTCCGCCCAAGCGGATCACGGTCAATCTCGCCCCGGCCGACCTGCAGAAGGAAGGCAGCCATTTCGACCTGCCGATCGCGCTGGCGCTGCTGATCGCGCTCGGCGTGCTGCCGGGGGAGGAATTGGCCGGCTACGCCGCGCTGGGCGAGCTCAGCCTGGACGGCCGGCTGGCGCCGGTGGCGGGGGTGCTGCCGGCGGCGATCCACGCCCTCGCCCGCGACCGCGGGCTGATCTGCCCGGCCGCGCAGGGTGGGGAGGCCGCGTGGGCGGATGGGCTGGAGGTGTTGGCGCCGGATTCCCTGCTTGCGCTGATCAACCACTTCAAGGGCAGCCAGCTGCTGCCGGCGCCCGTGCCGCGGATCGCGGAGGCGGATGCCGCCGCGCCCGACCTGCGCGACATCAAGGGGCAGGAGAGCGCCAAGCGCGCGCTCGAGGTCGCGGCGGCTGGCGGGCACAATCTGCTGATGGTCGGGCCGCCGGGGGCCGGAAAGTCGATGCTGGCCGCCCGCCTGCCGGGCCTGTTGCCGCCGCTCGACGCTTCCGAGGCGCTGGAGGTGTCGATGATCCACTCGGTCGCGGGCGCGCTCGACGAGGGCAAGCTGCTGCGCCGGCGGCCCTACCGCGACCCGCACCATTCGGCCTCGCTGCCCGCGCTGACCGGTGGCGGCCTGCGTGCCCGCCCAGGGGAGGTGTCGCTCGCCCACCTCGGTGTGCTGTTCCTGGACGAGCTGCCGGAG
Organism: Rhodovibrio salinarum DSM 9154; assembly: GCF_000515255.1. Lineage (NCBI taxonomy): Bacteria > Pseudomonadati > Pseudomonadota > Alphaproteobacteria > Rhodospirillales > Rhodovibrionaceae > Rhodovibrio > Rhodovibrio salinarum. The sequence continues at coordinate 324,156 of NZ_KI911559.1, read as the reverse complement.
TTCAGCCGGCAGACGCTGGAAGCGCTACGGCAGCCGCTGGAGACCGGTCGGGTGTCGATCGCTCGGGCCAACGCGCACGTTACCTACCCGGCCCGCGTGCAGCTGGTGGCGGCGATGAACCCGTGCCGCTGCGGCTACCTGGACGATGCCGGCTTGGCCTGCGCGCGGGCGCCGAAGTGCGCGGTCGATTACCAGGCCCGCATTTCCGGTCCGCTGTTCGACCGGATCGACCTGCACGTCGAGGTGCCGTCGGTGAGCGCGGGCGACCTGACCCTGCCACCGCCCGCCGAGGGCAGTGTGGAGGTCGCCGCCCGCGTGGCGGCCGCCCGCGCCGTGCAGGTCAGTCGTTACGCAAGTGAAACAGGCGCTCAGAAGATCCGCTCGAACGCGGAGGCCGACGGCACCCTCTTGGAACGGGTCGCCGCGCCGGACGAGGCCGGCCGCACCCTGCTGGGCCAGGCGGTCGAGCGCATCCGCCTGACCGCGCGGGGCTACCACCGCGTGCTGCGCGTCGCCCGCACGCTGGCCGACCTCGAGGGGCACGCGCAAGTACGCCGCATCCACGTCGCCGAGGCGCTCTCCTACCGCCGCGCGGCGCCGGGGAGACGATAATCAGTTCTCCCCGCAATTCTACAGCGTACTTGAGGTCATCGTCTCCCTGATCGGCCCCGTGACGACCGGGCGCCTGGAGTCCTGTTCGAGACGTGTCCGCGCGTTGACATCGCACCTATGCCCATCCAGGGCGTGACATGGGCGCGTTGGCCGTTACCTTGGCGGCTGTCGTCTCGGTCGCGGTCAGGCGTTCGAGGCGGAGATGTCCAGCTTCATTGACGGTGCGCGTTTCCGTGACTCCTTTGCGCCGCGTTTTCCCCTTCTGCTTCCCCCGCGTCCGCTGGGGTGGGCTGGTGTTGGCATGCCTGCTGGCGCTGCTCGTTCTGGGACCGGCCCCGGTCGTGGCGCAGAGCGGCGGCAGTGGCGAGCAGGCCGAGAGTACGGAACAGGCCCAGTCCGAGCCGCTTGAGCTGTCGGAGGTTCTGCAGCAGACCCAGCAGGCGTCGGATGAGCTTGGCAGCGGTCTGCTGCTGTCCGACAGTCGCCTGACCTACTGGCGTCAACGTCTCCCCCAACTGCGCCAGCGAGCCGCGGCGATCGAGGCCGAGGCCCGTGGACAGGTCGATTCGACCCAGCGTTTGCTGGACGCCCTGGGACCGCCGCCGGAGGACGGGCACGAACCGCGCCCGGTGGCAACGGAGCGTGACCGCCTGCAGCAGCAGCTGAACAACGAGCGGGCGCGCCTCAAGCAGGCGCAGCTGGCGATCGCGCGCGCCGACGAACTGCTGGGCCAGGTGCAGAGCGCCAGCCGGGAGCGCTTCACCAGCCGTCTGCTGGTGCGGGGGCCCTCGCCGTTGACGCCGCAGACCTGGGTGTTTGCCGGCGAGCAGTTGACCAGCTCGTTGTCCCAGCTGGTCACCGTGATCGCGAGCGCCGACCATTTGAAGCGCACGCATGACGACTGGCTGAATATCGCTGGTGGCGCGCTGGCGATCGTCCTGGTCAGCCTGGTGATCGCGTGGCTGCTGCGCCGGATTCTGTTGCAGCGCTTCGGCAGAACGCCGCAGGCCGAGCCGCCGCCCACCCTGGTACGCCTCACCGGCGCGTTGCTGCACACGCTGTTTTACCTGCTGGTCCCCGGGCTCGCGATGTCGGCCCTGTACGCCTATCTTGAGGCAGTCGGGCTGATGCAGGGGCTGCTCGACCAGTTAGCGCTGAATGCGGCCCTGGCGGTGGCTTTCGCCTTCCTGATCGATGGCCTGGCGCGGGCCGTCACCGCGCCGGAGGCAAGCGCCTGGCGCATCCTGCCGGTATCCGATCCCTGCGCGGTTCGGGTGGGCTGGATCGCGCGGGTCGGCGCGATCGTGTTCGGCGCCGACATCCTGATCGTGCGCATGGGGCGGGTATTGCAGGCGGGCGAGGCGATCGCGGTCGTCCATCATCTGCTGTTCGGCCTGATCGTCTCGGCGCTGCTGCTGGCGCTCACCCGGCGCGACATCTGGCAGCCCCCGGAACTGGACGAGAGTACGGACGAGGCGCTCAAGGCCGCCCGCCGCAAAGCCCGCACCTGGGCGGCAATCGGGGTGCTGGCGCTCGCCCTCAGTGTGCTCGGCTCGATCGTGTTCGGCTACTACGAGCTGTCCCGCTACATCATTACGCGCACCATCCTGACCGGGGTGCTGATCGGTCTGCTGCTGTTGCTGCACGCGGTCGCGCGCGAGGGCATCACCACGATCTTCCAGATGACCCGGCTGCGCACGACGGGTCGACGGCAGGAGGACAGCACCACGCCGATCCTGCAGTTCTGGATCGGTGCCGGTGTCGATGTGCTGGTGCTGGCCCTGGGTGTGCTGCTGGCCTTGCCGCTTTGGGGGGTCGAGTGGAACGACCTCTGGGCCTGGCTGCGGGACGCGCTGATGGGCTTCACGCTCGGCGGAGTGACGATTTCGCCGTTCGACCTGGCGCTTGCGATCGCGCTGTTCGTGGTGGTGTTGTCGATCACCCGGGTGATTCAGCGCACGCTCGATACCCGTGTGCTGCCGCAGACCCGGCTCGACATCGGGGTGCGCGAGAGCTTGCGCACCTTCACCGGCTACCTCGGCCTGATCGTGGCCGGGCTGATCGCGCTGTCGACCGCGGGGCTCAATCTCTCCAACCTGGCGATCGTTGCCGGTGCGCTGTCGGTGGGTATCGGTTTTGGGCTGCAGGCGATCGTCAACAACTTCGTCTCCGGTCTGATCCTGCTGTTCGAGCGGCCGATCAAGGTGGGCGACTGGGTCGTGATCGGCCAGCACCAGGGCTATATCAAGCGGATTCGCGTGCGCTCGACCGAGATCGAGACGTTCGACCAGTCGTCCGTGATCGTGCCGAACAGCGATTTCATCAGCCAGTCGATCATCAACTGGACCCATACCAACCGGGTCTGCCGCGTGATCGTGCCGGTGCGCGTGGCCCACGGCACCGATACACAGGAGGTCCACGACCTGCTGCTGCAGGTGGCGCGCGAGCATCCGCATGTGCTGCGCATGCCCGAGGCGCACGTCTTGTTCATGGACTTCGGCGAAAGCGCGCTGCACTTCGAGTTGCGCGTGTTCGCGCGGGACACCGACTATTTCCTGTCGCTGGCCAGCGAACTGCGCTTTGCGATCGACCAGAAGTTCCGCGAGAGCAATATCGTCATTCCCTACCCGCAGCGCGACCTGCATATCCGCACCGGCACGATGGACCGCGGCCGTGCCCGGATCGACCGGCCGGAAACCGATATCCCCGAACAGGGCACCACCCCGGCCAGCGGCGGGCCGGATGGGGACTAGGACATGGCTGCAAGATGCCCTATCCCGCGTAGAGAGGGCCTTGCGGTTGATGCCGTATCGGTTCGCGTCGGGCTGCCCTGGATATCGTGGATGAGAAGGCGCATCTAAGGGCGGTTGTTGACACCTGAAGAGTTGAGCTTCGCACGCGCCCATGACCCTTGACGCCCTGACCCAAAGCGCCTGGCGGGCGCGCCTGACGCAGTTGGTCGAGCACGCACGTACGCGCCAGGTGATCACCGCGCTGATCTGCCTGAATGCGGTGACGCTCGGGCTGGAGACCTGGGACGATGCGACACGTGTGGCCGGCGGTTGGCTGGTGGCGATCGATACCGCGATCCTTTCGGTGTTCGTCGCGGAGGTGGGGGCCAAGATCGTCGCCTACGGCCGACGGTTTCCGCGCGACCCCTGGAACGTCTTCGACTTCGTCGTGGTCGGCATCGGCCTGATCCCGGCGACCCACAGCTTTTCCGTGCTGCGGGCGCTGCGGGTGCTCAGGGTGCTGCGCCTGGTGTCGGTGGTGCCGTCGATGCGCCGGGTGGTGCAGGCGCTGTTGTCGGCGATTCCCGGTATGGGCTCGATCGTGCTGCTGCTGGGCCTGATCTATTACGTCTGCGGGGTGATGGCGACCAAGCTGTTCGGTGCCGCCTTCCCGGAGTGGTTCGGGTCGATCGGGGCGTCGATGTATTCGCTGTTCCAGATCATGACGCTGGAAAGCTGGTCGATGGGCATCGTCCGCCCGGTGATGGAGGTCCACCCCTGGGCCTGGGCGTTCTTCGTACCGTTCATCCTGCTGACCAGCTTCGCCGTTTTGAACCTGTTCATCGCGATCATCGTCAACGCGATGGAGGCTCACCATCGCGCCGAGGTCGCGGACGAGGAAGCCCAGCGCGAGGCCGTACGCCAGCAGCGTCACGAGCGTTTGGACGAGGAGATGCGGGGCCTTCGCGAGGAGCTGCAGGCCTTGCGTCAGGCCGTCGAGCGGCGCGGGGAGCGTTGAGGCGCGGGCGTACGCGTACACCCAGTATCAGGCGTCGTCGTAGCGTACGTGCGTCAGGTACAAACCTTCGGGCGGTGCCGTCGGCCCGGCCGCGCTCCGGCAGCGGGCGTCCAACGCGCGCGTAACATCGTCCGGCGTCCACTTGCCTTCGCCGACCAGACGCAAGGTGCCCGCGATGTTGCGCATCTGATGGTGCAGGAATGAGCGCGCGCGGGCGGTGATCCGGATCTCCGTGCCATCGCGGATGACATCGAGGGCGTCCAGCGTTTTCACCGGCGACGCCGCCTGGCATTCGCTCGCCCGGAAGGAGGTGAAGTCGTGGTGGCCGACCAAGCGCTGTGCGCCGGCGTGCATCGCCGCAGCGTCGAGGGGCGTGGGCACCCACCAGACGCGTCCGGCCTCCAGCGTCGGTGGCGGCCGTCGGTTCAGGATGCGGTAGAGATAGGCGCGCTCGCTCGCGGAAAAACGGGCATGAAAGCCCTCGGCCGCCGCTTCGGCGGAAAGGACCACGACGGACTCGGTCCGCAGGAAGTGGTTCAGCGCGTCGCGCAAGGTATCGCCGTCGAGCGGCTTCAGCAGGTCGACGTGCGCCACCTGCGCCAGCGCATGCACGCCGGAGTCGGTGCGTCCGGCGGCCTGCACCTGCGTGTCTTCGCCGCTTAGGGCGCGCACCGCCTCCTCGACCGCCTGCTGCACGCCGCGCCCGCTATCCTGGCGTTGCCAGCCGACGAAGCCGCCGCCGTCGTACTCCAGCACCAGTTTCCAGCGCGTTGGCGTCTGCGGTGTCATCGCATGCCGTCGGTCGTGGGCTCAGCGCCGGATCATGGCAGCACGGTGCCCTGCTTCAGCGGCGTCCCACGCAGGAATTCCTCGGCGTCCATCGGGTTCTTGCCGCCGCGCTGCACGCGGACCAGCTTCAGGCAGCCAAGCCCGGTCGCCACGGTGAAGTCCCGGGCGTTCATGACCGTGCCGGGCGGCGTGCCGGTCGGGGCCGCCCCGGCGATGCGCGCGCGCAGCACCTTCAGGGTCTCGCCGTCGGGCTGGCCCCCCTCCGCGTTCGGCTCGGCATCCTTGGGCGCCGGTAGCTTGGCGACCGCGCCCGGGATCGGCGCAAAGGCCCGGATAAGCCGCTCCAGCTCGATCGCCGGGCGGTGCCAGTGCAGTTTGCGGTCATCCTTCGACAGCTTCGCCGCGTAGGTGGCGCCCTTTTCCGGCTGCGGCTCGGGTGTGAGCTCGCCCGCCGCCAGCTTCTCCAGGGTCGGCACAATCAGTTTAGCGCCCATTTCCGCCAGCGTGTCGTGCAGCTGCCCCGCATCGGTGTCATGGGTGATCTCCGTGCGCTCGCGGGCCAGCACCGGGCCGGTGTCGAGGCCGCTATCCATCTGCATGATCGATATGCCGCTGGCGCTGTCGCCGGCCAGGATGGCGCGTTGGATCGGGGCCGCGCCGCGCCAGCGCGGCAGCAGGCTGGCGTGGACATTGATGCAGCCCAGGCGCGGCGCTTCCAGGATCGGTTGGGGCAGGATCAGGCCGTAGGCGACGACCACTGCGGCGTCGAGCTTCAGATCCGCGAACGCCTGCTGGGCGTCGGCGTCCTTGAGCGAGGCCGGCGTGCGCACCTCGATGCCGCGCGCTTCCGCTTCCTGCTGCACCGGGCTGGGCTGGACCTTGTGGCCACGACCGGCCGGGGCCGGGGGTTGGGTGTAGACACACACGACCTCGTGGCCGGCGTCCACGAGCGCGCGCAGCGTCGGCAACGCGAAGTCCGGCGTTCCCATGAAGGCAAGGCGGAGTTTGTCGGCCATGATATCCGGTTGTGCGTCGGGCCCGCTGGCCCGAGGCCAGTGGGCGGGGGTTCGACAGGAGGCGGGGGCTAGGCGTTCACGGACGCCTTCTTGTTCGGCTTTTTGCCGGCTTGCTGCTTGGCGAGCTTGCGCATCAGCATGTTGCGCTTGAGCGCGCTTAGATGATCGACGAACAGCACGCCGTCGAGATGATCGATCTCATGCTGGATGCAGACCGCGAGCAGGCCCTCGGCTTCGAGTTCCTGGCGCTGTCCCTGTTCGTCCAGGTAGGCGACCTTGCAGGCCGCTGGCCGGGTGACGTCGGCGTAGATCTCGGGCAGCGACAGGCAGCCTTCCTCGCGGGTGTCCGGCTGCTCCGAGGTCCAGAGCAGTTCCGGGTTGATCATCCGGTAGGGCTGCGGCGCTTCCCCCTCGTTCGCGCAGTCAAGCACGATGACCCGTTTGGAGATGTCGACCTGGGGCGCCGCCAAACCGACGCCGGGGGCATCGTACATCGTTTCCAGCATGTCCTCGGTCAGCTGGCGGATCTCGTCGTCCACCTCTTGGACCGGGTCGGCGCGCCGTTTCAAGGTTGGGTGCGGCGCGATCAGGATGGGCAGGACGGCCATGGCTGCTCTAGATGATGCGAAGTCGCGTTGCGAGTGTAGATGACCGCCGGGGCGCGCATGCAGATTCACGCGATATCCGGTGACGGGCGGCCTATCGGATGACACTCGTCTAGGTATGGGGCAGCGCGCAAGGGGTCAAGGCAGACGGATCGCGACCATCCGCACCCCCATTTGCACCTTGCGATAAAGAGACCCTTGCCTTGCGACCGATGCGCGCGGCATCTTGCGGCTTAGAATTATAGTCGGCACACCACCGGCGGATAAACGGACCAAGCGGAGCGGATCATGGGCTTCAACATCGTCATGGCGCTGGGCGCGCTGGCCATCGTGGCGCTGATCGCCATCGCGTTCTTTTGGCCCGGTATCCTGTATTACGCCGCGCTGGCCCTTGCGATCCTATGGTTCCCGCTGATCATTGCGATGTGCACCGGCTTCGGTATTCAGGGCGACGACGCCGAGGAAGACCACGCTTAGCTTAGGCTTCGGCGACCGGGGTCTGGCCACCGGAACGTGGGTGCCTAGCTATTCCGCCGCTGTGGGTCGGCGGGCCTCGACCTCCCGCAGTAGGCGGTGCAGCGCTTGGTCGTGCATGTCCAGCGCTTCCAGGTGCTGAACGGTGTTGCGGAGATACTCCAGGCAGGTGCCGCCCTTGCCCTCGCCCTGTAGGATCAGTTGTGCCATTTCGTCGTAGCTCAGGCGCCCGGCGTATTGCGCGTGCGTCGGATCGACCACGAAGCCGGCCGCGCGCACCTGCGCCCCCGTGTCGAGTGTCAGCTTGAGCCAGTGGGGGTCGTAGACGCCCAGCACCATCTCGCGTTCATACAAGTAGTCCATCACCGCTTCGCCCTCGGCTTCCGGCACCTTGTAGGCCAGGCCGCGACACGAGCCGCCGCGCGCCAGCCCCAGCACCAGCCCGGGCGTTTCCGGCGTGCCGCGGTAACGGTGGGAATAAACGCAAAATCGCCGGTGGAAGCCATGCAGCATCGCCGGACGGGCTTCCTTGTGCGGGAACCCGGGCCGCCAGATCAGTGAGCCGTAGCCGAACACCCAGAAGTCGCCGCCCGGCGGATTGAGACGTGGCTTTCCGGGCAGTTCCTGGACGGTCATGGGCGATCCTGTGGTTGCATGGGCGTGATTTCTTTTGCAGGCGCGAAGCATAGGCATCGGGATCGGTCCCGCCAAGCCTACTGGAAACCAGCAGCCGGGGTTGCGGATGACGCTTTGCCGCTGCAGGCCTATGGTTCTAGCCTCGTCCGTCGTCTTTTTATACCGGGAGGGATCGACCCGCTGATGCGCCGGCGTACCAAGGTTTTCGTAATCGTCCCGCTGCTTCTGCTGCTTCTGGCCGGCGGGGCCCTGGCGGGGACGTGGGTCTGGGCGTCGAACGCGGTGCGTACGGGCTATGAGACCTGGCGGGCCGAGCGCATGGCGGAGGGCTACAGCTTCCAGAACGCAGACCCGCAGGTTGAAGGTTTCCCCACGGCCGTGCGTGCGACCCTACGCCAGCCGGTTGTGGCGGCGCCCCAAGGCTGGCGTTGGGAAGGCCCGGTGGTGACCGGGCAGGCGGACGTGCTCAGTCCGTTCACCGTGCGGGTGACGGCGCCCGGCACGCACATCTTGCGGACGACCGACGGCCGTCGGCTCAAGGCGGACGCGGAAAACGCCCACGGTCGTTTGCTGTTGCAGCCGTCCGGTGGGATGCGGAGCGGGCAGATCACGCTCGAACAGGTCACGCTCGATGGGTTGCCGGCGGGAGTCACGCGGGCGGCGGCACTGTTCGTCGCCCTGGGTCCGGAGCGCCGGCCGCCTGACGGGCCGCACGAACTCGATGTCACGTTTGAGACGGACGGTTTGGAACTGCCGGCGCACCTGGAAACGGCGTTCGGCAACCGGATCGATCGGCTGGCCGTCCGCGGGACGCTCAAGGGCCGGGCGCCGCGACAGTGGACGCGCGCTGAGTTGCAGGCCTGGCGCCAGCGCGGCGGCGCAATCGCGGTCGATCACCTAGAGTTGACCTGGGCGCCGCTCAGTCTGCAAGGGGACGGGGTGCTTAGCCTGGACGACCGTTTGCGCCCGAGCGGCACGCTGGACGTCGCCGTGAGCGGCCTAGGGCCGGCGTTGGACAAGCTGGCGGCGGCCGGCCGGATCGACCGCAGCGCGGTCAATTATGCCAAACTGGCGCTCGCCGCGCTGGGCCGCCACGATTCCGCAACCGGTGAGACGCGCGTCGACGTCCCGCTCAGCTTCCGTGCGGGTCGTGTGTACCTGGGCCCGGTGCCGCTTGGTCGGCTAAGGCCCGTTCTCCCGGCGTCTTAGGCGTGGCATCCGGTTCCCGCGGGTCGAACGAACCGGCCTGGTGGGCCTGCACCACCTCCTGGCGCAGGTCGCGCGTGCGCCGGAAGTGATCTTCCAGGAACCCGCCTTCGCCCCAGCGGATGGCGCGTTGCAGGGCGGTGATGTCCTCGTTGAACCGTTGCAGGACTTCCAGGACCGCGTCGCGGTTGTTCAGGAAGATATCCCGCCACATGATCGGATCGGACGCGGCGATGCGGGTGAAGTCGCGGAAGCCGCCGGCGGAGAATTTCACCACTTCGCGCATCTCCCCGGGCTCCAGATCGGCAGCGGTGGAGACGATCGTGTAGGCGATCAGGTGCGGCAGGTGGCTGGTCACCGCCAGCACGCGGTCATGGTGTGCCGCCTCCATCTCCTCGACCATCGCCCCGCAGCTGGTCCACAGCCGCGTGACCCGTTCGACCGCCTGGGTGTCGGTGCCGGGCGGTGGGGTCAGGATGGTCCAGCGCCGCTCGAACAGCTCGGCGAAGCCTGCCTCCGGACCGGACTTCTCCGTGCCCGCGACCGGGTGGCCCGGTACGAAGTGCACGCCCTCGGGCAGATAGGGGCCGACGTCGCGGATCGTCGCCTGCTTGACCGAGCCGACGTCGGAGACGACCGTGCCCTTGGCCAGGGCGGGCGCGATCCGCTCGGCGACCTCGGCGTAAGCGCCCACGGGCGTGCAGATCATCACCAGGTCTGCCTCGCGCACGGCTTCGGCCGGATCGTCGGTGGTGCGCGCGCAGATGCCGAGTTCCTCGGCTTTCGCCCGCGTCTCTGGCTTGCGGGCGCAGCCGACGATTTCGCCGACCAGACCGTGGCGTTGGGCTGCCAACGATAGCGACGCGCCGATCAGCCCTACGCCGATCAGCGCCATGCGCTCGAACAGGGGGCCACTCATGCCGTGTGTTCCGCGCCGCCCAGGCCCTGCTGACGGGCGAATTCGGCGAACACATCCGCGGCTTGGCGCATCTCCCACTCCGCGCCGATCGACACCCGCAGGCAGTCGGGCAGGCCGTACTTCGCCATTTGCCGGGTCAGGACGCCATGGCGTTTGCAGTGGGCCACGGCGGCTTCCGCCATCTCGGGGTCGGCGAAGCGCACCAGCACGAAGTTCGCCGCCGAGGGCAGCACCTCCAGGCCCGCGCCGCCGACTTGCTGGCGAAACCAGTCGCGCCAGCGGTTGTTATGCTCAAGCGACCGGGCGACGTGTTCGCGGTCCAGCACAGCGGCCTCGCCTGCGGCCAGCGCCGGCTTGGCGACGTTGAAGGGACCGCGTACCCGGTTCATGACGTCGACCACCTCGCGCGGCCCGTATAGCCAGCCCAGACGCAGCGCCGCCAGGGCGTGAATCTTGGAGAAGGTGCGGGTCATCACGACCTGTCCGCCGGCGTCCACGAGATCCGCGCCCGGCGAATAGGCAGGCTCGTCGACGTATTCGGCGTAGGCCGCGTCGATCACCAGCAGCGTACCTTCGGGCAGGCCGTTGTGCAGGCGCTCCAGCTCCGCCTTGTCCAGATAGGTGCCGGTCGGGTTGTTCGGGTTCGCCAGGAACACGAGCTTGGTGCGTTCGGTGACACGCGCGAGCAGCGCGTCGACATCGGCCTTCAACTCCGTGGTTTCCGGAGCGGCAACCGGGGTCGCGCCGGCGGTGGTGGCGGCGATCGGGTACATCAGGAAGCCGTGGCGGCTGTACAAGACCTCGTCACCCGGCCCCGCATAGGCGCGCACCAGCAGTGCAATCAGCTCGTCGGAGCCTGCGCCGCAGACGATCCGGTCGGCATCCAGCCCGTGGGCCGAGGCGATCGCCGCACGCAGGGCGCTGGCGCTGCCGTCTGGATAGCGCGGCAGATCGTCGGCCATCTGCAGATAGGCCTGGCGCGCCTTGTCGCTGGGGCCCAGCGCGTTCTCGTTGGAGGCTAGGCGGGCCGGGCGGTCGAAGCCGGGGAGGCTGGCCTCGCCGCCGACATAGGGCTCGATGTCGAGGATACCGGGGCGCGGTGTGGGCGCCATGGGAACCGTCCTATCGGTCGTTCGTGTGTCTATATTCAGGGGTATGGCGGCGCGGGGCGTGATGGCCGTGATCGTTTGCGGAAGCGTGCGGGATCAGACCAGCGCGTCGGCGTCCAGCGGCCGGGCGTAGCCGCCGACCGACCAGGCCGCCACGATCGGCGTGTCGTCGCCGGCGAGCCGGGCGAGCCGGGGGTCGTCCGGGGCGATGCAGCCGGTGACCTCGACGAGATAGAGAGCTGCGTCGCTCTCGCCCGTGCAGTATTTCCAGTCGACCACGGTGAAGCCGCCACGCTCGACCGCGCGCTTGAGCGCCGATCGGCTGGTCGTGTGATCCGTTTCGACGACGATATAGGCGCGGTCGTCACCGGTGTCTTCCTGCTGCGACAGTCCGACCGCAAGGCCTTCCGTTTGCCCGGCGGTGGAGATCGGCGGGGCGAATGGCAGGCGCGCGATCACCCGCGGCACGCGCTCGCCGCTGCGGGCCATCCGTCGCCACCAGGGATCCGATTCCTCGCTCTCAGGCATCGGCAGCACGCCGACCGTGGCTTCGCCTTCGCTGACCAGTTGCAGCACCCGCTGCGCGGACGGCAGGGCGTGGATCGCGGTCAGGGACCCGAAGTGGTCGCGCGCCAGGTTGGCAAGTGGCGCGTTCTTCTGCCCGCCGAGCGTGGCGACGGAGAACTGGTTCTGCAGGCTCAGACCCGCAGCGAAGATCTCCCGCCAGATACGCACCAGGACCGCCTTGGGGAAGGCGCCCTGATGCCGGGCGATCAACCGGCGGAGCACGATCGCTTCGCGCCCTGGGCGCAGATAGACCTCGCTGCCCGTCTTTGCCCGCCCGATCGCCGCCTGCAGCTCGCCGCGGCGCATCAGTTGGTCGTGAATGGCGTCGTCGATCTGATCGATCTCTTGGCGCAAGTCGGCCAACGTGGACGGGTCGTTCGGCATGGGTTCGGGACGCAGGTTTCGTGTTGAAATGAAAGAGTGGCCTTCCGCCTGGACAACGCGCCCGAGGGGCGTGCGGATGGCGTCAAACCGATCCCAGTGATAAGCTTCCGCTTGGCGCGAATCAAAATAAAACCGTCCGCCGACCCAAGGCTGTGAGCGGCTTTGCGCCAGGGGTATGCGGTTCCCGGCGGAATGCCATCGGGCTCGTCGTGAAACCCGGTTCCGCGGCAACCGTTGACAGAGTGGCTGCGACCTTCCTAGCTACAGGCCCCCGCGCACTACCCCGAGTCGTTGGCTGGCTGTGCCCGCATCGAAAGGGTTTGGCGCGAGCATGATCAAGCGCAGCCGGCCGCGCGATCGTCGCGAACGATCAAGAGAGGCCAGACCGCCCGCGTCTTCGGCGCGCGGCGTTGGCGATGTCTTGAAGGTGGACCTGCCCGTGAACGACGCCAGCCACGCCGATCCCGATATTCCCAGCCAGCAGGAACTGGCCGGCCAGGTGGTGGAACTGGGCGTTGACCGGCCGCTAAGGCTCGATAGTGGGACCGATCTGGGGCCGTTCAAGATCGCCTATCGCACCTACGGTCGGCTGAACGCGGACCGGTCGAACGCGATCCTGGTCTGCCATGCCCTGACCGGCGACCAGCATCCGGCCGATCCGCCGCACACCGACCGGCCGGGCTGGTGGCAGCGCATGCTCGGCCCCGGCAAGGTGCTCGATACGAACCGGTATTTCGTGATTTGCGCCAATGTGCTGGGCGGCTGCATGGGCTCCGAGGGGCCGAAGGAGATCAACCCCGAGACGGGCGCGCCGTGGGGCCTCGACTTTCCGGTGATCACGATCGCCGACATGGTCCGGGCGCAGACCATGCTGCTGGACTATCTCGGCATCGAAAAGCTGTTCTGTGTGATCGGCGGATCGATGGGCGCGATGCAGGCGCTGCAGTTCGGCGTGTCGTATCCCGAGCGCACCTTCGCCTGCGTGCCGATCGCGGGCGCCGCGCGGCACAGCGCACAAAACATCGGGTTTCACGAGGTTGGCCGGCAGGCGATCATGGCCGATCCGGACTGGTGCGACGGCGCCTATCTCAGCCATCGCACCAAGCCGCGTCGCGGGCTCGCGGTGGCGCGCATGGCCGCGCACATCACCTATCTGTCGGAAGAGGCGCTGCACCGCAAGTTCGGCCGGCGCCTGCAGGACCGCAAGTCGGTCACCTACGGCTTCGACGCCGACTTCCAGGTGGAAAGCTACCTGCGCCATCAGGGGTCGGCGTTCGTCGACCGGTTCGACGCCAACTCCTACCTCTACATCACCCGCGCCATGGACTACTTCGATCTGGCGGCGGAGCACGGCGGCCTGCTTGCGCGGGCGTTCAAGGACACGCCGGTGCGCTACTGCGTGATCTCGTTCACCAGCGACTGGCTGTTCCCGACCCCGGAGAGCCGGCAGATCGTCCACGGCCTGAATGCGGCGGCGGCCGACGTCTCGTTCTGCGAGATCGAGACCGACAAGGGGCACGACGCCTTTCTGCTGGACGAGCCGGAGTTCTTCGCCGTGCTCAACGGCTTCCTGGAAGGCTGCGCGTCGTTGCGAGGGCTGAAGATTTGACCGCCATGGACCATCCAAGCGCCGTCGAGGCGGCCGAAGTTCCCGGCCAGCGTCTGCACGTCCGCCCCGACTTCGCGCTGATCGGCGAGATGGTCGAGCCGGGTAGCCGGGTGCTCGACGTCGGCTGCGAGACCGGCGCGTTGCTTGACTATTTGATCGCCGACCGCAATGTGATCGGCCGCGGGATCGAGCTGTCGCAGGCCGGCGTGAACGAAAGCGTGCGCCGCGGCCTGTCGGTGGTGCAGGGGGACGCCGACACCGATCTGCAGGACTATCCCTCCAAGGCGTTCGACTACGTCATCCTGAGCCAGACGCTGCAGGCCACCTACCACCCGCGCGAGGTGCTCTCGAACCTGGTGCGGATCGGCCGGCGGGCGATTGTCTCCTTCCCGAATTTCGGCCACTGGCGGGTGCGTCTGAAGCTGCTGTGGCAAGGCACTATGCCGGTGTCGGAGGCGCTGCCGGGCGCCTGGTACGAGACGCCCAACATTCACCTGTGCACGATCCGCGACTTCCTCAGCCTATCCGAGGAACTCGGCATCACGGTCGAGCGCGCGCTCGCGCTCGACGAGCACGGCTCCGACAAGGGAATCGCGAAGCCCACCCGCGCCAACCTGCGCGCCGAGCACGCGCTGTTTCTGCTCAGGGCGGACGAGAGCCCGATTTAACGGGGCTGGCGAAGTTCCTGAACCGGCCAAGAGCGACGGCGCTCACCGCCCGAAGGTCATGCCCGGTGCCTGCAGGCGTTCCGGCGGCCCCAGCCAGGCGTAGGCGAGCAGACAGGGCGCGCGGTCGCCGACCGTGATCCGGTGCGCCTGGCCCGGCTGGTTGAAGATCAAGGAACCGGGGGCGTAGACGGCGGCGTCGTTTTCCGACCAGGCGCCGGCGAGCGAGACGTAGCTCTCCTCGATCTGCTTATGGCTGTGCTGGGGATAGGTCGTTCCCGGTGCCAGCAGCACCAGGCCCAGGATGATCCGCTCCGCCTGCACCGGGCCTTTCGGTCCGGCGATTTCGCAATAGGCGTAGCGCTTTGTGAGAGGGCGCGGCACCCGCTCATAGCCCCATTCCCAGGTGAAATAACCGGACAGGCGGCGCAGCGTCGCCGCCATGGTGTTGAGCGGTCCGGTCGCCGCCAGGTCGAATGCCCGACCCAGATGTGCGGTCACCGGTTTTTCCTCCGCCTGCCGGCCCAGGATCGGCGGATCGGCTTGAACGAGCCGGTTGATTTCCTCGCGCACCCGCCGGCGGTGGCTGCGGATCGCGTTGCTGCCGCCGGAAGAGCCGGTGCCGAACGTCGCGTGATACTCGCGCAGCAGGTACAGCCAGTCGGGTTGTTCGCTCAGGATGTCCATGACCGAGAGCCTAGCCGTCAGGGAGGGGGCGGCGCTAGCCCGCGACCTCCTGCCGGGCGGCCTTGGCGACGCGGGCCTCGCGGTGAGTGATGTAGATCGCCGCCCCGGCGATTACCGCCGCGCCGAGCAGCGTCCAGAGCGCGGGCACTTCCCCGAACGCGACGAACGCGATCAAGGCGACGAACGGCAGCTGCATGTAGTGGAAGGGGATCACCGCCGAGGCGTCGGCCTTGGCGTAGGCGCGGGTCAGCAGCAGGTGCGAGATAGTGGCAAGCCCGCCGACCAGCGCCATCAGCCCCAGCACCTCCCAGCTGGGCCAAACCCAGACGAAGGCCGCGGGGATCAGACTGAGCGGGGTCAGCAGCAGGTTCATGTAGAACACCATGGCGTTCGGGTTCTCGGTATTCGACAGCGACTTGATCAGCAGCGCGGCGGTCGCCATGAACATCGCCGCCAGGATCGGCAACGCCATTGCCGCGCTGAACTCCTGGACCCCTGGACGCACGATCACCAGCACCCCCAGAAAGCCCAAAACGGTGGCCGTCCAGCGCCGGGCGCGCACCGTCTCCCCCAGCACCAGCGCGGCACCCACTGTGGCGAACAGCGGCACGGTGTAGTTCAGCGACACCGCCTGGGCGAGCGGCAGCAGGCTGACCGAATAGAACCAGCAGGTCATCGCCGTCAGCCCGATCACCGAGCGCAGCGCGTGCATACCCAGCCGCTGCGTCGTCAGCCCCGCCCGACCGACCCGGACCAGCCAGGGCAGCATGAACGCCAGCGCGAAGACGTTGCGGAAGAAGACGATCTGCGCCGGCGCCAACTCCAGGGAACCGGCACGGATCAGCGCGTTCATGCAGGAAAATCCGAACGCTGCCGCCGTCATCAACAATGCGCCCTGAACCGGCAACGGGATCCGGCCTGCCGACGCGGCGAGTCGGCGGGAGCGCGAAATCTGCTTGCTGGGCTCTGGCAACGCGGGCGGCATGACCACTGAAGGCTAGCCGGAGAGGAAACCTCGCTGCAAAGGCGAACGCGCAGGGCCGTTATGCGTGCCCGCTCGGGCACGCGAATCCATGGGGTTGTGCACGCGTTTTGCGATGTGTCCGTGCCCGGCACACCGGGAGGCCGATACAAGTGAGCGGATACCTCATGATTTTGTTTGCAGCGCGGCAGAACGACATATCACGGCTTGTGACATGGTGCTGGAACGGATAGCGTTTGGCGCACTTTACGGCCCTTCGTGGGCCTAACGGGCAGTAAGACCCGAGTCACCGCGTGAGACGCCGTGGTGCGAATCCGCGTTGGATAAATCCATCGCCGAACATGTCCCGCTTGTTGCTTGTGTTTTGGCGGGACACACACAGGGAGGTTTACGTCTCGATGCCGATTTCCAAGCTCAAGACGGCTGTCGGCGCGCTCGCGCTCGCCGGCACCATGGCCGGCGCGGCTGCCGCGCCAGCCCAGGCGGACGACATCCGCTGGAAGATGCCGATCGCCTTTTCGTCCAACCTGCCGGGCCTAGGATCGCCCTCGCAGTACGTTGCCGAGCAACTGAATGCGGCCAGCGGCGGCAGCGTGCAGGTGCGGGTCTACGAGCCGGGCAAGCTGGTCCCAGCGTTCGACATCCTGGAGGCGGTGTCCGATGGCAAGGTCGCGGCCGGCTACACCTGGATCGGCTACGACCAGGGTAAGGTTCCGGCTGTGCCGCTGTTTGCGGCCGTGCCGTTCGGCCTGAAGCCCTGGGCGTTCGCCGGCTGGTACTACTACGGCCCGGGCCACGAGATGCTGCAGGAGGTCTACGCCAACAAGGGCTTCAACGTGCACGCCCAGTTGTGTGGCATCATCGGCCCGGAGACCGCCGGCTGGTATTCCAAGCCGGTGAAAAGCCTGGACGACTACAAGGGCATGAAGATCCGCTTCGCCGGGCTGGGCGGCAAGGTGCTGGAGAAGCTGGGCGCCTCGGTCACGATGATGCCTGGTGGCGAGCTTTTCCAGGCGCTGCAGACCGGCACGATCGACGCCACCGAGTTCTCGATGCCGGCGATCGACCAGATCCTGGGCTTCAACAAGGTGGTGAAATACAACCTCTTCCCAGGCTGGCACCAGCCGTTCACCGCGCAGTACATGCTGATCAACCAGGAGGAGTGGGACGCCACCACCGATCAGCAGAAGGCCCTGATCGAGACCACCTGTACCGCGGCTACGATGCGCGGCCTTGCCGAGGGTGAATACAAGAACGGCAAGGTCCTGCAAGGATTCCGCGAGAAGGGTGTGAACGCCGACCAAATTCCGCGTAGTGTCCTGCGTGAGCTGCAGCAGGTCACCCGCGAGGTGCTTGAGGAAGAGGCCGCGGACGACGAGGATTTCGCGCGCGTCTACGAGAGCCAACGCAAGTTCCAGGAGACCTACCAGGTCTGGGACAAGCGCGCTTACCTGCCGGCGGACCTGGGCGACGAGGACTCCGAGTAACCGGCTGACGGCCGTGCCCTCCTCGGCACGGCGGACGTGACGTCTGGCGTCGCCGGCACCTGTGCACTCGTGTGCCGGGTGTTGGCGACGTCGTCACGTTTTTTTAGGCCCGTCCCGACCGCGTAGCCGGGAATACGCGTTGCGCGCGACGCGTCGGGCGTGAGACTCCCTGACCGACCCGCCGCCGCGCCTTCGGCGCAAGCCCAGCGCCGAGAGGTCCTCAGCCTCGATAGCTGGGCCTTGGAGGCGGTGTGCATATGGGCCCACTCGAAACTTCGGACGCGACCATGGTCGACAAAAGCCCCCGTCCTGACCCGAACGTGCAGCAGCATTCCGTGGTGGAATCCGATTACGTCCATCACACCGAACTTCCGACCACGCGTCCGTCGCTGGCGGTGGACAAGGCGGTGCGCGGGATCGGCTTTGCCTTTTCCTTCCTGTGGCTGGGGGTGCTCGGCGTGATTCTGGTCGCCGTGATCGGCCGCTACGCCTTCGGCTCCGGGTCGGTGATGGCGGAGGAGATCGAATGGCACCTGGCCGGCGCGGCCTGGCTGGTCGGGCTGTCCTACACCCTGGTTTCCGACGACCATGTGCGCGTAGACGTGCTGCACGAACGCCTGAGCGTGAAGAAGCAGGCCTGGATCGAGCTATTTGGCCTGCTGTTCCTGCTGCTGCCGTTCGCGGCGATCGGCCTCTACCTCGGCTGGCCTTACTTCTATTCCTCCTGGATGCAGGGCGAGGTTAGTCAGGCGCCGGCGGGCCTCCCCTACCGCTGGGCGATCAAGGTTTTCCTCCCGCTCAGCTTCGCGCTTCTGATCGTGGCTGTGCTGTCGCGTCTCATGAAGTGCACGGCGCTCCTGTTCGGTTGGCCCAAGCCGGCCGGACCGGACCCGATCGTGCGCGCCACCAACGTCGGAGCTCTTGAGCGCGACGATCAGACCGGCTAGCCCCGGTCGCTGCGGCTCCCGCCCCGCAATTCGCCCAACCTGCCGGCACGAAACACGCGCATAACGGACGCAAAGACACCGTGGGCCTGGAAGAAATCTTCGTCATCGGCATGTTCGCCACCTTCGGCGCCCTGCTGTTCACCGGCTTTCCGGTGGCCTGGGTGCTGGGCGGGACGGCGGTGATCTGGACCGTCGTCGGCATTACGGCGGTGGAGCAGTTCGGCGCCGATCTGTGGTTCGACTGGGGCAGCTCGATCGGGCTGTTGCCGGAGCGGCTGTGGTCGCTGGTCGAGAACATCACCCTGGTCGCGCTGCCGATGTTCATCTTCATGGGCATCATGCTCGACAAGTCGGGCGTGGCCGAGAAGCTGATGAACAACATGGTGAAGCTGTTCGGCGCGGTGCGCGGCGGCTATGCCATCACGGTGATCGTGCTGGGCGTGCTCCTGGCCGCCACCACCGGCATCATCGGCGCCAGCGTGGTACTGCTCGGCATGCTGTCGATCCCGGTGATGCTGAAGAACGGCTACTCCAAGTCGCTCGCGGTCGGGACCAGCTGCGCCACCGGCACGCTCGGCATCCTGATCCCGCCGTCGATCATGCTGGTGCTGATGGCCGATCGTCTGGCCCGGCCGGAGGCGAGCGTCGGCGATCTGTTCCTGGGCGCTTTCTTCCCGGGCCTGCTGTTGGGCGCGATGTACATCGTCTACGTGCTGGCGCTCGGTATCTTCCGTCCTAAGGCGGTGCCGCTGCCGGCGGATCTGCCGAAGATCACGCCCCGGGTGATCTGGGACGTGTTGGTTGCGGTCGTGCCGACCGCTGGGCTGATCCTGGCGGTGCTGGGATCGATCTTCGCCGGTTTGGCGACCCCAACCGAAGCGTCGGGCGTCGGTGCGGTCGGCGCGACGCTGCTGGCCGCGGCCAACCGGCGCCTGACCTGGCAGGTCCTGAAGGACAGTATCGCGCAGACGACGCGCACCACCTCGTTCATCTTCGCGATCTTCCTGGGCGCGACCGCCTTCGCGGTGGTGTTGCGCGGCCTGGGCGGCGACCGGGTGATCGAGGAGGCCCTGCTGGGCCTGCCGTTCCCGCCGGAAGGCATATTGCTCACGATCCTGTTCGTGGTCTTCCTGCTCGGGTTCTTCCTCGACTGGGTGGAGATCACGCTGATCATCCTGCCGCTGGTGGCGCCGGTGATCCTCGACCTGGGCTTCGACCTGGTGTGGTTCACCATCATGTTCGCGGTCTGTTTGCAGACCTCGTTCCTCACCCCACCGGTCGGCTTCGCCATCTTCTACGTCAAAGGCGTCTGTCCACCCGAGATCAGCGTTGTGGACATCTACAAAGGGGTGCTGCCCTACATTCTGCTGCAGTTGACGGGCCTGGCCGTCGTGTTCTTCTTCCCGGAGATCGTGACCTGGCTGCCCAGTGTCGGCTTCCAGTAGGCCGGCACCGTCTTAACGACCCCGCATCTGAAGGAGAGAGCCCGCATGTCCGCCCAGAAGCCCGAAATGCTCTGGCAGCCGTCGCAGGAGCGGATCGCCAGCACCCGCCTGTCCGGCTTCATGGACCATCTGAAGCGTCAGTATGGCGTGGAGGTGCGGGACTACCCCGCGCTGTGGGACTGGTCGCGTGCCAGCCGCGAGAACGTGGAGACCTTCTGGTCGGCGCTCTGGGACTTCTGCGGTGTGGTCGCCGAGACGCGCGGCGACCGGGTGACGGCCGACTTCGAGAAGATGCCGGGGGCGGCTTTCTTCCCGGACGCCAAGCTGAATTTCGCCGAGAACCTGCTGCAACAGCAGGGCCGCGGCGATGCGATCGTGTTTTGGGGCGAGGACAAGGTGAAGACCCGCCTCAGCCACGACGCGCTTTACCAGCGCGTCTCCAAGGTGGCGCAGGGGCTGAAGGAGCAGGGCGTGGAGCCCGGCGACCGCGTTGCCGCCTATCTGCCCAACATGCCGGAGACGATGATCGTCATGCTGGCCACGGCCAGCCTGGGGGCGATCTTCTCCTCCTGCTCGCCGGACTTTGGACCGCAGGGCGTGCTCGACCGCTTCGGCCAGATCGAGCCGAAGGTGCTGTTCGCGGTCGATGCCTATTACTACAATGGTAAGGTCCGCCCTTCCGCGCCCACCGTCGCGGAGGTGGTCAAGCAGCTTCCCAGCGTGCAGAAGACCCTGCTGGTGCATTACGCTGGCGACGGCGATCCCAGCGGCATCGATAACGCCGAGCGAATGGATGCCTGGGAAGAGCGCTTCCCGGGCGGCCCGATCGACTTCGTGCAGATGCCATTCAACAGCCCGCTCTACATCCTGTTCTCGTCGGGCACGACCGGGCAGCCGAAGTGCATCGTCCACGGCGCCGGCGGCACGCTGCTGCAGCACCTGAAGGAGCATCAGCTACAGACCGACGTGCGCCCGGGTGATCGGACCTTCTACTTCACCACCTGCGGCTGGATGATGTGGAACTGGCTGGTTTCGGCGCTGGCCAGTCGGGCGACCGTGCTGCTGTACGATGGCTCGCCGTTCGCCCCGGACTGGCGCATCCTCTTCCGGATGGCGCAGGAGGAGGGCATGACCCAGTTCGGCACCAGCGCGAAGTTCATCGACGCGCTGGGCAACGGCGGCGCGATGCCGGGTCAGGAATTCGATCTCTCCAGCGTCCGGACGCTGATGTCGACCGGGTCGCCGCTGCTCGCGGAGGGCTTCGACGTCGTTTACAACAACATCAAGTCGGACATTTGCCTGTCCTCGATCGCCGGCGGCACCGACATCGTCGGCTGCTTCGTCGCCGGCAATCCGATCGGCCCGGTCTACCGCGGCGAGATCCAGGCGCGCTGTCTGGCGCTGGACGTCGACGTCTACGACGAGAACGGGCAATCCGTGCGCGACCAGAAGGGCGAGCTGGTCTGCCGCAAGCCGTTCCCGTCGATGCCGGTCAAGTTCTGGAACGATCCCGACGGCACGCGTTTCTTCAACGCCTACTTCGCCACCTACGAGAATACCTGGCACCACGGCGACTTCGCCGAGATCAGCAGTGTGACCGGTGGGGTGGTGATCTACGGCCGCTCGGACGCCACGCTGAACCCCGGTGGGGTGCGGATCGGCACCGCCGAGATTTACCGCCAGGTCGAGAAGCTGCCGGAGGTCGCGGAATCCATCGTGATCGGGCAGAACGTCGGCGACGACCAGCGGGTGGTGCTGTTCGTCCACCTGAACGAGGGGTACCAACTGACCGAGGATCTGGTCACGCGGATCAAGCAGCAGATCAAGTCCGGCGCCAGCCCGCGCCACGTTCCGGCCAAAGTGCTCGAGGTCCCGGAAATCCCGCGCACCCGCTCGGGCAAAATCGTCGAGCTTGCCGTCCGCGACGTGGTCCACGGCAACGTGGTGAAGAACAAGGAAGCGCTGGCCAACCCCGAGGCGCTCAAGCACTTCGAGGGGCGCGACGAGCTGCGGGACTAGCGCATCGTACCGTCGCACCGACCGTTGCGACCATGGCACACTGTCGCGGTGGCGCGGAGAAGCGGAGGCCCAGCATGCGGAGCATCCTGATTGTGAGTGTGGCGGCGCTGTTGGCCGCGCCGCTGCAACCCACGCTGGCGGGCGATGTGCGCCCACCGAAGGGGGCTGCGGTGCGTGGCGGCAGCACGGGCGGCGGCCTGACCTTGCCCAGTACGGGCGAGGTCTCCGGCCCGGACATGCGCACCACGATGGACGAGAAGCGCCGGCAGAACCGCGGCGAGACGGTCAGTCAGGACAAGGTCAAGGCGCTACGCGAGCTGGCGATCGAGGAATTCGGCCAGAGCTCCAGCTCCACGGACGACCGCCGCAACTGAGCCGTCGGCGCGTCTACCAGCCCCGGACAGATGGGCGTGGGTGGGACCGGTATATCAAAGCCATTTCAGCAGGTCCCTGAAGCGCCGCTGCAATCGCATCGCCGTATTTCCGCACTGCGGCCAGGGGTCGCAGGCGGATTCTCTGGCGGTGCGTGCGTAAATGCGTATACCTGAGCGTGCTACTCGGACTTTTACGCACAGGAGCTTCCCATGCCGTTGCACGTCATCCCCTGGCTGATTGGAGCGTTCATGCTGACGCCGTTTCTGATCTGGCTGCCGATGGCGCTGTTCATGTTCCCAGGGGCCTGGAACGGCTTCGATAAGGTGGTTGGGACCAGCGCGCTGATCGCAACCGTGCCGCTGGTCGCCTGGTTCTACATCCGCGGGATCGCCAGCTTCGCCAATTCGATGGCTGGCGAGCATGCCGACGGGCATGTGGTGCACCGCCTGCCCCGCGTGATCCTGCGGACGCTGCCCGGGGCCACGGGCGTCCTGGCGCTGCTCGCCGCTGCCTATCTCGCCGACACTGGCGCGCCGTTCTGGACGGTCACGGTGCCGCTCGCGGTGGGGGCTCTGGTCGCCGCAGCGATCGTTGGCGGCGAACGCGCCGCCAGCCGGCTCGGCGCGGCCTAACCAGTCGCTTGGGTGGCGCAACCCTGTAACGGGTGCGCATCGAACCAGCTAATCTTGTGGTCGGTGTTGCGCGCAGGTAGTAACCGAAATTGCAGGCGTCGGTCGGGCCGCACCCCAAAGACCGACGTTGGGCGGCGCAGGTCGTGCGGGGCACTGTAAGCCACTATGGGCACGAAGGGCCGCGGTAGCTCGGCGATCCGTTCCTTTTTCTGCGCATAAAAAAGGGCTCCCGTTCTGGGAGCCCCTTTGTGTATCCAGCCGTATGGCGGGACGCGTTACTCTGCGGCCTCGCGGTAGGCCTCGATCGGTGGGCAGGTGCACACCAGGTGCCGGTCGCCGTAGGCGTTGTCGACGCGGCTGACCGGTGCCCAGTATTTGTCGTGCAGCAGGTGCTCGGCCGGGTAGGCCGCGTCCTGGCGCGAATAGGCGTGCGCCCAGCTGTCGGCGGTGACCTGCGCCAGGGTGTGCGGGGCGTTGACCAGCGGGTTGTCGGCCTGAGGCCAAGTCCCTTTTTCGACTTCCCGCGCCTCCCGGGCGATCGTCAGGAGCGCCTCGCAGAAGCGGTCGATCTCCGCCTTGCTCTCGCTTTCGGTCGGCTCGACCATCAGTGCGCCGGCGACCGGCCAGGACATGGTCGGCGCGTGGTAGCCGAAATCGATCAATCGCTTGGCCACGTCGTCGACCGAGATGCCGCATTCGTCGCGCAGCACCCGGGTGTCGACGATGCACTCGTGCGCGACCCGCCCGTTCTCGCCGCGGTAGAGGATCGGATAGCCCTCGCTGAGGCGGTGGGCCAGGTAGTTGGCGTTCAGGATCGCCGTTTCGGTCGCCCGGGTCAGGCCCTCCGCGCCCATCATCGCGGTGTACATCCAGGAGATCGGCAGGATCCCGGCGGAACCGAGCGGGGTGGCGCAGATCGGGCCGATCGCCTGGTCCCCGCCGCATTCGGAATCCAGCGGGTGGCCTGGCAGGAAGGGCGTCAGGTGTTCCGCCACGCCAACCGGGCCGACGCCGGGGCCGCCGCCGCCGTGGGGGATGCAGAAGGTCTTGTGCAGGTTCATGTGCGCGACGTCGGCGCCGAACCGGCCCGGGTTCGCCACGCCCAGCAGCGCGTTCAGGTTGGCGCCGTCCATATAGACCTGCCCGCCGGCGTCGTGGACGCGCGCGCAGATGTCCTTGATCGCGGATTCGAACACGCCGTGGGTCGAGGGATAGGTGACCATCAGCCCCGCGAGCTTGTCGCGGTGCTTGTCGATCTTCGCCTTCAGGTCCTCGACGTCGACGTTGCCGTGGTCGTCGCAGTCGACCAGCTGCACCTGATACCCCGCCATCTTGGCGCTGGCAGGGTTGGTGCCGTGCGCGCTGGTCGGGATCAGGACGACCGAGCGGTGCCCCTCACCGCGCGATTCGTGATAGGCGCGGATCAAGAGCAGGCCGGCGTACTCGCCCTGCGCGCCGGAGTTCGGCTGTAGAGTAACCGCATGGAAGCCGGTCATCTTCGCCAGCTTGTCGGCCAGGTCATCGGCCATCTTGTGATAGCCGACCGCCTGGTCCTTGGGCGCGAAGGGGTGGATCTGCGCGAACTCCGGCCACGACACTGGCTGCATCTCGGCGGCCGCGTTCAGTTTCATGGTGCAGGAGCCGAGCGGGATCATCGAGCGGTCGAGTGCGATGTCCTTCGACTGCAGCCGGCGCAGATAGCGCAGCATTTCCGTCTCGGTATGGACGGCGTTGAAGTTCGCGTGGTCGAGGTAGTCGATGCCGCGCGCGAGCGCCGCCGGCAGACCGTCGACCGCCTTGCCGTCCATCTTGGCTGCCTGCATGCCGATTTCGGCCTCGCCGGCGAACGCCTGCAGCAGCGCGTCCACTGTCTCCGGCGTGCAGGTTTCGTCCAGCGCGATGCCGATTCGCCCGCCGTCCAGGACGCGTAGATTGATCTCGTGATCGTCCAGCGCGCGCTTGACGATGGTCTGGGCTTGGTCGCCGGCCTCGACCGTGAGGGTGTCGAAGAACTGCGTGTTGACCCGCGTGAAGCCCAATTCCTGCAAGCCGGCGGCCAGGATGCCGGTCAGGCGGTGCACCCGCTCGGCGATCGTCCACAGCCCGTTGGGCCCGTGCCAGCAGGCGTACAGCCCGGCCATGTTGGCGAGCAGTACCTGCGCGGTGCAGATGTTCGAGGTCGCCTTGTCGCGCCGGATGTGCTGTTCGCGCGTCTGCAGGGCCATCCGCAGGGCCGGGGTGCCGTCGGTGTCGACGCTGACGCCGATGATCCGGCCCGGGACGTTGCGCTTGTACTTGTCGTGGGTGGCGAAGAAGGCCGCGTGCGGCCCGCCGTAGCCGAGCGGCACGCCGAAGCGCTGGCTGTTGCCCAGCACGACGTCCGCCCCCCACGTGCCGGGCGCCTGCAGGCGGCACAGCGCCAGGAGGTCCGTCGCCACCGCGACCAGCGTCCCCTCGCCGTGCAACGTCTCGACCAGTTTGCGGTGGTCCGGCACCTCGCCGGTCGTGTCCGGGTACTGCACCAGCACGCCGAACGCCTCCTGGCCGGGGAAGTTCGCCGGCGTCTCGACGACCAGTTCCAGGCCCAGCGGTTCGGCGCGGGTGCGCATCACCGCGATCGTCTGGGGGTGGGCGTTGGCGTCGACCAGGAAGCGCTTCGACTTCGACTTGGAGACGCGCTGCATCATCGACATGGCTTCGGCCGCCGCCGTCGCCTCGTCGAGCAGGGAGGCGTTGGCGAGCTCCATACCGGTCAGGTCGATCACCATCTGCTGAAAGTTCAGCAGCGCTTCCAGACGGCCCTGGCTGATCTCCGGCTGGTAGGGCGTGTAGGCAGTGTACCAGCCGGGGTTTTCCAGCACGTTGCGCTGGATCACCGGCGGGGTGATCGTATTGTGGAAGCCAAGGCCGATCAGGGACTTCGCCTGCCGGTTCTGGTCGGCCAGCGCGCGCAGCGCGTCGAGCGCCTGCTGCTCGCCCATTGGCGCGCCCAGCGGCATCCGCTCGGTCTCGCGGATGGTGCTGGGGACGGCTTGGTCGACCAGGTCTTGCAGCGATTCGACGCCGAGGGCCTTCAGCATCGCTTGCTGTTCGTCCGCATCGGGCCCGATGTGCCGGCCGATGAAATCGTCGCTCTGAGCCAGCTCGCTCAGCGACGGCTTACGGTCGCTTTGACGCTGTTTGGCCATGGTGAAGGGTCTCCCTTGGTCTCGGCTCGGCCTATTACTGCCCAGGCGGGCGGATCGCGGCCTGATCAGCTCTCGCCGCAGTGGTCCTTGTAGGCTGCCTCGTCCATCAGAGCCTGGACCTCGCTCGGGTCGGCGACCTTCATCTTGAAGAACCAGCCACCGCCCATCGGGTCGCTGTTCACGGTCGCCGGCTCGTCGCTGAGCGTTTCGTTGGCTTCCAGAATTTCGCCTGCCACCGGGGCATAGATCTCGCTCGCCGCCTTCACCGATTCGACGACGCCGACTTCGTCGCCTTGCGACACTTCCGTTCCAGTGTTCGGCAGTTCGACGAACACGATGTCTCCCAACTGCTCCTGGGCATGGCTGGTGATGCCGACCGTCGCCGTGCCGTCATCCTCCATCCGGATCCATTCGTGATCCGAGGTATAGCGTATCTCGCTCATCGCCTAAGTCTCCCTGATATCTCGTCGCTATTGTTGGGCGTTGTGTGATTTTAAACGCGCACCCACGTGAAAAAGTTGCCGGTCGCGGGGTGCGTCGGTCGTCGTGGCTCAGCCCTGGCTCGCGCGCACCTTCGGCCCGGCGAGGGGGAACTTCACCACCCGGCAGCGGCGCGGCTTGCCGCGAACCATCGCATCGAGTTCAGTGCCGGGCTTTGCGTGATCGGCCGTGACATAGCCCATCGCCACCGGTCCGCCGACGCTGGGGCCGAAGCCTCCGCTGGTGACCGTTCCGACCGCCGCGCCGCCGTCGGGCAGATGCAGTTCCGCGCCCTCGCGCACCGGCGCCCGGCCTTCGGGCAGCAGGCCAACGCGTTTGCGCGGCGCGCCGTTTTCCAGGTGCTGGCGGATCGTCTCGCCGCCCGGGAAGTCGCAGCTCTCCCGCCGGCGCTTGGCGATCGTCCAGGTCAGGCTGGCCTCGACCGGGGTGGTCTCCTCGGTCAGGTCGTGGCCGTAGAGGCACAGGCCCGC
This sequence comes from Rhodovibrio salinarum DSM 9154, assembly GCF_000515255.1. Lineage (NCBI taxonomy): Bacteria > Pseudomonadati > Pseudomonadota > Alphaproteobacteria > Rhodospirillales > Rhodovibrionaceae > Rhodovibrio > Rhodovibrio salinarum. The sequence continues at coordinate 297,082 of NZ_KI911559.1, read as the reverse complement.
TTCCAGGCGCAGCGAATCGCGCGCGCCCAGGCCGACCGGCGCGACCTCCGGCTGGTCCAGCAGCTTGCGGAAAAGGGTTTCGGCCTGATCTGCGGGGACGGAAATCTCGAAGCCGTCCTCGCCGGTGTAGCCGGAACGGCTGACCAGGACGTCGATGCCGGCGATCGCGCCCTGCATCATGGTCATCGGCGCGAGTTCGGCCACCGCTGGGCCCAGTCGGTCCATCACCGCAGCGGCTGCCGGGCCCTGCAGTGCGATCAGCGCGCGGTCCGGCAGCCGCTCGAGCTTGGCCGCCTCGCCCAGCGTCTGTTCGATCAGCTCGAAGTCGACCTGCTTGCGCGCGGCATTGACCACCAGGAACAGGCGGTCTTGCAGATGGTCTTCCACGGGACGCGCAGCCATGAAATCGTCGACGATGCCGCCTTGGTCGTTCAGCAGCATGGTGTAGCGCAGCTTGCCCGGCTCCAGTCCCTGGATATCCCCGGGGACGAGACGCTCCAAGGCCGCGTCGGCGCTGCCGCTGCCATCGACCAGCCACGCCTGACCCATGTGGGAGATATCGAATAGCCCTGCTTGGGTGCGGGTGTGCTGGTGCTCCGCGACGATGCCGTCGGGGTACTGCACCGGCATCGAATAGCCGGCGAATTCGACCATCTTCGCGCCCAGGTCCTGATGGACGTGGGTCAGCGGCGTGGTCTTGGTATCGCTCCCGCTGGCGCTATCGGCGGGACTGCGGGGAAAAATCGGTACAGGAGCCCCGGTGGTCGAAGGATCGGCCATAAACGTCTCTCCGGCTCAGACGGTTCAGTTTCAGGCGGCGGCTGCGGCGGTCGTGTGTGATCCCCAACCCGGGCCTTGAGGCCGCCCGTGCCGGTCGATCCGCCGCCATGCCCCCTCTGTCGTCTGACCTGAGAGATTCACCGCAACGCCGGGTCGCGTCATGCGAACGCCGGCGGAATATCCGCGGTTTACTCCTTCGGTGCGGTGCGCGAGAGCGGGCAGGAGCCCGCGCGCTCGCTCTCCAGAGTGCCCGTCGCCTTACGGTCCTTCTGCCTGAGAGTTTCCGGGGCGGTTGCTCCTTCGGCGCCGGATCGTTTCCACCGACGTATGTGTCGGTGGGCTGCAGGCTGACCCGATCTCTCCCGCAAGGCGAATATGGGCTATGGCTCCAAGCTTGTGTCCGCGAAAAGGGTAACCCAACCCCCCGGCATGTCAACCGACCCCTGCCGGTTTCCCGTTAAATACCGTCGCAAATAGACAATTACAGTTGCCGCTGCGCCCGGAAATGCAGCGCAAAGCGTGCATCCCATGACCAGTCAAGGCCGCGCGGTACAAGTTGCGATTTGGCGGCTACCAGCGGCGTACCGGACCGACGTCCACGTGGACGAAGCCGGATTCCGGGTAATAGCCAACCCCGCCGCGGCGCAGCGACAGGGCGGCGTCGCGCACCTCGGCCGTGGTCCGGTTGGGGACGACGATGTCGATCGCCATGCCCCGGGTGTGATAGCTGCGCTTGGCCACACCGCTGGTCGAGGCGCGCAGCATCGCGTTGGTCTTGGGCGAGCGGTAACCGGAGATGATCTGGTAGGGGGCGTCACTGCCAAGGCGCCGGCGCAGATCGTCGAGCAGCACGTAAAGCCGCCGGTCGATGCGGATCACTTCTTCCGTGCGCCAGTCGCGCAGGATGTAGTCGAGCTGGCTCAGTCCCTCAGGGTCCAGCCGCCCGCGGGTCAGGTAAGGCGCGACCAGCTGTTCGCCGGTGTGCAGGTTCTCGAACGCCAGCTGTCGCATCGCATGCGGCGGCCGGATAAATGCGGCGGCCGGTGAACTTACCGTCGCCAGCGCGGCGCCAGCCCCCAGGCCGGCCAACAGGCCGCGGCGGCAAATTCCGGAAGACGGCGTGTCCGCTTTTGTATCGGTCGCTGTGCTCACGTAGCGATGTCCTTCGACCCCTGCCGAGAAAACGCGACTCGCAGCCATGCACGCACATCTGCGAATCGTAGGTGCCAGCGTCGCTCTGTCAGGGTGGCCAAATGGTTAACGATTGCAAGATTTTTTATGTGAAATAGCTTGCGGCCGTCGTGCCTGCTTTATGGGACTGGCCGATCGGCAAGCGCCTGGCTCAGGCTGCGGTTGCGGTCGTAGATGTCGGGGCGGAAGTGCACCGTGCCGCCCTCGCCGACCCAGACGGTCGAGTAGGTCAGGTGCACCGGCACGGGCTCGCTCAGCCGAACCGAGGTGGTCTTACCGTGGGCGAGTAGACGATCGATGAGCGTGCGCTTCCAGACCGGCGGCGGGCTGTACGCGTCATATTTGGAGACTTCCGGCAGGCCAAGGGCGGGGCGTAACCTGTCTGCGACCGGGGTGCCGTCCAGCAGCGCGTCCGCCAGCTCGAACGGCTTGGCGACCCGGATGCAGCCGGAGGAGAAGGCACGGCTTGCCCGGTTGAACAGGCTCTTGGCCGGGCTGTCGTGCAGGTAGATGTGGTGGGTGTTGGGGAACATGAACTTGATCTGCCCCAACGGGTTTCGCGGACCTGGCGCCTGAACGATTTTGTAGGGAAAGTGTTTCGGGGTGACCTGCGACCAGTCGATAGCCTTCGGGTCGAGCGGCTCGGCGTTTGCCGACCAGCCAGCGTAGAGCGTCATCTCGTGCGCGGCCAGATAGCCGGGATCCTTGCGCAGTTCGGGCAGGACATCCTGGCGCAGGATGGTCGGCGGTAGGGTCCAGTCCGGGTTGAACTCCAGGTAGGTGATCTCGTCCGAGAACACCGGCGTCTTGCGGTAGGGCTTGCCGACGACCGCGCGCATCGACAGCCGCACACTTCCGGACTCGATCAGTTCGACTTCCTGTGCCGCCAGGTTCACCAGCACATAGCGCTGGCCGAGATCGTCCGGCATCCAGCGCCAGCGTTCCATGTTCACCTCGATCTGGGCGATCCGGCTGGCGACCGGCAGGTTCATGGCGGCCAACGTCTTCGGTCCGACGATACCGTCCGCCTCCAGGCCATGGCGTTCCTGGAACCGTTGGACCGCCTGGGTCAGTTGGACATCGAAGCGGTCCGGTGTGTCGCTTGCGATCGTCAGATCCTGGGAGGCGGCGAGGCGCGCGCGGATACGTGCGACCCGCGCGCTGGTCATGCCTTGCTCCAACGTCCGTCCGGTCTCGATCTGCGGCCAACCGCCGGCCGTTTGAATTTCCCGGTAATCCGCCAGGGTGCGACGCAAGCGGTGGTAAGCCGGGTTGGCTGGAGCAAGCGAATCGAAGACGTCTGCCGGATGGTCGCTTTCCGCCAGGGCGCGCAGCAGGCTCTCGCTCTCCAGAGGGGCTTCCGGGGTGGGGGCGTTCGGATTGATCGTCCCCGGGCGAACCCGACCGGTCGCGAGGTCCCGGGCGTAATGCAGGAACTGCGCGCTCAACCGCAGTTCGAGCATGGCCCGTGTCTGCGTATCGCCATTTGCGGAGAGATCCGCGCGCAAATCCGCTGGCCGGTAATCGGCCGGACGCAGACCTTCGCTGGCGGCGGCGTCCAGCCGATCGATCAGGAGCCGCGCGCGCGGGTTGCCGGGAGTGAGCCACAACGGTTCGAAGTCGCGCGCGGCGTAGAAATCCCGCAAGGCCGCCGGGTTGATGCCGCGCGGCAGGTCGGGGGCGCCGGTCTCGAACTGGCGCTCCAGCGCCGTGGGGGCGAGCACATTTGGGGGCGTCTGATCCGCCGTGGCTGATACCGCGGGCGCAAGCGCGACAACCAGGACCGTCAGGCCTACACGCAATGAACACATTCTTTCTAAAGACTTCCTGCCCAGATTTCGGGTAGACAGCATGATGCAGCGATCTGCGATCTCCAGCGTAACAGCCTCGGCACGCCTTGAAATGAACGGTTTCGGTTTTTCGCAACGGATCATCTTTGACCCGGTCCGCCTTCTGGGCGCGGTGCTCACCGCCCTAGCTCTGCTCACCGCGCCACTTTCGCCGGCCCTGGCGGCCGAGAAGGAGGCCGGCGCGCAGCCGCAGGTGCCCGACATCATCGGCGGGATGCAGACGACAACCGCCCATTTCGAGACGACGCTGGCCGACCTCGCCTATCTGCACAACCTCGGCTACATCGAACTCGTTGCGGCCAACCAGGACGTTGACCCCTGGCTGCCTGGCAAGGGGACGCGGATCACCCTGCCCACGCGCCACATTCTCCCCAACGTCGCGAAGAAGGGGATCGTCATCAACCTTGCGGAGCCGCGGCTGTATTACTTCCCCGCGGATCAGCCGGGCACGGTGAAGACCTTCCCGATCGGGATCGGACGCGAGGGGCTGGATACGCCGACGGGCCAGACACGGGTCGCGAGCAAGCGCCGGAACCCGGCCTGGCGGCCGACCCAGGAGGCGCGCAAGTCCGATCCCAGTCTGCCTACGGTGGTCCGGGCCGGACCCGAGAACCCGCTCGGCGCCTACGCCCTCGACCTTGGCTGGCCGCTGTATCTGATCCACGGGACCAACAACGTCTGGGGCATCGGCCGGCGGGTCAGCCGGGGATGCATCCGCATGTACCCGAACGATATCCAGGCGCTGTACAATACCGTGCCCGACGGAACTCCCGTGCAGGTGGTCGAGCAGCCGCTCAAGTTCGCCTGGGACGGCGACACCTTCTACTTGGAAGCGCACACCACCGCGAAGCAGGCGGGACAGCTGGAGAAGACCGGCAGCTTCGAACCGGACCCAGATCTGGATCTCAAGCAGCGCGTCCAGGACGCACTCGGCGGGCGGGCCGCCCAGCTGGATTGGGACAAGATCCGCCAAGCGGTCAACCAGCGCCGCGGCGTCCCCGTCGCGATCGGCCAGGCAGCCGAAAGCTAAAAGCCCTACTCCTGCGCGACCAGGAACTGGTTGCCGAACCAGCGCCAGCGCCGGTCGGGACCCATCTGGGTGCAGTTGATGCGCACCCGCCCTTTCGGGAACGCTTTTGTGAAGCGCACCTCGACCCGCTGGCCGCCCAGGCGCTGGACGTCGAGCTTGCCGCGGCCGCTGGCATAGCAGTTCAGCCCGTTGATCGACGAGATGGCCGGGTCCACCGTGAAGCCGTACATCGGCGGGTTCTCGTCCGGATCGAGCAAGTTGTCGTCCGGAACGACATCCTGCACCGGCAGCGGCAGTGCGTTGATGGCCGTGCGGAAGCGGTCCATGCCGCCATATCTCTCGTTCAAGGCGAAGCGCGGCAGGCCAAAGCGTTCGCTGCTCCGCGCGATGGCGCCCGATTGCTGTCCGAAGGCGGCGATGAAGCCAACTTCGCGCGCGGCCTGCTGCACGGGGTTGGAATACTCGCCGTAGGGATAGGCGAGTAGCTCGGGCGCCCGGCCCAGCTCGGCCTTGAAGCGCGCTTGCGAGGTCTCGAGCTCCTCCCGTACCTGCTGGGGCGAGAGCAAGGGCAAGTGCGGGTGCGTGGCGGTCTGGCTGCCGATCGTCGCCAACTCCATCTGCGCCAGGTCGCGCAGCTGGTCCCAGGTCATGTATTCCTTGCCGCCGACCGGGTCGGTCGCGACGAACAGGGTGAACGGCAGGCCGGCCGTGCGCAGACGCGGCACCGCCTCCTCCCAGACCGAGCGATAGGCGTCGTCGATCGTGATCGCGACCGTATAGGGCGGAAGCGGCCGTTCCTGGCGGAGAGCCGCCACGACGTCGGGCAGCGGCAGGACGTTGTACTTGTCCTTCTTCAGTTCGGCGATGTGTCGCTCGAACTGCTCCAGCTTGATGTTGGTGCTCGGGTATCGGCCGTCGCCGAAACGGTGGTACATGATAACGGATGCACCGTTGTCGACCGCGGGCGCTGAGGCTGTGGTGCCGCCCTGCGATTGCGCGCGGGCGACGCCGGGCGCGAGGGCGAGGAGTGCGGCGGCGGCCAGCACGGCACTGGGGTGGAACAGGCGGATCAGCGAAACCACGGTTCTTTCGACGCTCCTTTTTCTGGCGCGTATCCTGGTCGATGTGGACTCTGGCGGGCGATCCCATTGGGCACAAGACAATAGCGGTGGCCTTAAAGCCGGCTCTTGTCCCTTGGCGCCCTGCGGACCAGATTGCGCAACGGCTATTCGGCGGTGCGGAATCCGTCTGCGGCCGAAGGATACATCCAATAGATCCTACCCACGCGAAAGGGCGTTAAGGCGCGATGAGTGAACGGATACTGAACGATGACGGCCTGGACCTGCTGTTCCGGGAAGCCCGTACGCACAAGGGGTGGCAGGACCGCGAGGTCAGCGACGTCCTGCTGCAGGCGATCTACGATCTGGCCAAGTGGCCGCCGACCAGCGCCAACTGTCAGCCGATGCGCGTGGTCTTCGCCAAGTCGCAGGACGCCAAGGAAAAGCTGCGCCCCGCGCTGATGCCAGGCAACGTCGACAAGACGATGGCCGCCCCGGTGTGTGCGATCGTCGCGCACGACTTGGAGTTCCACGAGAAGCTGCCGGAGCTGTTCTCCCAGGCGGACGCACGCAGCTGGTTCGCCGGCAAGCCGGACGCGATCCAGGAGAACGCCTTCCGTAACGGCTCGCTGCAGGGCGGGTACTTCATGCTGGCGGCCCGGTCGCTCGGCCTGGACGTCGGTCCGATGAGCGGCTTCGACAAGGATAAGGTCAACCAGGCGTTCTTCCCCGAGGGCAAGTGGCAGGTGAACTTCCTGTGCAACCTCGGCTATGGCGATCCGGCCAAGCTGCCGCCGCGCGACAAGCGGTTGAGCTTCGAGGAGGCCTGCGAGATCCAGTAGCGGGCCGTGAGCCTATCCCTGTGGGGGCACCATCATCGGCTCTGGCAAGACGCTGTCGGAGAATACCGGCAGCCGCTGTCGGGCGTTGAAGAGCTGGTAATGCCACCATTCGTTCTTGAAGAAGTCCCAGCCGGCCGCGGTCATGATGCCGAGCAGCAGGGCGCGGTTGCGTTGCGCCTCGGCCTGGATGTCGATCCGGGCATGGTGGGCCTGTTCGGTGAAGGCGTCGAAACCGGTGCCCATTTCCAGTTCGTTCCCCTGCGCATCGATCAGTGTCAGGTCGACGGCTGCGCCGCGGGAATGCGGGCCGCCGCGGCGCGGGTCGGCGACGAACTCGTCACTCGGATAGGCGTTCCACAGCGCCCACTGCGCTTCCGGCGGCCGGAACGCGTCGAAGATCTTGAAACGGTAGCCCAAGGGTCGGGCCAGCCCGATTGCCCGCTGCAGCAGGTCGGCGGCGATCGGGTGCAGGTAGGCCACGGCGTTGGCGTAGATCGGCGCGCCGGTGACGTTGTCGGCGGTGGCGTAGCGCAGGTCGATCTCGACGTCGAAGTCGGGCGGCGCGATGCGCACGAGCGGCATGACGGCTCCTCATGGATGATAACGGGGGTCGCCGGAGTCGGCTCTGGGGCGATGTACCATGCCGTGCGCGACAAGGCACGGAACGCAGTCGGGAGAAGGACCGCCAGGCGATGAGTGCACGTACGCTGCTGGCCTTCGACACCGCCGGGCGCGGGTGCTCGGCCGCCGTTTGGCGCGACGGGGCTGTGTTGGCCGCCGACCAGGCGGAGATGGCGCGTGGCCAGGCCGAACGGCTGGTGCCGATGATCGAATCGGTGCTGCAGCGTGCGGACGTGGCGCACGCGGACCTGGATGCCGTGGCGGTCACGACCGGGCCCGGGGCCTTCACCGGTGTGCGCATCGGATTGGCGACCGCGCGCGGCTATGCGCTCGCGCTCGGCATCCCGGTGATCGGAATCGGCAGTCTGCGGGCGATTGCCGCCGGCACCGATCCGGCGGAACGTGCCGGTCGGATACTACTGGTGCTGATCGATGCCAAACGAACGGACGTCTATGCCCAGGCATTCCACCCCGACCTGAGCCCGGCAAGCGAGGCGATGGCGAAGACACCGGACGCGCTCGACGCCGCTTTACCGCCGGGTGACCTGCTGTTGGCCGGCGACGGTGGCGCGCAGGCGGCGCTGACCGCGGCTGGGCGGAGGGTGGTCCGTGCCGGCGCGCCGGCCCTGGTCGATCCGGCGGTGTTGGCCCAGCTCGCTGCTTGGGAGCCGGTGCCGTCCCGCGATGCGCCGCCGCGCCCGGTCTACCTGCGCCCGCCGGATGTCACCTGGCCGGCCGGCGCCGGCCCTGCCGCACCTATCGCACACGCGCAGAAGGGATCCGCATGACCCCGTCCAGCGACGACACCACGAACCAGGGCGCCAGCAACCAGGCGGACGGCAACGCCGACACCGGCCGAGAAGTGAGCGACGCCTATATCCAGCCGGCCGGCCGGCTGGACGCACCGGTGATCGCAGCCCTGCAGAACGACGTTTTTCCCGCCGAGCCCTGGTCGGAATCCGATGTGGCCAGTTTGATCCAGGGGCCTGGCGCGATCGCTTTCCTGGCCAACGGACGCGATTTCGGCGAGGTCATGCCGCTTGGCTTCGTGCTTGCCCGGGTCGCCGCGGACGAAGCCGAAATCCTGACGCTGGGCGTGCTCGAGGATGTCCGGCGCAAGGGGTTGGGCCGCCGGCTGGTCGAGTCCGTGGCCGACAAGGCGCGGGCGCAAGGGGCCCAGCGCCTGCATCTGGAAGTCGCCGCGCGCAACACCGCCGCGCGTGATCTCTATGCCAACCGGCAGTTCACCGAAGTCGGTCGGCGGCAGAACTATTACGACGATCATGGCGACGGGCCCGACGACGCGATCCTGCTGAGCCGCGATTTACGCTGAGGCGTTGCGCGCGTTCGGCAGGATTCAAGTAACAGGATATTGTCGGCTCTAACATTCTACTCGTTGTCTGTATGCTCGAACTTGTCGAGTGGCCCGTAAAGCGGACCTTGTCATAACCGGGGTGTCGCTTGGACTTTATCCCGATCTCCTAAATCCAACGCCAGTTTCTGTGATGAAAAGTCGCTGATAAGCGTTTCGCGACGTTCACGCCATATTTTCCTGTTGCTTCGGTAAAAAGGTTTTTTTATAAATCCAAAAAGATAAATCTAAAAGCCGAGGATAGCACATGGCCGACGAGAGCAAATCTAAAGAAATTCTCGACCTCACGACGACCATCGTTTCTGCGCACGTCGCCAATAATGCGGTCGGCGTCGACGATCTGCCCAAGCTAATCCGCGAAGTACATGAGACTTTGGCGCAGGTGGAGCAGGGCCAGGCGGTCCAGCCTGAAAAACCGACCCCGGCAGTGCCGATCAAGAAGTCGATCACACCCGACTACCTGATCTGCCTGGAAGACGGCAAGAAGCTGAAGATGCTGAAGCGTCACCTGAAGACGGCGTACAACATGACGCCGGAAGAATATCGGGAGAAGTGGGGGCTGCAGGCCGACTATCCGATGGTGGCGCCGAACTATGCCAAGCAGCGCAGCCGACTGGCCAAGGAGATCGGTCTGGGCACGCGCGCGCGTCGGGGGTAAGGGGCGTTCGCAAGAACAAGTCCCGGCGTTTTGCGTGAAGGCTTTCAGGGCCACGTGCTTGCGGGCGTGATCAGGCAGACAAAGGTATACGGGCGCGCGGCCGATTATCGGCTGTGCGCCTGTTGCATGTGGGGGCTGACGTCGTTAGGTGCGGCCGCGGGCCCCACGGCCGGACACGATCAGCCATTGCGGTCCCCGGGGGCGAGCGGATACGACAGGCGCGGGCGTAGGCGCGCTGAGATGTGTGCGTTAGACTACTGGCCCGGCGCTCCGGCGCGAAACATCTGGCGGCGACACCGACGACCCAGCGGTTGACCCAGGCCGGCCAGCCTGACGCGGCCGGTGCTAGGGAGAGAGACACCTGCGATGCAGCCCAGTGAACGCAACGAGGCCCGTCCCGTCGACGCGGTCTCGGGCAACCTGCACATCCGCCTGGCGGAAAGCGCGGAGGAGGTGCGCGCCTCTCAGCGCCTGCGCTACCAGGTGTTCTGCGAGGAGATGAAGGCCAAGCCGACGCCCGAGCAGGAACAGGCGGGCCTGGAGTTCGACGGATACGACGCGCATGCCGACCATCTGCTGGTGTTCGACCAGCAGATCGGCGACGGGCCGCGTGCGGTGATCGGAACCTACCGGTTGATGCGCCGTCCGCAGGCGCAGTCCGCAGGGCAGTTCTATACGGTCGACGAGTACGATGTCTCGCCACTCTTGAATACCGAGGGCGAGATCATGGAGTTGGGCCGTTCCTGTGTCGCCGCCGGCTACCGCACCGGGGCGATCATGCAGCTGCTCTGGCGCGGCATCGCGGAATACGTGCTGCACTACGACGTGCGCATCATGTTCGGCTGCGGCTCGATGCACGGCACCGATCCGGACGAGCTGGCGCCGCAACTCTCCTACCTCTATCATAACCATCGAGCCCCGGAAGCGCTGCGCCCGGTTGCGCTCGCCAGCCGCTACGTCGAGATGAACCGCTTGGCTCCGGATGCCTTCAACGCCAAGCGCGCGCTTGCCTCGCTGCCGCCGTTGATCAAGGGCTATCTGCGTCTGGGCGGGTTTGTCGGCGACGGCGCGGTGGTCGATTACGAGTTCAACACCACCGACGTCTGCGTCATCGTCAAGACAGACTTGGTGACCGAGCGTTATGTCCGCCATCTGACCCGCGACGAGTCCGCTCCCCGGACGAGCGGGGAGGACGCCTGAGCGCCACGCCGGGGTCCCGAACGAGTCGCCCATGGCCGAAGTTTCCTTTCAGTCGCCCACCCGCGCGATCGCTCGTCTGATCGCTTATGCGCTGTTCACCCTGGCGCTGATTCCGGTGCAGGCGTTTGCGCTTGTGGTGCACCTGCCGACCGCCAAGCGTTTGCCGACGTGGTATCACAAGCGCTGCCTGCGCCTGCTTGGCCTGAAACTGCGTCGGCACGGCGAGAAGGTGCAGGGTCACCCGGTGCTGTTCGCCGCCAATCACGTCTCCTACCTGGACATCGCTGTCCTGGGCGCGGCGCTACCGCGCGCGTCCTTCGTCGCCAAGGCGGAGGTGCGCGACTGGCCGTTCTTCGGTCTGCTCGCCAAGCTGCAGCGCACGGTGTTCGTCAATCGCGAGGCGCGCCGTCAGACCACCCAGCAGCGCGACGAGATGACCCGCCGGCTGGAAGCGGGCGACGACCTGATCCTGTTTCCCGAGGGTACCAGCGACGACGGCAACCGCGTGCTGCCGTTCAAGAGCGCGCTGTTCTCCGTCGCCGAGAAACGCCCGCACGGCCAGCCGCTGACCGTGCAACCGGTCTCGTTGACCTATACCAAGCTGGACGACCAGCCGATGGGCCGCTACCTGCGCCCGTTCGTCGCCTGGTATGGCGACATGGATATGGCCCCGCACATCTGGGAAGTGCTGGGTCTGGGCACGATCACAGCGGAGGTGGTGTTCCATCCCCCGGTGACGATCGACGACCTGGGCACGCGCAAGGCCCTGGCCCAGGCTTGCCAGGACAAGGTCGCCCGTGGCGTCGCCGAACTGTTGCGCGGCCGCACTGCGGTGTCGGACGACGACGAGCCGGACGACGATGATCACGACCACGATCACGACGACAGCGAGGACGAGCGCCGCGCGGCGGAGTGATTTCTCGTGACGCTGGGGCGCTTCCCCTTCTCGCTTCCCTCTCCGCGAGAGAAGGATGGGCTTGCTGCTGCGATTGCGCCCGTCGGCGTGGCCCTATTCACCGAGACGGACTCGCCTGTCACCGATCGGCGGTGCTAGGGTCCGCTGCACGCAACAGATGTCGATAACGGACCCCGAATGAGCGACACGACGCGCGCGAAGAAGAAGCTCTACATCAAGACCTACGGCTGCCAGATGAACGTTTACGATTCCGCCCGCATGGCGGACGTCCTGGCGCCGCTCGGCTATGCGCCCTCGCAGGCGCCCGAGGATGCGGACATGGTGATCCTGAACACCTGCCACATCCGCGAGAAGGCCGCGGAAAAGGTCTATTCCGAACTGGGCCGGTTGCGCGCCCTGCAGCAGGAACGTCCGGCCGAGGCCGGGCGGCAGCTGATCGCGGTCGCCGGCTGCGTCGCCCAGGCGGAGGGCGAGGAAATCCTCAAGCGCGCGCCGCAGGTCGACATGGTGGTTGGCCCGCAGACCTATCACCGCCTGCCGGAGATGGTCGCCCAGGTGGAGCGCCAGGGCGCCGCTGACGAAAATGGGCGCCGGGGCGTGATGGACACCGATTTCCCGGAAGAAGACAAGTTCGACCGCCTGCCGGAGGAGAGCGCGCCGCAGGGTCCGTCCGCCTTCCTGTCGATCCAGGAAGGGTGCGACAAGTTCTGCACCTTCTGCGTCGTCCCCTATACGCGCGGCGCGGAGTTCTCCCGGCCCGCGTCTCAGGTCATTGCGGAAGCGAAACGGCTGGCCGCGCAGGGCACGCGCGAAGTCACGCTCCTGGGCCAGAACGTCAACGCCTATCACGGCGCAAGCCTGGACGGTCGTGGCGAATGGGGGCTTGGTCGGCTGGTGCGCGAACTGGCGGAGATCGATGGCATCGAGCGCATCCGCTATACCACCAGCCATCCGCTCGACGTCGACGAGGAGCTGATCGCGGCCCACCGCGATGTGCCGCAACTGATGCCGTTCCTGCACCTGCCGGTACAGTCCGGCTCCGACCGCATCCTGAAGGCGATGAACCGCCGGCACAGCGCCGACGACTATCGCCGGATCGTCGGCCGCTTGCGGGAGGCGAACCCGGATCTGGCGATGGCGAGTGACTTCATCGTCGGTTTCCCGGGCGAGACGGCGGACGACCACGCGGCAACGCTGCAACTGATCGCCGACATCGGCTTCGTCCATGCCTATTCCTTCAAATACTCCAGCCGCCCGGGCACGCCGGCCGCCACGATGGGTCAGCCGGTCCCGGAAGCCTTGAAGGACGAACGCCTGCAGATGGTGCAGCAGCTATTGGGCGCGCAGCAGCAGGCCGCCAATGCACGGACGGTCGGCCGCACGTTGCCCGTGCTGCTGGAGCGCAAGGGCAAGCATCCAGGTCAGTTGGTCGGGCGGACGCCCTACATGCAGAGCTTGGCGGTCGAGGCGCCGGACACTCGGATCGGCCGGATCGCCGAGGTCGAGGTGCTGAGCGTGCGCGGCAACAGCTTGCACGGCCGCCTCGCCGAGGCCACCTTGGCAGGTGATACAGGTATGCCGACCACCCCGCGGACCCGGATCGAGGAGAGCACGGCCGTTTGAGCCCCGCGTCTTTTAGCAGTCAGGCCACCCCGGACCAGCCGTTGCAGCTGCAGTTCGACGACAACAGTCTGCTGCCACTGCTGTTTGGTGAGCACGACCAGCATCTCGCTCGGGTCGAGCAACAGCTTAACGTCTCGATCGCCACCCGCGGCAACAAGATCGCCATCACCGGCGATCCCGATGCGGCGGCGGCCGCGGAGCAGACCCTGAATGCGCTTTACCGCCGCCTGGAGAAAGGGATGAGCGTCGATCGGAACGAAGTCGACGCCGCGATCCGCATGTCCGACAGCAGCGCCGATAAGCCCTCCGATCCGCCGGCCGCGCAGCCGGCCCAAGCCAAGCGGGGCGCGACGCAGGTGCATGCCGAGGATCTGGCGATCCGCACCAAGCGCAAGACGATCACCCCGCGCTCCAACCGGCAGGCCAGCTACATCCAGGCGCTGCGCGATCACGACTTGGTGTTCGGCCTGGGTCCGGCGGGGACAGGCAAGACCTATCTGGCCGTCGCGGTCGCGGTGGAGGAACTGCTGCAGGGCCGGGTCGACCGGATCATACTCTCCCGCCCGGCCGTCGAGGCGGGCGAACGGCTCGGCTTTCTGCCGGGCGACCTGCGTGAAAAGGTCGATCCCTACCTGCGTCCGTTGCAGGACGCGCTCTACGAGATGCTGCCGGCGGAGCAGGTGGTGCGCCGCCTGTCCTCGGGCGAGATCGAAGTGGCGCCGCTGGCCTTCATGCGGGGACGCACGCTGTCGAATTCCTTCGTCATCCTGGACGAGGCGCAGAACACGACGGCTGTGCAGATGAAGATGTTCCTGACCCGACTGGGCGAGAACGGCCGGATGGCGATCACCGGCGACCTGTCGCAGGTCGACCTGCCCAAGGGCGAGCCGTCCGGTTTGCGCGATGCCTGCGAGCTTTTGACGGGTATGGAGGGCGTGGGCGTCGTCCGATTCACCGATGCGGACGTGGTGCGCCACCCGCTTGTGACCAAGATCGTCCGCGCCTACGAAGCGCGCGACAAGAACCGCAGCGACCGGCGTCACGATGGCGGCGGCAACGCGGGGTGACCGTGCCGCGGGCAGAGCGGAGGTACCGCGCGCCCCGGCGATCAGCATAGGACAATCACCGGCGACCTGAGATGAGCGAACGACCTAGAAGCTCCCCCACCAGCGCGCCCGGGCCGGAGGCTTCAAGTCCGGGCGCAGAGACGCAAACCGACTCAAGTACCGGCGGGCCGCCGATCCAGCCCGCGCCGCACGCGAACGCCGGCGCCCTGGAGGTGGCGGTCCTGATCCAGGACGACACCTGGATGCATGATGTGCCCGCGGCCGACGCTCTGGCCGAGCGGGCCACCAAAGCGGCCTGGGCAGGCTTGTCCGATGGCGCCCAGGCGTTCGCGCCCGACGGGGCGGAGGTGAGCGTCGTGCTCACCGACGACGCCACGGTGCAGGCGCTGAACCGCGACTACCGCGACCAGGACAAGCCAACCAACGTTCTCTCCTTCGCCAACCTGGAAGACGTCGAAGCCCCCGATTCGCCCGACGGCGAGCCGGTGCTGCTGGGCGACGTGGTGCTGGCGCGCGAGACCGTATTGCGCGAGGCCGACGACCAGGGCAAGGCGACGGGCGATCACCTGAGCCATCTGTGTGTGCACGGCCTGCTGCACTTGCTGGGCTACGACCATATGGCCGCGGCCGAGGCGGAGACGATGGAGGCCTTGGAGCGTCGCGTGCTCGCCGGGCTCGGAATCGCGGATCCCTATGCACTGGCCGCGGAAAGCGCCCAGCCGGGCGAGGCGTCCACGGGAGGTGGGGAATGAGCGACAACGGCTGGAGCACGCCGACCGGCGAGCCGCGCACGGCCAATACGGCTGTGCGTGCCAACGGCCAGGGGCGTCCGGCGCAGACCAAGGCGTCCGAGGAAGGCGAGCAGACGCTGGCGCAACTGATGGGCACCTGGCTGCGTAACCTGGTGCGTCAGCGCGGCGGCGACCATTCTTCCCTGCGGTCGACGATCGAGGAGATCATCGAGGAGAGCGAGCGCGAGGACCAGGAAGGCAGCGCCATCGGCACCCACGAGCGGGTGATGCTGGCGAATATCCTGCATCTGCGTCACCTGACCGCCTACGACGTGATGGTGCCGCGCGCCGACATCCGCGCCGTTCACGTCGACAGTTCGCTCGACGACCTGATCGACGTGATGAGCCAGGGCGGCCACTCGCGCCTGCCGGTCTACCGCGACAGCCTGGACGACGTGATCGGGCTGGTGCACATCAAGGACGTGCTGGCGCACGCCAAGGATGCTGCCGGCTTCAAGCTGTCCCGGATCACCCGGGAGGTGCTGTTCGTCGCCCCATCGATGCCGGTGCTCGACCTGCTTTTGGAGATGCGGCTGTCGCGCGTGCACATGGCGCTGGTGGTTGACGAGTTCGGCGGTATCGACGGTCTGATCACCATCGAGGACCTGGTCGAGGAGATCGTCGGCGAGATCGAGGACGAGCACGACGTCGCCGAGGGTCCCAAGCTGGTCGCCCGGCCCGACGGTTCGCTGGTCGCCGACGCGCGCACCCCGATCGAGGAGTTCGAGGAGCGTGTCGGCGCCATGCTGACCGATGACGAGCGCGAGGAGGACATCGATACGCTGGGCGGGCTGGTGTTCTACATCGCCGGGCGGGTTCCTGGTCGCGGCGAATTGATCGTCCACGACAGCGGCGTTTCCTTCGAGGTGATGGAAGCCGACCCGCGTCGTGTGAAGCGCCTGCGCGTGCGCAACCTCCCGCCCTGGCATGTCTCCAGCGAGGATGCGGAGGGGTAGGCCACGGACCGCTCGATGGTCTAAACCGCCTGTACGACCGGTTCGGCAAGCTGTCTTGTCGAGCTCTCTTCCCTCACATGGAGGCGGGGCACGGACAGTATTCCAGGCCTGTACCCCATTCATGCAGATCAAAGAGCGCCCATGACCGCTGCCGACACCCGGGAGCCGACCCTCGATGCGCCGCTGGCGCGCCTGGCTGGGCGCACGGCGCAGCTAACCGGCTGGCGCCGACTCGCCTTGGCGGCCCTGCTGGGGGCTTCGACCGCGCTCGCCCTGCCGCCGGTCTATCTGGTTCCGTTGCTGGTGCCTGCGGTGGTTGGCCTTTTATGGCTGACCAGCGGGACGACGCGCGTGCGCGCGGCTTTCTGGGTCGGCTGGGCGTTCGGCCTGGGGCACTTCGCCGCCGGGCTTTACTGGATCGGCATTGCTTTTTTCGTCGATGCCGCGCGCTATGCCTGGATGATGCCGTTCGCCGTGCTGGGGCTCGCGGCGGGCTTGGCGATCTACAAGGGGCTGATGCTGGCCGCCTTGCGGGCCCTGCCGTTGTGGGACCGTCCGTCGGGTACGGCGCAAGGGGTCGCGCGCGTCCTGGCGCTGGCGGCGGTTTGGACGCTTGCGGAATGGCTGCGCGGGCAGCTCTTGACCGGCTTCCCTTGGAACCTAGCGGCGACCGTCTGGGGGTTCTGGCCGGCTGCGCAGCAGGCCGCCGCGTTGATCGGGGCCTGGGGACTCAGCCTGCTGACCGTGCTCGCGGCCGGCCTGCCGGCGCTGCTGGGCTGGGCCGGCGGCCGACGGGGCGCCTGGGCCAGCGTGGCGGCGGCGCTGGGGATCATCGTCCTGCTCGGCGGGGGCGGGATCTTGCGCCTGCAGGCCGCACCGCCGCCGGGGGCGCAGGTCCACGACGGCATTCGCCTGCGCTTGGTCCAGCCTGGGATTCCCCAGCACCTGAAATGGCGGGACGACCTGCGCCTGGCGCACGTGCGCAAGCACATCGACCTGTCGCGGCGCGCGGGCTTCGACAGCCGCACGCATGTGATCTGGCCGGAAACGGCTGTGCCCTACTTCCTGTCGCGCCAGCCCGAGCTGCGCAGACTGCTCGCCCGCGCCGCGCCGGAGGGGGGCGCGCTGCTTACCGGCGCGCCAAGGGTTACGCAGCAGGACGACCGTCGGGTCTACCACAATAGCCTGCTCGCCCTTGGCGCCGATGGCCGGGAGTTGGCGGCGTACGACAAGGTGCATCTGGTGCCGTTCGGCGAGTATGTGCCGTTGCGCCAGTACCTGCCGTTTCCGAAGCTGACCCAAGGGTCGACCGACTTCACCCCGGGCCGCCGGAAGACCACGCTCGACATACCAAGTCTGCCGCCCTTTTCGGCCTTGATCTGCTATGAAGTGATCTTCCCGCAGGAGGTGACGACGTCGGGCACACAGCCGGCGTGGTTGCTGAACATCACCAATGATGCCTGGTTCGGCGTTTCCTCCGGCCCCTACCAGCACCTCGCGAGTGCCCGGCTGCGCGCGATCGAGCAGGGCTTGCCGCTGGTGCGTGCGGCGAATACCGGCATTTCCGTGATCGTCGATCCCTGGGGCCGGACACTGCGGCAACTGGGTCTGCAAAAAGTAGGTATTTTGGACGGACCGTTGCCTCAAGCAATCGCTGGGGGAACGTTCTATGCGCGTTTCGGTGATTTGATTGCGGGTTTTCTCGTCCTGATCGTTTTGGGTATCGCATTGCTTTTGCGTCGCTTCTGAGATTTCGCGCGCGCTAGGCTCGCGTTTATCAAGTGATTGCCCGCTAAACGTGTACCATCGTATTCCTGTACATGCTTGAGACCGTCACGTACTATAACGCCGTGTAGTGGGGATTGCGGGGCCTCATTCCTTTGTTGACCGCATACTGGTGTGTGAATAGAAGAACGGCCCAACGATCCGTTCCCGGCGTTGGGAGAAAAAGGACGCATGACCGGCGGCGAAAAACCGACTTACGGGCGTGGCTCTGGCCAACCTAATCCGATCGATGTGCATGTGGGCAGCCGCGTGCGATTGCGCCGGACCCTTCTGGGAATGAGCCAGGAAAAGCTGGGCGAAGCGATCGGTCTGACTTTCCAGCAGGTTCAGAAATACGAGCGTGGCGCAAACCGTATCGGTGCCAGCCGGTTGTACGATCTCGCGCGCGTGCTCGACGTGCCGGTTTCCTTTTTTTACGAGGAAATGAGCCCGGAGACGAAAGAGCGCTCCCCCGCGCTGGCCCAAGGCCTTTACGAGGAACCGGAGCCCTACGAGCCGGACCCGATGGCCAAGCGCGAGACGCTTGAACTCGTGCGTGCTTACTACCGCATCGCCGATCCACACGTCCGCAAGCGCCTGTTCGACCTGACCAAGACCCTGGCCGTGCACGGCGAGGATGAGGACGAGGCCGAGCCTACGCGGGACGAGCACGCCGGCTGAGACTCCTCCGCTCATCGTCATCCGGATTTCGAAAGCTGACCTGCGTCCGTGGGCGCCCGGCGTTTGGCCCGCACGCTTCCCCGTTTACGCGCTTGACCCAGCGGGCATGGCGCGGCAACTGTTTGCCGCGCTGCGGTTCACCTGATCCGCGACCCGCTTAACCGACCGATCGGCCGGTTCCGCCCCTCCAGTCCAATCTCCGGAGCGTATCAGCGTGCGACGCGATAGTTACCTCTTCACCAGTGAGTCCGTCTCCGAAGGCCACCCGGACAAGGTCTGCGACCGGATTTCCGATGCCATCGTCGATACCTTCCTGTCGCACGACGCGAATTCGCGCTGCGCGGTCGAGACGCTGGCCACCACCAACCGGATCATCCTGGCCGGCGAGACGCGCGGTCCGGCATCGGTCACCGGCGATCTGCTGGAAGAGGTTGCGCGCCGGGCGGTCCGCGAGATCGGCTACGAGCAGGACGGCTTCCACTGGAACACGGCTGCTTTCGAGAACCACCTGCACGAGCAGTCCGCCGACATCGCCCAAGGCGTTGACGCCGGTGAGGACAAGGACGAAGGCGCTGGCGACCAGGGTATCATGTTCGGTTTTGCGTGCGACGAGACGCCGGATCTGATGCCCGCGCCGATCTACTACGCCCACAACATCCTGCAATCGCTCGCCGAGGCGCGTCATTCCGGCGCCGAGCCGGAGCTGCAGCCCGACGCGAAGAGCCAGATCACCCTGGAATATCGCGCGGGCGAACCGGTGCGCGCGACCAGCGTGGTGGTCTCCACCCAGCACAGCGAGGCGGCGAGCAGCGAGCAGGTCCGTGAGTTGGTGCGTCCGCACGTCACCAACGTGCTGCCCGACGGCTGGATGTGCCCGGAGGAAGAGTTCTACGTGAACCCGACCGGGCGCTTCGTGATCGGCGGTCCGGACGGCGACGCCGGTCTTACGGGACGCAAGATCATCGTCGACACCTATGGGGGCGCGGCGCCGCACGGCGGCGGCGCCTTCTCCGGCAAGGATCCGTCGAAGGTCGACCGCTCGGCCGCGTACGCGGGCCGTTACCTGGCGAAGAACGTGGTCGCCGCCGGGTTGGCGCGGCGCTGCACGATTCAGCTGTCCTACGCCATCGGCATCGCCAAGCCGCTCAGCGTCTACATCGACACCCATGGCACCGGCGAGGTCGACACCGACAAGCTGGCCGGCGTGCTGCGGGAGCTGATGGACCTGTCGCCGCGCGGCATCCGCACTCACCTCAAGCTGAACCGGCCGATCTACGCCCGCACCGCGGCCTACGGCCACTTCGGTCGGCATCCGGACGGCGATGGCGGTTTCTCGTGGGAGAAGCTCGACCTCGTCGACGATCTGAAGAACGCCTACAACATCAAGTAGCGTTCGCTCTGACCGCCCAGCGGCGGGGTCCCTTCGCCATTGGGCGAAGACCTGGGTCTCGCCGCTGCACGTGTTTGCTTCCCTCGATGCCGTCTGCGAGCTATGCGCCAACCTCCGCCGCAGGATGATCGCCCGCACCGGGAATTGCACGGCCGGCACAAGAGCCGGCCGCTGCGCCCGGCCCAGCAGCAGGTCATGGAGGCACTGCTGCCGCGCCTGCGGGTCGACCTGCCGAAAAGCGGTCCGCTCGACCCGCACGCTTTGTTCGCGTGCGACATCCAGGAAATCTGGCTCGAGGTGGGCTTTGGCGCCGGCGAGCATCTGGCCTGGCAGGCCGCGCACCATCCCGAGGTCGGCCTGATCGGGGCGGAACACTTCCGCGACGGTATCGCCCGGCTGCTGCGCCAGGTCGATCGCGAGGGGCTGACGCGCAACCTCCGGGTCTATCCGGATGACGGGCGCGACCTGCTGGATGTCCTGCCGCAAGCCAGCCTGTCCCGGGCGTTCGTCCTGTTTCCCGACCCCTGGCCCAAGCGCAGGCACCATAAGCGTCGTTTCGTCCAGCAGGCGCAGCTGGACCAGTTGGCCTATGTGCTGGCCGATGGTGGCGAACTGCGTCTGGCGACCGACGATCCGGACTATCAGCGTTGGATGTTGATCGAGTTGGAACGCCATGGGGCGTTCGACTGGACCGCGGCATGTGCGGCGGATTGGCGCCGGCGCCCGGACGATTGGCCGGGCACCCGGTACGAGCAGAAGGCGATCGAGGCCGGCCGGCAGCCGATCTTCCTGTCCTATCGCCGGCGGCCCCGGACAGCCTGAGACCCAGCTTGATATCCCGTTACGGGGCTTGCTCCTGCCAGCCGTGGTCGCGCGCCAAAGCGAATGCGCGCGCAGCCAAGGGATAATGACGACTTCCGGCCGCACGGGACTTGCGAGCGGGCCGGTCGCGCGCTATTTTACAAACTGTCATAGTTCGGTTGGCAGCGTTCGACGCCGCCGACCGGGCCGCCGAAGGGCGGGCCTGATGGCCCGCTTTTTTGTTATCGGCCATCGGACTCATGACAACCGGACAAGGTCGGCGCGCCGAGCCGTGAGAGGCTTGGGCGTGCCGATTGCCACCAGCAGGCATGAAGGACGCACCCGCGAGGGGGGCATGGCCGACGACGCCCAGACCAAGGATCCGCAGAGCCCGCCGGAGACGGTCGGTGCCCAGCCCGCGCAGCAGACCGAGCCGCGCAAGACCGCGACCGGCAAGGCCGCGGAGATCGAGGCGCTGGTCGAGCCGACGCTGGAGGCGATGGGCTTCCGGGTGGTGCGCACCATCCTGACCGGGCAGGGCGACGATGCGCGCCTGCAGGTCATGGTCGAGCCGGCGGACGGCTCGATCATCGACGTCGAGGACTGCGCGGATTGCAGCCAGGCGATCGAGGCGATCCTGGACGTCGAGGACCCGTTGCCAAGCGGCTACAACTTGGAGGTCTCCTCCCCCGGCATGGACCGGCCGTTGACCCGATTGAGCGACTTCGACCGCTTCGCCGGCTTCACCGCCAAGGTCGAGCTGGTCGAGCCGTTCGAGGGCCGGCGCCGCCTGAAAGGCGAGCTGCTCGGCGTGGTTGACGGCGAGCTGTCGATGGAAGTCGATGGCCTGGAATGGCGGATCGGCTTCGACGAGATCGATAAGGCGAAGCTGGTTTTGACCGACGAGATGCTGAAGCAGGCCCAGAAGGCCGCCAAGCAGGAAGAGAAACAGGCGAAGAAGGCCCGGCGCGGTAAGTCCTGAGCCTTCCTCGAAAACCGCACGACCACAATTGGACGGCTGCCGATCCTGCACACGACGGCGGCCAAGCAGGCGAGAACGAGAGCGACGATGGATACGGCAACGGCCTTTAAGACGGAAATGCTGCAGGTGGCCGATGCGGTCGCCCGGGAGAAGGGGATCGACCGCGAAGAGGTCCTGCTGGCAATGGAGTCGGCCATCTCCAAGGCCGGCCGCGCCAAATACGGCCACGAGCACGATATCCGCGCGGAGATCGACCGCAGGAGCGGCGAGATCAAGCTGCGCCGGTACCGCGAGGTCGTAGAGAGCGCGGCGGATATCGAGGACGAGCATACCCAACTGCCGCTCGACCACGCCAAGGTGCAGGACCCGAACATCCAGGTCGGCGAGCACGTCGTCGAGGAACTGCCGCCGATCGATTTGGGGCGGATCGCTGCACAGACGGCCAAGCAGGTGATCGTCCAGCAGGTTCGCGACGCCGAGCGCCAGCGGCAGTACGAGGAGTACAAGGACCGCGTCGGCGAGGTCGTCAACGGCATCGTCAAGCGGGTCGAGTTCGGCAACGTCTATGTCGACCTGGGCCGCGCCGAGGCGATCATGCGCCGGGATGAATCGCTGCCGCGTGAAACCTACCGCACCGGCGACCGCATCCGTGCCTACATCTACGATGTGCGCGAGGAGCCGCGCGGCCCGCAGATCTTCCTGTCGCGCAGCCACCCGCAGTTCATGGCGAACCTGTTCCGCCAGGAAGTGCCGGAGATCTACGACGGCATCATTGAGATCAAGTCGGTGGCGCGCGATCCGGGCTCCCGGGCGAAGATCGGTGTGCTCAGCCACGACAGCTCGATCGATCCGGTGGGCGCGTGCGTGGGCATGCGCGGCAGCCGGGTGCAGGCCGTGGTCGGCGAGCTGCAGGGCGAGAAGATCGACATCATCCCCTGGTCGGAAGAGCCGGCGACCTTCGTCGTCAACGCGCTCGCCCCGGCTGAGGTGAGCAAGGTGGTGCTGGACGAGGACCAGGGCCGGATCGAGGTCGTGGTGCCCGACGACCAGCTGTCGCTCGGCATCGGTCGGCGCGGGCAGAACGTGCGCTTGGCCAGCCAGTTGACCGGTTGGGACATCGACATCCTGACCGAGGACGAGGAGTCTCGCCGGCGTTCCGAGGAATTCCGTCAGCGCAGCCAGATGTTCATCGATGCGCTGGACGTCGACGACGTGATCGCCCATCTCCTGGTGGCTGAGGGCTTCACGGCGATCGACCAGGTTGCCTACGTCCCGATCGAGGACCTGACCGAGATCGAGGGCTTCGACGAGGAGGTCGCCGAGGAGCTGCGCAACCGCGCGCAATCCTACCTGGAAGAGCGCGAAAGTGAGCTGACCGACCGGCGCCGGGAGCTCGGCGTCAGCGACGCGCTGGCGGAGATGGAGCAGCTGACCGGCAACATGCTGGTCAAGCTGGGCGAGAACGGCATCAAGACGCGTGACGATCTGGCCGATCTTGCCAGCGACGAGCTGGTCGAGATGCTGGGCGACGAGGCCCCGAGCGAGGACGACGCCGGTCAGATCATCATGGCCGCCCGCGCCCACTGGTTCGAGGGCGGAGACGCCCCGGCGACGGAGGGCAGCTAGCTGCCTCTCGTCGGCGCGCCGGCCAACAAACCCGTCTGTGGGAGATCGCGAGCGACGTGAGCGCGCAACCGACGGGCGGGCGACCGCAGACCGACGGGACGGACCGTGCCGCGGCCGAGGACTCGGCGACGGCACCGCAGCCAAAGGGGCCACAGCGGCGCTGTATCGCCAGCGGCGAGGTCGACGACAAGGCCCGGCTGCTGCGCTTCGGCGTGGGACCGGACGGGCAGATCGTCCCCGACCCCGGGGAGGACTTGCCCGGACGCGGTTTGTGGTTACGCCCGCGACCGGATATGATAGACAAGGCGCGCCGGAAACGGCTGTTCGCCCGCGCTGCGCGCGCCCAGGTCACCGTCCCCGACGACTTGGCCGACCAAGTCGCGCATCTGCTGCGTCGGCGCTGCCTGGACCGGATCGGTTTGGCTCGCGCGGCGGGCGATGTCGTGGCCGGTTTCGAGAAGGTGCGCACCCTGCTGAAGCGCGACGCGGCCGGCGTGCTGCTGCAGGCGGCCGACACGGCCGCCGACAGCCGTGACAAGGTGCGCCGGGTGGCTGTGGCGGTGCGTCCGGACCTGCCGGTGATCGAGGGGTTCGACTCCGCCGAGTTGGGCCGGATGATCGGCCGCGAGCGCAGTATGCATCTGGCCTTGCGCCGGGGCGGTCATGCCGACCGGCTGCTGCTCGACGCTTGGCGCTACCAGGCGTTCGCGCCGGCCCCGTTCGCGCTGGACCGTGCTGACGATGCGGCGTCAAGCGTCGATCGCGCATGTGGCAGCGACGGGCCGTCGGGCGCGCCTCGGGACGTGGAAGCCGCGCGCGGGACGAACGGGCCTTAACGGGTCAGGCACGCACGAGACGCCGGCAACCAGGCCGGCGGGACACACGAACAAGCTCACCAGACGAGCGCCGGAGCGATATGACGACGAACAGTGACGACGGCGACGACAACAAGAAACTGAAGCTCAAGAAGCCCGGCAAGCTCGAGCTGTCCAAGACGGTCGAGCAAGGCCAGGTGAAGCAGAGCTTCAGTCACGGCCGCTCCAAGCAGGTCTCGGTCGAGGTCAAGCGCAAGCGCACCTATCAGCGCGGCGAAAGCGGCCGCATGACCGAAGTCCAGCAGGGCAGTGGCCAGCAGGAAGCCGAGAAAGCTTTCCAGCAGCCGACCGGCCAGCAGGCTCCCAGCGGGCAGCGTCAGCAGCCCGCGCAGGCGAAGAGCCAGCCGCAGCAGCCGGCCGAGTCCCGCAGTACGCCGGAAGAGCAGGCGACCCGGACCCTGGAGCGCGAGCAGCAGCGCACCGGCCGCACGCTGACCGAGAGCGAGCGCCAAGCGCGTCTGCGCGCCTTGGAACAGGCGGAGCGTGACCGCGAGGAGCGGGAGCGCAAGCGTCAGGAAGAAGAGGAGCGCCGGCGCCGCCAGGCCGAGGAAGAGGCTCAGCGCCGCGAGGAAGAAGAGAAGCGCCGCCAGGCCGAGGAGGAGGCGCGCAAGCAGCTCGAGGCCGAGGAGGCCGAGCGCCAGCGCCAGAAGGAGGCCGAGGAAGCGGCCCAGCAGACGCCCCAGGACACGGGCGCGGACGCGCCAGCCGCGGCCGACTCTCAGCCGGCCGCGGAGGCGGAACCCGAAGCCGCGCCCGTGCCCGAGTCGGAGGAGACGGCCGACGCCAGGGCCAAGCGCAAGGCGAAGGAAGCGCGCGACAAGGACGATGCCGCGGCCGAGGAAGCCGGCGGTCGGGTCAAGCGCGCCAAGGGCGGCGAGAAGAAGCCCGGCGGCGGTGGCCGTAACAAAGGCGGCGACGACCGTCGGCGCGGCCGTTTGACCATCAGTCAGGCGTTGGAAGGCGGCGAGGGGAATCGGTCCCGCTCGCAGGCGCAGCTCAAGCGCCAGCGCCAACGCCAGAAGCAGCAACAGAGCCAGCAGCCCCCGAAGAAGGTCGTGCGCGAAGTACAGATTCCAGACGTCATCACCGTGGGCGAGCTGGCCAACCGTATGGCCGAGCGCAGCGGCGACGTGATCAAGCAGCTGATGCAGCTCGGCACGATGGCGACGATCAACCAGTCGATCGATCCCGAAACCGCCGAGCTGATCGT
The DNA here is from genome assembly GCF_000515255.1 of Rhodovibrio salinarum DSM 9154. Classification (NCBI taxonomy): domain Bacteria; kingdom Pseudomonadati; phylum Pseudomonadota; class Alphaproteobacteria; order Rhodospirillales; family Rhodovibrionaceae; genus Rhodovibrio; species Rhodovibrio salinarum. Next base: position 271,798 of record NZ_KI911559.1, on the reverse strand, counting down.
CCAGGAATTCGGCCACACGCCCAAGCGCGTGTCCGATGCCGATGTCGAGGACGTCCTGCACACGGAAGAGGACCGCGAGGAAGACCTCAAGCCGAGGGCCCCCGTGGTCACGGTCATGGGCCACGTCGACCACGGCAAGACCTCGCTGCTCGACGCGTTGCGCAAGACCGACGTGGTTGCGGGCGAGGCCGGCGGCATCACCCAGCACATCGGCGCGTATCAGGTCGTGCTGTCCGGCGGCGCCGGGATCACCTTCCTGGATACGCCGGGCCACGCGGCGTTCACGCAGATGCGCTCGCGCGGGGCGGACGTCACCGACATCGTCGTACTGGTGGTCGCCGCGGACGACAGCGTGAAGGACCAGACGGTCGAGGCGATCAACCACGCCAAGGCGGCCGAGAAGCCGATCGTCGTGGCGATCAACAAGTGCGACAAGCCCGAGGCGAACCCGGACAAGGTCCGCCAGGAGCTGTTGAACTACGAGATCGTCACCGAGGACATGGGCGGCGAAACCCAGGCGATCGAAGTGTCCGCCACCACCCGCGAGGGTCTGGATCAGCTGGAAGAGGCGATTCTGCTGCAGGCGGAAATCCTGGAGCTGAAGGCCAACCCCGACCGCGCCGCCGAAGGCGTCGTCGTCGAGGCCAAGCTGGAGAAGGGCCGCGGTCCGGTCGCCACCATCCTGGTGCAGCGCGGCACGCTCAAGAAGGGCGACAACTTCGTCGCCGGCGCCGAGTGGGGCCGCGTGCGCGCCCTGGTCAACGACCGCGGCGAGAACGTCAACAGCGCCGGCCCGTCGATCCCGGTCGAGCTCTTGGGCCTGCAGGGCACGCCCAAGGCCGGTGACGAGGTGATCGTCGTCGACAACGAGCAGCGGGCTCGCGAGATTTCCGAGTATCGCCAGGAGCGTCAGCGCGAGAAGGAGGTTGCCGCCTCCGGCCGGGCGTCGCTGGAGACGATGCTCAGCCAGATCAAGGAAGGCCAGGCGAGCGAGCTGCCGGTCGTGATCAAGGCCGACGTCCAGGGCTCGCTGGAGGCGATCCAGGGCGCGCTCGGCCAGATCGGCAACGACGAGGTTCAGCCGAACATCCTGCACCACGGCGTGGGTGGCATTAACGAAAGCGACGTCACGCTCGCCGGCGCGTCCGGCGCGGTGATCATCGCCTTCAACGTGCGCGCCAACGGCAAGGCCCGCGAGATGGCCAAGCAGGAAGGCGTGAACATCCGCTACTACTCGGTCATCTACAACCTGATCGACGACGTGAAGCAGGCCCTGCAGGGCATGCTTTCGCCGGAAGCGCGCGAGGAGTTCATCGGCTACGCCGAGATCCGGCAGGTGTTCAGCGTCACCAAGGTCGGCAAGGTGGCCGGCTGCCGTGTCACCGAAGGTGTGGTCAAGCGGGGCGCCGGTGTGCGTCTGCTGCGCGACAACCGGGTGATCTACGAAGGCAACCTGAAGACCTTGAAGCGCTTCAAGGACGAGGTGCGCGAGGTCAAAGACGGCTACGAGTGCGGTATCTCGCTGGAGAACTGGGAAGATATCCAGGAAGGCGACGTGCTCGAATGCTACGAGGTCAAGGAGGTGCAGCGGACGCTGTAACGCGGGCCGCTCGCCTCGCCTCGCCTCGACGTCCGGCCGCGTACGGCCGATAGGCAGTTTTCAACACGACCGACGCCGTTCGCCAGCACCAGCCCCCTGATGTGGGGCGGGTGCCGGCGGCGTTGGTTTGCACGGAACCGAGAGACGTACGGTTTTCCATGGCACGCCAGCGAGCGAAAGCTCCCAGCCAGCGCCAGCTCCGCGTGGGCGAGCAGCTGCGCCACACCCTCTCGCAGATCCTGGCGCGCGGCGATATTCGCGACCCGGAGCTGGCGGACATGAACGTCACCGTGACGGAGGTCCGCGTCAGCCCGGACATGAAGGCGGCGACCGCTTATGTGCTGCCCTTCGCGGATGGGACGCCGGAGGATCTGGCCGCCGCGTTGAACCGGGCCGCGCGCTATTTCCGTGGCCAGTTGGGCCGGGAGATCGATCTCAAGTATACCCCGGAACTGCGGTTCGCCCCGGACCGCTCGTTTGACGAGGCGGCCCGGGTCGACGCGCTGCTGCGCAAGCCGCGGGTCCGCCAGGACCTGAGCGACGATCCGGACGCGCCCGGCGGGCCGATCGATACCGGCGAGAACACGGACTCCGATCTGCCGGACGACCCAGACCGCGGCGCCTGACGCGCCCAACCAAGACCCGAACGAACGCGGAAAAGATGAGCGACAAGCGCAAGGCGAAGGGCAACCGGATCGATGGCTGGCTGGCGCTGGACAAGCCGGTCGGCCTGACCAGCACGCAGGCGCTGAACCGGTTGAAGAAGGTCCTTCACCCCAAGAAGGTCGGGCATGGCGGTACGCTGGATCCGCTGGCCAGCGGGCTGTTGCCGATCGCCATGGGCGAGGCGACCAAGACGGTCGCCTACACCATGGAGGGCACTAAGACCTACCGCTTTACCGTGCGCTGGGGCCAGGCGACCGACACCGACGACGCCGATGGCCAGGTGACGGCCGAAACCGATGCCCGCCCGGATGAGCAGGCGCTGCGCGATCTGCTGCCTGCGTTCACGGGGACCATCGAGCAGGTGCCGCCGGCCTATTCCGCGATCAAGGTCGATGGGCAGCGCGCCTACGACATCGCGCGCGATGGCGGCCAGCCGGACCTGGCCCCGCGCGCGGCGCGGATCGACAGCCTGAGCCTGGAGCGGATCGACGACCGCGACCACGCCACATTGGTCTGCACCTGCGGCAAGGGCACCTACATCCGGGCGCTCGCCCGCGACATCGCGGACGCGCTCGGCACTTTCGGCCACCTGTCGGCCCTGCGCCGGACCCGGGTGGGCGGCTTCCGGGAAGATCACATGATTTCCCTGGAATCGCTGGAGGCGTTGGGGCATAGTCCCGGCGCCTTCGAGTACCTGCTTCCGATCGAGACCGCGCTGGACGACATCCCGGCGCTGGCCTTGTCGGACGCCGAGGCGAACCGGTTGCGCAGTGGCCAAAGCGTGTCGCTGCTTCAACGGTCCCATCTCGAACGCCTGCGCGATCTGGATAACGGTGACGTCGTCTTCACCAAGACGGACGACCGGCCGGTCGCGCTGGCCCGGTTCGAGGCGGGCGAGCTTCGCCCGGTGCGCGTACTCAACCTCTAAAGCCGGTCACGCAAACTAAGCCCTTCGGACCGCTGCGGGGCTGCGCCGGCACTGAAAACAACCGAACCCAAGAGGACGACTTACCCGATGTCGATCACGACCGAGCGCAAGCAGGAGCTTGTGAAGGAATACGGTGCCAACGACAACGACACCGGCTCGCCGGAGGTTCAGATCGCGATCCTGACGGAGCGGATTCAGAACCTGACCGAGCACATGAAGGACCACAAGAAGGACTTCCACTCCCGCCGGGGCCTGCTGATCATGGTCGGTCAGCGTCGGCGGCTGCTGGATTACCTGAAGCGCAAGGACAAGTCGCGCTACGACAAGACCATCCAGTCGCTGGGCCTGCGCCGCTAAGCGGCGCGCGCCTCAGGCGGCCATGGTCTGCGCCCGACCCCGCATCGAGAAGACTTTCCGCCCGGCCGCGTGCCGGGCGGTGCGTATCGGCCTCTTGCCAACGCGGCAGATCGGCTGTGTGCGGGGCGGGGCGTGGTATGGCATTGTCCCCGACACCTTGAAGATGGAGCCCGCGTGGACCGGTCGGCGCGCGGGCTTCGATAGAGCCGGGCCGACGTAAGCGGCGCGTGCCCTGCAGGCGGTCTGCTGCCTGCGGGGATTTCGCCGTTTGCGCGGGTCCGGCTGCCGCAACCGGCCGGTCAACCGGATAAGGAATCGAGAGAGAAGATGTTCGACGTACACCGCAAGGAAATTGATTGGGGCGGGCGCCCGCTGGTGCTGGAGACGGGCCGCGTCGCCCGCCAGGCCGATGGCGCTGTGATGGCTCGCTACGGCGATACGGTGGTGCTGTGCACGGCCGTCGGCGACAAGACGCCGAAGCCGCACCTGCCGTTCTTCCCCCTGACCGTGAATTACCAGGAGAAGACGGCGGCCGCCGGCAAGATCCCGGGCGGCTTCTTCAAGCGTGAGGGCCGGCCGACCGAGAAGGAGACCCTGACCTCCCGCCTGATCGACCGCCCGATCCGTCCGCTGTTCGCCAAGAACTTCAAGAACGAGACGCAGGTCATCTGCACCGTCCTGAGCCACGATCTGGAGAATGATCCGGACGTCGTGGCGATGGTCGGCGCCTCCGCCGCGCTGACGATCTCGGGCATGCCCTTCATGGGCCCGATCGGCGCCTGCCGCGTCGGCTACAAGGACGGTGAGTACGTCCTGAACCCGACCCAGGCCGACCTGCCGAACGGCGATCTCGATCTGGTCGTCGCCGGCACGCAGCAAGGCGTGATGATGGTCGAGTCGGAAGCCAAGGAGCTGTCCGAGGAGACCATGCTAGGCGCCGTGAACTTCGGCCAGGAGCAGTACCAGAAGGTGATCAACGCGATCATCGAGCTGGCCGAGGAATGCGCCAACGATCCCTGGGACGTGCCGGAGGATCCGGAAGAGAAGAAGACGGTCCACGCCAAGCTCAAGGAGCAGGTCTCCGACAAGCTGCGCGCGGCCTATCAGATCGTCGACAAGAAGCAGCGCCAGGAGGCCCTGGAGGCTGTCCGGACCGAGGCGCTGGAGGCGATCGGCGAGGAGAACGAGGTCGAGTACGCGATCACGCCGGCGGTCATCAAGGACCTGGAGCGCGACATCGTCCGCGGCTCGATTATCGAGACCGGCAACCGGATCGACGGCCGCCGGGTCGAGGGCGTGCGTCCGATCGTCTCCGAGGTCGGCGTGTTGCCGCGCACCCACGGCTCCGCGCTGTTCACCCGCGGCGAGACCCAGGCGATGGTGACCACCACGCTGGGCACCGGCCAGGACGAGCAGATCGTGGACGCGCTGGAGGGCGAGTACCGCCAGGCGTTCATGCTGCACTACAACTTCCCACCTTATTCGGTGGGCGAGACCGGCCGCATGCTCTCCCCGGGCCGGCGCGAGATCGGCCACGGCAAGCTGGCCTGGCGCGCGCTCAACCCGGTGATGCCGAGCAAGGAGGACTTCCCCTACACGGTCCGCGTCCTCTCGGAGATCACGGAGAGTAACGGCTCCTCCTCGATGGCTTCGGTGTGTGGCGCCTCGCTGTCGATGATGGACGCCGGCGTGCCGCTGCCGCGTTCGGTGGCCGGCATCGCCATGGGTCTGATCAAGGAAGGCGACGACTACGCCGTCCTGTCCGACATCATGGGCGACGAGGACCATCTGGGCGACATGGACTTCAAGGTCGCCGGCACCGAGGCGGGCGTTACCTCGCTGCAGATGGACATCAAGATCACTAGTGTGACGCCGCAGATCATGCAGATCGCCCTGAACCAGGCCCGCGACGGCCGGCTGCACATCCTGGGCGAGATGCAGAAGGCGCTGACGACCGCGCGCGAGGGCGTGTCCGATCGTGCCCCGCAGATCACCGTGATCAACGTGCCGAAGGACAAGATCCGCGACATCATCGGCACCGGCGGTAAGGTGATCCGCGAGATCTGCGAGGAGACCGGCGCCAAGGTCGACATCGAGGATGACGGCACCGTCAAGGTCGCCGCCGTCAACGCCGATGCGGCCAACGCGGCGATCAACTGGATCAAGGGCATCGTCGCCGAGCCGGAGCCGGGCAAGATCTACGACGGCAAGGTCGTGAAGGTGGTCGACTTCGGCGCCTTCGTGAACTTCCTCGGCCAGAAGGACGGCCTGGTGCACATCTCCGAACTGTCCGACGAGCGCGTCGGCAAGGTGACCGACGTCGTCAACGAAGGCGACATGGTCAAGGTGAAGTGCATGTCGTTCGACGATCGCGGCCGCGTGAAGCTGTCGATGCGTCAGGTCGACCAGCAGACCGGCGAGGATCTGGGCGAGAAGGTCGCGAGCTAACCGGCTCCGACTTTCCCAGCGCATTCCTGCGCACGATTAAGGGCGGCACCCCCGGGTGCCGCCCTTTTTCGTGTCTATAGCGCAGGCGCCGACCCGCTACCCCGCCACCCGCCAAACGCTGGTGGCGCAGAGTTCGCGGTCTTCCAGCTCGCGGGTGGTGGGCACGGTGTAGTGTGCCAGTCTGGTGAACCCGTCGCTCGGCAGGTAGTGGCGGTGCGGGTCGCCGACCAGCACCGCCGCGCCGCCGCGCGCCAGCCGCTTCAGCCAGGGCGCGACCCGTTGCGCCATCTCGCGCTCGTAGAAGACGTCGCCGGCCAGCACGACGTCCCAATTGCCCGGCGCGTCGATCATGTCGGCGTCGGTGACGTCCAGCCAGACGTCGTTGGCGGTGGCGTTAAGCTGCATCGCCGCGCAGGCGAACGGGTCGAGGTCGCTCGCCGTCGCCGCGGCCGCGCCGGCCTTGAGGGCCGCGATCGCGCACAGGCCGGAACCGGCGGCGAAGTCCAGCACCCGCTTGCCGCGCACCACCTCCGGCGTGTCCAAGAGGTAGCGCGCCAGCGCCTGCCCACCGGCCCAGGCGAACGCCCAATAGGGGGGCGGCACGCCGTTCTCCGCCAATTCCTCCTCGCTCGCATGCCACAGCGGGTTCAGCTCGTTTGCCCCGTAGATCGCGATCTCCGGGATCAGGCGGGGGCTTTCCAGGCTGGTCTGTTCGCGCACGAAGGCAGCGGGTGTGCGCGCGGCGTTGGAAAGCGGATCGTTCATGCCCCTCCGGCCGCCAGCAGGATGCCGGCGAGCAGCAGGGCGCCGACGTAGCGGTTGGCCTTGAACTTGGTCAGGCAGTCCTGGTGGTTGTCGATGTCGAGGGTGAGGATCTGCCAGCCGAAGTGCAGCGCGACCGCGCCGATGCCGATCAGGTAGGCGGCGGGCAGCCCGGCGACCCAGCCGGCGGCGGTCCAGAAGGTGAGCGCGATCAGGAAGAACACGACCAGGGCCGGATGCGTCCAGTTGCCGAGCCTGAGCGCTGACGATTTCACGCCGATCAGCAGGTCGTCTTCCTTGTCCTGGTGGGCGTAGATCGTGTCGTAGCCGAGCGTCCAGGCGATCCCGCCCAGGTAGAGCAGCAGCGCCGGCAGCGCCAATGCGTGGTCCACCGCCGCCCAGCCGACCAGCGCGCCCCAGTTGAAGGTCAGGCCGAGCCAGGCCTGCGGCCAGTAGGTGATCCGTTTCATGAACGGATAGGCAGCGACCAGTCCCAGCGAGATCAGCCCCAGCCAGATCGCCGGGAAGCCTAGCTGCACGAGCACCGCGAGCCCGACCAGCGACAGGCCGACCAGCAGTGCCCAGCCTTCCTTGAGGCTGACCAGTCCAGCGGCGATTGGTCGCGTGGCGGTACGCGCCACCTCGCCGTCGATATCCCGGTCGACCACGTCGTTATAGGTGCAGCCGGCCCCGCGCATCACCAGCGCGCCGATCGCGAACAGCACCAACAGGTAGATGCTCGGCATCTGCCCGTGTGCTGCCGCGGCCATCGAGGCCGACCACCAGCAGGGCCAGAGCAGCAGCCAGGTGCCGATCGGCCGGTCCGCCCGTGCCAGGCGCAGGAACGGCCGCCAGGCCTTGGGCGGATAGCGGTCGACCCAGGTGCCCGTTGGGATGTCGCTGCGTGTGTCCGGGGCGTGCCCGCTCGCCGAGGCGCGCTGCGGGCTCGCGCCTTGCTGCGGGGCCTGGGGGGTGTTGTTGCCGGCGACTGTCATGGGGCGCGATCTTTTCACTGGAACGCCGTCGGCTCAAGGTGGCACACCGTAACCGAACGTCTAGCGCGGTCCCTGTTACATACCCGCCACATCCCATACGCGCTACCGCCGGATCGAATCGAGTTTCTGCCCGTGACCGCCAACCCGATCGCTACCCGCCTGTTCGTCGACCCCGCGCTGGGCGCGGGGCAAACGGTGGGGCTGGACCATCAGCAGGCACACTATCTGCGCTCGGTGCTGCGGCTGTCGACCGGGGCGGAGTTGGCGCTGTTCAATGGGCGCGACGGCGAATGGCGCGCCCGGATCGACGCCTTGGGCAAGGGCTGGGCCTCGCTCGCCGTGCTCGACCAGCGCCGGGAGCAACAGCCCGAGCCCGACCTCTGGCTGCTGTTCGCACCGATCAAGCGCGCGCGCCTGGACTTCATGGTGGAGAAGGCCTGCGAGCTCGGCGTTTCCCGCCTGCTGCCCGTGTTCACGCAGAACACCGATGTCTCCCGGGTCAACTGCGAGCGGCTGCGCGCCAACTGCCGGGAGGCGGCGGAGCAGTGCGAACGCCTGAGCGTGCCCGAGGTTGCAGAGCCGATCCGCCTGCGTGCGCTGCTGGAGACCTGGCCGGTTGAGCGCCACCTGCTGTTGGGCGCGGAGTCGGGCGAAGCGCCGCCGGTCGCCGAGCAGGTGGCGCAGGCCCGCGAGCAGGCCGGGGGCCGGGCGGCAGGAGCCGCCAACACCGCGCCTTGGGCGGTCCTCGTCGGGCCCGAGGGCGGCTTCACCGAAGCGGAACTTGACGCCCTTAACAAACTTCCCTTTGTTACCGCCGCTGGGCTGGGGCCGCGGGTGCTGCGCGCCGATACGGCCGCGATCGCGCTCATCGCCTGCTGGCAAGCCTGGCTCGGTGACGGCGACGCCCGGCCGCCCTTTCGCAGCTGAGCTGCGGGGCGTTCGCGCGCCCCGCTTCGCCCGTCGTCCACCTTCGTTTCCTGCCGCCAAGAAGAGACCGCCAATGTCCGCTCCCCCGACCGCCAAGGGCGCGCCGATCGAACGTCGCGACCAGCTGGTGCAGTCCCTGGCCGATGGCTGCAAACCGCGCAGCGACTGGCGGATCGGGACGGAACACGAAAAGTTCGTCTATACCGTCGATGGCCACCGCCCGGTCCCCTACGCGGCGCCGGAAGGTCAGCCTGGGATCGAGAACCTGCTCGAGGGGATCGCCCGCTACGGCTGGCAGCGGGTCGAGGAGAACGGGCACGTGATCGCCCTCAAAGGCAGGCACGGCTGCAACGTCTCGCTCGAACCGGGCGGGCAGCTGGAACTGTCCGGGGCGCCGGTGCGCACGCTGCACGAGACCTGTCGTGAGGTGAACCAGCATCTGTCGCAGGTGAAGCAGGTCGCCCAACCGCTCGGCGTGGGCATGCTGGGTATGGGGTTCACGCCCGACTGGCGGCGCGACGAAATGCCCTGGATGCCCAAGCAGCGTTACGAGGTGATGGGCAACTACATGCCCAAGGTCGGCACCCTCGGCCTCGACATGATGCTGCGCACCTGCACCGTGCAGGTGAACCTGGATTTCGCCGACGAGGCCGACATGGTGAAGAAGATGCGCGTCGGCCTCGCGCTGCAGCCGGTTGCCACGGCGCTGTTCGCGAATTCGCCGTTCACCGAGGGCAAGCCGAACGGCTTCCTGTCCTATCGCAGCCACATCTGGACCGATACCGACCCCGACCGCTGCGGCATGCTGCCGTTCGTGTTCGACGAGGGCTTCGGCTTCGAGCGCTACGTCGACTACGTGCTCGACGTGCCGATGTACTTCGTCTTCCGCGACGGGGTGTTCCACGACGTCGCCGGCAAGTCGTTCCGGGACTTCCTGAACGGCAAGCTGGAAGGCTTCGAGGGAGAAGTTCCCCATATGTCCGACTGGTCGGATCACCTGACCACGCTGTTCCCCGAGGTCCGGCTGAAGAGCTATATCGAGATGCGCGGCGCCGACGGCGGACCGTGGCACGTGCTATGCGCGCTGCCGGCGTTCTGGGTCGGGTTGCTGTACAACAGCAGCGCCCTCGACGCTGCCTGGGACCTGATGAAAGGCTGGACGGTCGAGGAGTTGCAGGAGCTGCGTGCGCAGGTGCCGCGCCATGGCCTGAAGGCACAGGTCGGGGGGACGCGCGTGCTGGATCTCGCGCGCGAGACGTTGGAGATCGCCGATCACGGTCTGGCGACCCGCAACAACACCGATGGCATCTTCGGCCAGGACGAGCGTCAGTTCCTGACCCCGCTCAAGCGGATCGTGGACTCCGGTGAGACCTGGGCGGAAGAGAAGCTCCGCCACTACCATGGCAAGTGGAACCAGTCGGTCGATCCGATCTATCGGCGCTATTCGTACTGAGCAGGCGCCAGCAATAGGGCCGTGAGCCCTGAGATAAGGCCGCTATATGGAAGGTCGCGTTGTCTGGCCAACGTGATCGAGGCGATGTGCGCGCGCGACGGCCGGGGTTTTGACATCCGTCAACGCGCCTGTCGGCGGTCGCCTCTATCGATCCCCGGCACAGATAAAAAGGCCGGCCAGACGGAAGGGGGGTACCGTCGGCCGGCCAAGTCGGGCAGTCGGACGAGCAGTTTCGATGGGTGTCGAAACGCTCAACCAGAGTATAGGTGAAAAACCGCTAAGCGGGCATGAATCGTTTGCGTTGCTACCGCGTTAATCGTGTGTGCGCCACGCGGTCGGCGTGTGAGCGGTGGGTGTCGCGCGCTTGCTGCTGGAAGGGCCCGGCGGCGGCTGTTTAGGCCGCCGTGCCGCCGACGGTGATCTCGTCGACCTTCAAGGTCGGCTGGCCGACGCCCACGGGCACGCCCTGGCCCTCCTTGCCGCACATGCCGATGCCGGTGTCGAGCTTCATGTCGTTGCCGACCATCGACACCTTGGTCAGCACGTCCGGGCCGTTGCCGATCAGGGTCGCGCCCTTGACCGGCGCGCCGATCTTGCCGTCCTCGATCAGGTAAGCCTCGGTGCAGGAGAACACGAACTTGCCGCTGGTGATGTCGACCTGACCGCCGCCGAACGAGGTGGCGTAGATTCCCTTCTTGACCGAGGAGATGATCTCGCCCGGATCGCGGTCGCCGTTCTCCATCACGGTGTTGGTCATGCGCGGCATCGGCGCGTGCGCGTAGGACTGCCGGCGGCCGTTGCCGGTCGGGGTATGGCCCATCAGCCGAGCGTTCTGCCGGTCCTGCATGTAGCCGACCAGCTTGCCGTCCTCGATCAGGGTGGTGCGGTTGCTGGGCGTGCCCTCGTCATCGACCGAGAGCGAGCCGCGCCGGTCGGGCAGCGTGCCGTCATCGACCACCGTCACGCCGGGCGACGCGATCCGTTCGCCCATCAGGCCGGCGAAGGCAGACGTCTTCTTGCGGTTAAAGTCGCCTTCCAGGCCGTGGCCGATCGCCTCGTGCAGCAGGATGCCGGGCCAGCCGGCTCCAAGCACGACCGGCAGCGTGCCGGCCGGCGCGTCCACCGAGTCGAGGTTGACCAGCGCCTGCCTCAACGCCTCGTCCACGGCCGCCTGCCAGTGGTCCGGTTGCATGTAGATCTCGTAGCCGGTGCGCCCGCCGGCGCCATGCATGCCGCTTTCCATCCGGTCGCCCTCGCCGCAGACGACCTGCACGTTGAGCCGGACCAGCGGGCGCACGTCGGCGACGTGGTGGCCGTCTGCGCGCACGATCCGCACCGCCTGCCACGAGCCGGTCAGCGACGCGGAGACCTGCTTCACCCGGCTGTCCTTTGCCCGGGCATAGGCGTCGATCTCCGACAGCAGCTTCACCTTCGCCTCGAAGGCAACGTCGTTGAGCGGGTTGTCGTCGCCGTACAGCACCCGGTTGGTGCCGATCGGCGGTTGCGCGATCACCCCGGAACGCCCCTGGTGCACGGCGCCGACGGTGCCGGCCGCGCGCTTGATCGCGTCCTCCGACAGCTCGTTGGAATGGGCGTAGCCGGCCGCCTCGCCCGCGACCGAGCGCAGGCCGAAGCCCTGCATCGTGTCGTAAGACGCGCTTTTCAGCCGGCCGTCGTCGAAGGCGAGCGATTCGCTTTGGGTGTATTCCAGGAACAGCTCGCCGTCGTCCGCGCCCGTCAGGGCGTTGTCGACCAGCTTTTCGGTCCGGTGCTTATCCAGGCCGGCGCGCTCGAAGAACAGGGTGTCAGTGGTAGCGAGGTGCGACATGGCGGGCGCTCCGGTCTTACTCGGTCGGTGGCGGGCTTGGTCGGTGGCGGGGACACGACTCGCGTGTCGGGTCTCAAGCGGGCGAGGCGCAGGGCTGGCCGCCGGTTCGGGGCCGAAAGGTCTGTTCGCCTAGAAGACCCATTCCTGATATAAGGCGGCCGGGGGCGCGCGTCATCCGTCCGGCACCCTAACATCCTTGTATGGGGGCGTGTTCACCCCAGGCACGGTCATCCTGAAAGCGAGAGTGGAGCGGGCTTTGTCGAGCGACGTCAAGCAAGGCGATCAGCGTGTGCAGGATCTGCAGGCAACGCCCAAGCCGGTCGACCATCCCGATCGGCGGCGCCTGAACGAGGAGGTCCACGCCCGCCCGTTCGCGCACCTGGAAGCCCCGGAGCGCGCCACGCATCTCGCGCTCCTGACCGGAGAAGCCGGGGTGGAAACCGATTTCGCCCACCTCAACAAGCTGTGCGAGCGCTACAAGATTGCCCCGCCGTCGGCGGAGCAGAACCACTGCCTGCTCGATTTCGGCGACTTTCGCCTGAAGTGGGAGCGGCATACCGAGTTCACCAGTTATACCTTCTTCACCGACGGCCCGCTGCCGGACGATCCGTTCAAGCAATCCGCGATCGAGCAGGTGCCGCGCGATTGGGTCGAGAGCATCCCGGGCCAGGTCCTCTCCGCCGTGAAGGTCGTCGTGGAGCCGCGCAACGCGCCCAAGCGCGCGCCCGAGACCGCGACCCGGTTCATGTCCTCCGCCAACTTCGCCGCGGCGCAATGCTCCGGCGGCTCGGCGACGGCGTTCATGGACTTCGCGATGGACGCGCAGGGCTATGGGCGCGCGTTCATCCGCGACCACAGTCTGCGCCCACGGCAGGCCGGCCGGCTGGTGCAACGGCTGATGGAGATCGAGACCTACCGGATGCTGGCGCTGCTCGCCTTTCCGCTGGCGCGGTCGCGCGGCGGCGAGCTGACGCGTATGGGCAACCGCCTTACCGACGTCACCCAGCGGATGACCGAGATTCGTGCCCTGGAAGACGAGCGCCAGCTGCTGGTCGACATCACCGCGCTGTCCGCGGACGTGGAGCGGGTGGCGGCCGAGACCTCGTACCGCTTCTCCGCGGCGAACGCCTATTACGAGCTGGTCGAGCGGCGGATCGACGAACTGCGCGAGCAGCGCCTGGAAGGCTTTCAGACCTTCAAGGAGTTCATGGAGCGTCGCCTGACGCCGGCGATGCGCACCTGCGATGCGGTGCGTGACCGGCTGGAGACGCTGTCGCGGCGCGTGACCCGCGCCGGTCAGCTGCTGCGGACCCGCGTCGACATTCAGGTGGAGGGGCAGAACCGCGACCTGCTCGCCTCCATGGACCGGCGCGCGAAGCTGCAACTGCGCTTGCAGGAGACGGTCGAGGGCCTGTCGCTCGCCGCGATCACCTACTACGCCGTCGGTCTGGTCAACTACATGACCAAGGGCGCCGACGAAGCCGGCCTGGGCCTCCCGGTCGAGCTGATCACGGCGGTCGCCGTACCGGTGATCGCGATCACTGCCTATATCGGGGTCCGACAGGTACGCAAACGCATCCAGCGGGCGGAAGGCGGGGGTTAAGCCCGCTTGCGAAGCCGCGCGGCGTAGAAGCCGTCCATGCCGCCCTGCTCGGCCCAGTGGCAGGGCAGGGTGCGCAGGTCGCCGTCCGGGGTAATCGCCTCGGCCGGGACGCCGAGTTCGTCGGCGGTGATCGGCATCCGTTCGAAATCGTTCCGGCTGCGTAACAGGGCCTGGACCTGTTCGACGCCTTCTTCCGGTTCCAACGAACAGACGGCGTAGACCAGCGTACCGCCGGGCGCGAGCATCCCGGCGGCGGCGTTCAGCAGATCGGCCTGCAACGCGGCCATCTGCTGCGCATCCTCCGGGCGCTTCAGGTACGCGATGTCGGGGTGGCGGCGCAGCGTGCCGGTGGCGGTGCAGGGCGCGTCCAGGAGGATCTTTTCGGGCGTGTCCGGCGGGGTCCAGTCCTGGATCTCCGCCGCCACCGTGGCGGCGGCGAGCGACAGGCGCGCGAGGTTGCCTTCGAGCTGGCGCAGCCGGGCTTCCGAGCGGTCGACCGCCATGACATAGGCGCCGGCCGCGGCCAGTTGCGCCGTCTTGCCGCCCGGGGCGGCGCACAGGTCGAACACCCGCTGCGCGCGCACGTCGCCCAGCAGGCGCGCCGGCAGTGCGGCGGCGGCGTCCTGCACCCACCAGGCGCCGTCGTCGTAGCCCGGCAGCTTGCGCACGTCGCCGCGCGCGCCGGTCAGGCGCAGCGTGCCGGTCGGCAGGCGGGTGGCGTCCAGCGTCTCGGCCCAGCCGTCCGGGTCGTCCTGCACGCTCAAGTCCAGCGGCGGTTCGGCCAACTGCGCGGTGGCGATCGCGCGGGCGGTGGCCTCGCCATAAGCGTGCGTCCAGCGCTGCCACAGCCAGTCGGGGGTGGATAGGCGCGCGGCATCCTGCGCGCCTAGGATCTGGTCGCGCTCCCGGTCCAGGCGGCGCAGCACGGCGTTCAGCAGGCCCTTGTGCGCGCCGACCCGAACGCCGGTGGCGAGACCCACCGTCTCGCCCACGGCGGCATGCGCCGGTACCTGCAGGATCAACAGCTGCGCGGCGCCCAGGCGCAGCAAATCCTGGACCGCGTTCAGCTTGCCTTTCAGCGGCTTGTCCAGGCAGCGGCGAATCGCGTCGTCGAGCTGGCCCAGCCGGCGCAGCGTGGTCGCGGTCAGGTGGCGGGCGAACGCGCGGTCGCGCGGCGCCAGCGCCTCCAGACGCGGCGTCTCCGCCAATGCGTCCTCCAGCGTGTGGCCCTTGCGCACGACCGCGCGCAGCAATTCGAACGCCGCCCGCCGGGACTCCCGGCCAGCGGTGGGTTGGGTCTCGGTCTCGTTCTCGTTCATGGCTGCCGCATGTAGCACGCCCGCGCGGGCTGTGCGGAGAGGGGATTCACCAGCAAGACACAAAGACACAAAGACACAAAGACACAAAGACGCTGGAGCGCTGGGCTGCGTGGACCTTCCGCGTGGCACCTCAGCAGCCGACACGACGGGGGTCTTCAGCGCGCTTCGCGCGCAATCAACCCCAGCTAAACAAGAACAGCCCGTCGGACTCGAGTCCGACGGGCTCTTTAAGTGGCAGGCCACCTTCGTGCCTTTGTGTCTTGGTGGGGATGACCCTATTCAGCGTCATCCCCAGGGACGCGCCGTCGCCTGGGCGGCGTCACCGCCGCTGGTCTTGCCCCAGTCCTGGGCGAGCTGTTCCAGGCGCTGCACGCGGTCCTGGGTGGTCGGGTGGGTGGAGAACAGGGCGCCCACGCTTTTCCCGCTCAGCGGGTTGATGATGAACAGGTGCGCGGTCGCCGGGTTCTTTTCCGCCTGACGGTACTCGGCCTCGTGCGCCAGCCGTTCGATCTTCGTCAGCGCGGAGGCGAGCCACATCGGTTGACCGCAGATTTCCGCCCCGCCCTTGTCGGCGGCGTACTCGCGGGTGCGCGAGATTGAGGTCTGAACCAGCATCGCCGCGATCGGCGCCAACAATGCGACCAAGATCGCCCCGAAGCCACCCAACGGGTTGTCGCGGTTGCCCCCGAACATGCCCGCGAACATCGCGAAGTTGGCCAGCATCGAGATCGCGCCCGCGATCGTCGCGGTGATCGTCATCGTCAGCGTGTCGCGGTTTTTCACGTGCGCCAACTCGTGCGCCATCACCGCGGCGATCTCCTGCTGGTTCAGGCGGCGCAGCAGGCCCATGGTTGCCGCGACGGCGGCGTTGTCCGGATTGCGGCCGGTGGCGAAGGCGTTCGGTAGGTCGGTATCGATGATATAGACCCGCGGCATCGGCAGCTCGGCGTTCTCCGCCAACTGCGCGACCATCTGGTAGAACTGCGGCGCGCTTTCGGCGTTGACCTCGCGCGCGTTGTACATCCGCAGGACGATCTTGTCCGCGTTCCAATAGCTGAACAGGTTCATCGCCGCGGCGAGGCCGAGGGCGATCAGCATGCCGCCCGTGCCGCCGACGAGATAGCCCGCGCCCATGAACAGCGCCGTCAGCGCGGCCAGTAGGGTGAAGGTGCGCAGGGTATTGAACACGGCCCGGAAACTCCGATCAGTTGCGCCTCGATCGTCTCGATAAGTGGGCGGCCGGCATCCGGCGTTCAAGATAGCCGTCTGCGCCCCGGCGGCGCTTGCCAGCCGCTTGGGTCCGCGCCATTGTCTGGGCCATGACACGCATCTTCAAAGCCCGCAAACCCAACCCCGCGAAGGCCAAAAGCCAGCCGGCCGCCGCCGAGCGCAAGCCCGCCGCCAAGCAGCCGGACGCCCAGGATCTGGATCGCGCCGCCCAGCAGAAGGCGGCGGAGAGAGAGTCGGACGGTGGCGGCGACCAGCCGGCCAAGACCAAGGAAGTCGGCGGTCCCGACGGCCCGGAGCCGACCCGCTACGGCGACTGGGAACGCGGCGGCATCTGCTACGACTTCTAGGTCGGTTGCCCCCGGGCGGCGCCGTGCCGCGTCGAATGGCTGAAAGGTGGGGCACCACAAAGATACGAAGACACCAAGTTGACTGGCTTTGGGACCGGCGCGGTAAGGACAAATACGCGGCCGCGCAAAGGTTGGGAGGCGCGCTTCGCGCGCATCAGGCAAAGCCGCTGGTGACTCCCTTCATCGCCTGTCTGGGCGACTAGGAACCAGTGTGGCGAGGCATCTTGGTGCCCCCTGTGTCTTGGTGGTGCATTTCTTTAGCTACTGCACGAGCTTCACCACCCGGCCCGGCTGCAGCTCCTCGCCGGGTTCCAGGGCGTTGAGGACCTGGAAGCGGCGCAGGGGGAGGTCTTCGTAGGGCAGGCGTTGGGCCAGGCTTTCCTGGGTGTCGCCTGCCCGCACCGTGTAGAGGCGGATGCGCCGCGGCTCGAGCGCGGCGGCTTCGGTCGCCGAAAGCTTGCGGAAGGAGTTCAGCGTCACGTCCGCCAGCCGCTCCGGCGGGCCGGCGTCCTGGGGCACGAACAGGAAGCGATAGGTCGTATTGCTGTCGTAACGAACGATTGCCAACCGCACCGTGCGCGCGCCGCCATCCGTCCGGGCGCGGGCCAGTGCGGTGGCGCCGCTCATGCCGTTCACCTCGATCCGGGTCAGGGCGTCCAGCCGCGTCCCTTTCGCCCAGACGTCGCGCAGGTAGCTTACCGGGCTCCGCCCGGCGGACTTCGGCGCGCCGGCGAACACCATCAGGCCATCCGGGCCGCTTGCCTTCACGCTGCTTTGGCCGTTCTGCATCCGGTAGCCGTCCGGCACCTCGAACGCCAGGCGCAGCTCGGGGTGCAGGAACGCCTGGCCCCGGACATAGCCCTGCTCCGGCCCGTGGCCGTACAGCAGGCCGTCCAGCTTGGGCAGGTAGACCTCGCGCGCGGTCATCGGATCGGCGACCCGGGTGGTCTCCGCCCGCGCCATCGCCTCGCGCACGCGCTCGACCGTGCGCGGGTGGGTCTGCAGCAGGCTGAACTCATTCGCCGCGTCGGGGTTGCCGGCGAGTTCGGCCTTCAGTTCGCTTTCCGCCTGCAGCTTGGCGAGGAACGCGGCGGAGGCTTCGGGGTCGTAGCCGGCGCGGGTCAGGTAGCGGATGCCGAGCGTGTCCGCCTGCATCTCGTGTTCGCGCGAATAGCTGGCGAGCGCCACCTGCGACAGGGCGGAGGTCGCCTGCCCCGCCGGACCGCCGAGCAGCGCGCCGGATAGCACGCTCGCCACCCCGGCCAACTGCTGGCTGCCGTACCGCTGGGCGGAGTGGCGGGCGGTGACGTGGCCGATCTCGTGCGCCAGCACGCTCGCCAGCTGCGCCTCGTCCTCCGCCAGCGCGATCAGCCCGCGGGAGACGTAGACGTAGCCGCCCGGCAGCGCGAAGGCGTTGACCACCGGGCTGTTCAGCACCGTGAAGGTCCAGTCGATCTGCGGCAGCTCCGAGGTCTGGGCGAGCAGGGTGCCGACCGAACTGACGTAGTGCTGCAGCTCCGCGTCGTCGTAGGCGCCGCCGAACTGCTTGAGCAGCTTGGGGTGCTGCTCGGCGCCCATCTGCTGGCCGTCCTGCAGGCTCATCCCGCCGGTGAAGATCCGCTCCCCGGTCGCCGGCGCGGTCGAGCAGGCGCTTGCCAGCGGCAACAGCGCCGCCAGCGCGAGCGCGGCGAGCCGGCGGGGCGCCGCATCCCATGCTTTCCCCACAGGAGAGACGGCAACGCGGTGTGTCAGGGTCGGGAAACAGCGCATCACACGCATCGTTCTAGCTATCCAGCTTGCGGATCTGTTCCGGGTGGGTGGCCTCGATCAAAGGGCCGTTATAGCTTGTCAGCCAGCCGCGCACCTGCACGCGGGCGTCATCGTAGCGCCGCACGTCGATCCCTTCCTCAGCAAACAGGCGCGCGGTGCGTGGGGCCAGCGTGACGGTGAAGTCGCTGCGCCAGTCCGGCCCGAAATTCAGATACACCCGTCCGTCCACCGTCGCCACGTCGCGCACCCGCGCCTTGACCACCTGGAAGGTGTCGATCAGGGCGTCCAGCTCGTTGGTGCCGCGCACCTGATAGAAGGGATGGTCCCAGATGCCGCGACCGTCCCTCCGGGCGGTATCTTCCCGCGCGTACATCTCCGCGGCCAGGGTCCGGTTGTCCGCGAAGGTGTAGACCCGCGCCATGCCGGCCCGCAGCATCGCGCCTTGTACCCAGCTGCCGTCATCGCGGTAGAGATGCGCCAGCATCCGCCCGTGCCGGTCGATCGGCCGGCCGCCATAGGCGAGCGTGACCGCCTGCCCAAGCGTCAGCCGGCTGAGTTCCGCCTTGGCCGCGTCCGCCAGCGGCCAGGCCTCGAAATCCGGCCGGCCGAGCGGCAGCTTGGGCGCCTGCAGCCCGACCAGCCGAACCTCCCGCCCGTCGCTGAGGATCAGCGTGTCGCCGTCGACGATCTCGGTCACGCGGCGACGATCGCCAACCGCCAGCGCCTCCGGCACCTGCGGGGGCGCCGCCGCGCGCGTGCGACCGGGGGACAGCGCCATTGCGGCCAGGCCGCCCGCCGCCAGCCGCAGCGCGCCACGTCGCGTCGACCATCGGTTGCAAGTGGGCCAGGGATGCCTCATGAAAGTCAGTCTAACAGCCCTTGAGCGGCTGAGGGGATGCGCGAACGGACAAGATGCGCCATATCGGATATCAGACCGGCGCGCCCCACCCACCCCCACTTTCGCTGAGGATCGATGACCCGGCCGCAACGCGACCTCTTTCCGTCCGTGCACACCCAGGACCAGGGCCAATTGCCGCTGGACGACCGGCACACGATGTACTGGGAAACCGCCGGCAAGCCCGACGGCCAGCCGGCGCTGTTCCTGCATGGCGGCCCCGGGGCCGGCGCCTCGGCCGATCACCGGCGGTTCTTCGATCCCGAGCACTATTACACCGTGCTGTTCGATCAGCGCGGCGCCGGCCGTTCCACCCCGCTGGGCGAGACGCGCGACAACACCACCCAGCACCTGATCCAGGATATCGAAACGCTGCGCCAGCACCTCGGCATCGAGCGCTGGCTGCTGTTCGGCGGCTCCTGGGGGTCGACGCTGGCGCTCGCCTACGCCCAGGCGCATCCTGAACGTGTCACCGGGCTCGTCCTGCGCGGCATCTTCCTCGGCCGCCGCAGCGAGATCCGCTGGTTCCTGACCGGCATGGGCGCCTTCTGCCCGGAAGCCTGGGACCGCTTCGCCAGCTATATCCCGGAGGCCGAGCGCGGCGACCTGCTGCGCGCCTACTGCACCCGCCTCGACGATCCCGATCCGGAAATCCACGTCTCGGCCGCCCGCGCCTGGAGCACCTACGAGGGCAGTTGCTCCACCCTGCTGCCCAGCCCGGAAACGGTCGCCGCCTTCGGCGACGCGCGCACCGCCCTCGGCCTGGCGCGCCTGGAGGCGCACTATTTCGCCCACAACGCCTTTCTGGAAGAAGGCCAGCTGCTGCGTGACGCCGGGCGTCTGCACGGCATCCCCGGCACCATCGTGCAGGGCCGCTACGACGTCATCTGCCCGCCCCAAAGCGCCTGGGAACTCAAGCAGGCCTGGCCGCAGGCCCAGCACGTCATCGTGCCCGACGCCGGCCACTCCGCCATGGAACCCGGCATCCGCCGCGCCCTGGTCGCCGCGACGCAACGGATGGAGGGCGTGAAGTAGTCCGGTCCCGATAAGGATCGGGTCGAAGCACGCCTGACGGCGGCAACCCCGCTGCGACGGGCCAACGAAGCCGCCGGCCGGCGGCTTGGGACGGCTTTCGAGGCGGTCGCCTCGCTTGGGTGTAGGGCCGTGCTGCCCGCAAAGGCCGTGCCCGCGCCAACACGTCTCGAAACACGGCCCAAACCCGTGCTATAACCCGCGCCGGCCCGAAGCGGCCCCCGCGTCCCCGTAGCTCAGCTGGATAGAGCGACAGCCTCCTAAGCTGTAGGTCGCAGGTTCGAATCCTGCCGGGGACGCCAAATTCATTCGGCCTGTTCAGTGACTTGACCTTGCTCCGGCGGGAGCTCGTGCGCCGTCGCATGGTGCACAGAACATTCGAAATTTTCCGCGCATTTCTTCTGGCTGCTGCTGGCTTTTCTGCCTTTTCTTTTCACCCACGGCATATGCCTCGGGTCATTTGTTTGGATTGTTCGTGAGTGCCCGACGCGCAAAACAAAAACCCCGGCACTACATGTGCCGGGGTTTTTGGCTAGAACTGCTTGCGCAGCCCAGCATCCTTCAGAGTTTTGTTGGCTGTATGGCGGGACTTGATGTTCTGGTCGACAGGAAAGTTGGTATCCGTACGTGGGCTATGCCAGATTTCGTGATCGCCTTTTCCTTGGCGCACAAAATAGCAACCAGCGTCGTTTAGGAGCTTTTTGAGCTCCTTAGAGTAGTCGCCCATTAGCTCGGAACGCGAATCCTATCGAGACGTTCGACCATCAGGTGCACCGGGATATCCTCATCGGGTTCCCAGTCGATCAGGTGGCGGTTAAGCTCCGCCAATTCAGGGGCGCGCGCGATCACCTTTTCGCGTAGCGCGTCCACCGTTTCTGCCTCTGCTACAAGCCCGGGCAGATCACTGTCGCTGACATACCAAACGCCTGCCTCATCGTCCCACTCAACGCGGACGATAAACTCAGAGCGCGGCATGACTCCCTCCTTGCTAAGATGGCATGTGTATCATGCCTTCGTCGGATAAGCGGATCTTACGCCCGCTTAATTGACAGTCTGTAAAGTGGCATCAGGGTGCCGCAAAGGCAACATACCAGCTGTGGTTGGCTGTCAGTCGCATTATACGAAACCATGTGTCTCGTAGGCGTCTCCTATATGTGTGAGCCTGCCAGGTGCCGTCGTAGATGTGTTGGATTCATGCTTCAAAGCGGTCCCTGGTGCGACATTCGCAGTTAACCTGATGGTGTTTCTCCTGTTCGCATCGAAGTGCGTAAGCCGGGGTCTGTCTGTTGCGCGTGACCGGAATGCTGTTGCCGCAGATCACATGTAGCGTCGGTATGATGGGGTTTCTGTTAAAATGGAATAACAGATATTGAAGTTTGTCATCCCATCGCCAAAATGGCGTGCATCCCCGCGGCACCCTGCTGCGCTGCACGAAGGAGGCGATCGATGGAGACTCGTACACTTGGACGCAACGGTCCGGCGCTGTCGGCCCTTGGCCTTGGCTGCATGGGCATGTCGGACTTCTACGGCCCGGCCGACCGGGACGAGAGCCTCGCCACGATCCAGGCCGCGCTGGCGCGCGGTGTCACCCTGCTGGATACCGGCGACTTTTACGGCCACGGCCACAACGAGCTGCTGCTCCGCGAGGCGCTGCAAGACCGGCGGCGCGAGGACGTTTTCATCGCCGTCAAGTTCGGTGCCATGCGCGCGCCGGACGGGCAGTTCATCAGCTACGACGCGCGGCCGGTGGCGGTGAAGAACTTCCTGTCCTACACGCTGCAGCGGCTGGGCACCGACTACATCGACCTGATGCAGCCGGCCCGGCTCGACCCCGACGTGCCGATCGAGGAGACGGTCGGCGCGATCGGCGAGATGGTGCAGGCCGGCTACGTCCGCCATATCGGCCTGTCCGAGATGGCCGCCGACACGATCCGCCGCGCCGCGTCGGAACAGCCGATCCAGGCGCTGCAGATCGAGTACTCGCTGATGTCGCGCGGGATCGAGCGCGAAATTCTGCCGACCTGCCGCGAGCTCGGCATCTCGGTCACGGCGTACGGCGTGCTGAGCCGGGGTCTGCTGTCGGACAGCCCGGTGCGCGCACGTGTCGGCAACGCCGGCGACTTCCGCGCCCATAGCCCGCGTTTCCAGGGCGCCAACCTGGAGCGCAACCTCCAGCTGGTGGAGGCGGTGCGCCGGGTCGCCGAGGCCAAGCAGGCGACGGTGGCGCAGATCGCCATCGCCTGGGTGCTGGCGCAGGGTGACGACATCATCCCGCTGGTGGGCGCGCGCCGACGCAGCCGGCTGGATGAGGCACTTGGCGCACTGGACATCGCGCTCGACGACCGCGACCTTGCGGCGATCGCGGCGGCGCTGCCGGCGGACGCGGTGGCCGGGAACCGCTACAACGAGCACCAGATGGCGATGCTGGACAGCGAACGCAGCACGTCCGGCTGAGACGAGGTGAGATGAGCAGCGAGACCCTGACACCGGAACGCATTCTCGACGCCGCTGAGGAGGTGCTGCGCCGCTACGGCCCGGCCAAGGCGAACGTCGTCGATGTGGCCCGTGCGCTCGGGGTCTCGCACGGCTCGGTCTACCGCCACTTCCCGACCAAGGCGGCGTTGCGCGACGCCGTTGCGTCGCGCTGGCTGGCGCGGGTGTCGGCGCCGCTGCGCGCGATCGCGGAAGCGGACGGTCCGGCGACCGAGCGCCTGCAGCGCTGGCTGCGGGCGCTCGCCGAGGCGAAGCGGCACAAGGTGCGCGACGATCCCGAACTGTTCGCCACCTATCAC
This sequence comes from Rhodovibrio salinarum DSM 9154, assembly GCF_000515255.1. NCBI lineage: Bacteria > Pseudomonadati > Pseudomonadota > Alphaproteobacteria > Rhodospirillales > Rhodovibrionaceae > Rhodovibrio > Rhodovibrio salinarum. The sequence goes on along the minus strand of NZ_KI911559.1, from coordinate 248,846 downwards.
GCGATCGCCGAGGAGTCGCGCGAGGTGGTGCGGGCGCACGTCGACGAGCTGGTGGGCGATCTGGCCCGGATCGTCGCCGACGGGCAGCGCGAGGGCGTTTTCCATGTCAGGGATGCCGAAGCGGCGGCGCGCGGCGTGTTCGATGCCACCCAGCGCTTTCACCACCCGGCGCACAGCGACGAATGGGCCGATCCGGACATCGACCGTGCGTACGACAGTGTGGTGGCGCTGCTGCTGGCCGGGCTTCGAGCCGGTCCGGACGGTCCAGACAGCCGCGTGTGAAGGCTAAGGCGGGCGCGGGGGCCAACGCCTAGCGCTGCGGCGGTGCCACGCCGGGTCTTCCGACTCCCATGACGCAACGCGTCGCGTTCGTGTCGCCGGTGCGCAGGAATGCTGCGTCGGGCGCGTGAAACGATCGCTCACAGATTGATGGTTGCACCGGTGGAACAGCGGCGCCGCGTCGCGAGTCCCCTGGCAACCACCGATCGACTGACGAGTGACGGTGAGATTCACGGCCGAGACGAGCGACGTGCGATGACCTCCCCAGCGACGACCCCCTTGAGCGATGACGACAGGCGTCGGGTATCCGACCGGCTGCGGGCGGTGCGGGCCTATGGCGATCTGGACCAGGTGGCCGAGTTCCTGGGCCTCGTGCCGCTGCAAGCGCGCACCTACCTGCTGACCCACGTGCTCAAGACCGACGAGATCCGGGTCTACCGTCACGAGGTTACGGCCGCCGACGTGCGCGCCGAGCAGCTCGCCAAGGACACGCGCACGCCGGCCGCCTGGCGGCAGTGGCTGGCCCGTTCGCGTCAGCTGTTCTCCGACGATCCCTGGCGTGTGGCCGAGCAGTATTTTTTCCTCTCCGAGCCCGGGCGCAACGTCGTCTACTGGGCGCTCACCCGGGACGAGCGCTATGCCCTGCGGCAGTTGAGCGAGAAGCGCTGGCGCGACCTCAACGTTGCCTTTTCCGAACAACGCGCCGCCAACCGCATGCGTCGCGCACCGCTGGATCAGACCGCTTAGGAATCTGCGACGCCGCCGTGCGGATGTCACGGCTGACACGGTCGTTCCAAAGACGTTCACGGCGATGCAACGGCGGGCGGGCTTGTGCCGACGCGCCAGGGCGGCTAGGCGTGGGGCACGTATTGCTATTCACCAACAGCTTTTGGTCCCGTCATGCTTGATTCGTTGCGTGCCGCCGCCTCGACGGCCGTGCTTCCTCGTGCCTATTTCCGGTACGCCGCCTCACGCCCGGCCGCCCTGCTGCTGGCCGGCGGGCTCGCGCTCGCGGTTGCCGCGCCAGCCGCGGCACAGCAGGAAAGTGACGGTCAGGAGCGTTCGGCGTCCGATCAGCAGGAGCAGGCCGGCGTCGAACTGTACGACGCGCCGCAGCCGTCGGGCTCTGAAGACGGGACCTGGACCCTCAACTGGGAAAACGACATCTTCGGCGGCACCGACCGCAACTACACCAACGGCAATCGTTTATCCTACGTCTCGCCAGAGGCGGGCATGGGCGGGTTGCACGGACCGATCGCCCGTGCGCTCCTGTTCGCCGACGATGCGGATCGGGTGCGTTGGGGGCTGGCGATCGGGCAGAGCATGTACACCCCGCGCAATACCGAAGCCCGGCGGCCGCTGCCGGACCAGCACCCCTACGCCGGTTGGGCCTACGGCGAGTACTCGGTGTACGCCCAGGACGACGATTCCCTGCGCATGATCGGTCTGCAGGCCGGCATGGTCGGGCCAAGCGCCCGGGGCGAGTGGGTGCAGAACAACGTCCACAGAGCTATCGGCACCGACGAGTCCAACGGCTGGGACAACCAGTTGGAGGACGAGCCGGCGTTCGTGCTGATGTATGAACGCAAGGAGCGCGCCCTGATCGCCGGCGAGTACCTGGGGCTGCAGCTCGATGTGGTGCCGCACGTCGGTGTCGCGCTCGGCACCCTGCGCACGCAGGCGAGCGCGGGGGCGACCTTGCGCTTCGGCGACGATCTGAAGCGTGACTTCGGGCCGCCGCGGATTCGCCCCGCGATGGGCGGCAGTGGCTATTTCGAGGCCACCCCCAGCTTCAACTGGTATCTGTTCGTCGGCGCCGAGGGCCGGGCGGTCGCGCGCAACCTGTTCCTGGACGGCAACACCTGGAAGGACAGTGCCAGCGTCGAGCGCAAACCGTTCGTCGCCGAGCTGCAATACGGCCTGGTGATGCAGTACGACAACCTGCAGCTTGCCTGGACCTTCGTCACCCGCAGCCGGCAGTTCGACGAGCAGGAGCGTCCGCAGCAGTTCGGCGCGGTCAGCCTGTCGGTGAAATTCTAGATCAGTCGCCGCGGGCGCGCTGCACCAGCCGGCTGCGGGGGCGCAGGATCTCCCGCCGGGCCAATAGCGCCCGGCCGTCGATGCTGGGATTGGCCTGGAGCGCGGCCTCGATGGTCAGCTGCTCGAACAGGTCGCGCTGCGCCCAACTGCCGCCCAGGCGCCAGAACTCGCCGCGGATCGGGCTCAGCAGCTCGAGCGCGTCCTCCCCGTCGCTGCGGTAGTAGGCGACGATCGCCCGGCACAGTCCGTCCAGCACCTGCGCCAGCGCTGGATCGCGCCGGCCGGCGCGTTTCATTCGGGTCAGCACGTCGTCTGCCAGGCGCTCGGCCGCGTCGAGCTCGCCCGCCGCGGCGAGGGCCAGCACCTTGTGCGGCTCGGTGAAGGGACCGTTGAAATCGTCCGCCAGCGCCTGCACCGGGGCGACCAGGGCCTGCCAGCGATCGCCCACGTCGATCCCAAGGAACTGCAGCCGGGTGAGCAGCGAGGCGGCGTTCTGGACATCCAGGTAGAACGGCCGTGCGCCGGGCGCGAGGTGGGCGTCGTAGAGCTGCAGCACCTCGGCGTCGCGGCCGAGCTCGACGGCGTACAGTGCACGGTGCCACCAGACGTGGTTCTTGAACGGGTTGCGGTCGTCCCACGCCGGCTCGTTGAGCGGGATCAGGTCGCAGCCTTCCTGGAAGCGTTCGTCCATCTCCAGCACGTGCGCCATCGCGTGCAGCGCCCAGAGGTCGTCGGGCGCGTGCTGCACCGCCTGCCGGGCGTAGTCTTCGGCCCGGCGGCGCTCGCCGGATTCCTCCAGCCCGAAGGCGAGCATGCCGAGGACGCTGCCGTAGCCCGGCAGGTCCGGCGTCCAGGCGTGCAGGCTTTCCGCCGGACCTTCCGTCAGCTCGTCGTCGCGCCCGCGCCAGAAGGCGTTCAGGTGGTGCAGCCGCAGGGCCAGCAGGTCGTGGGGATAGGCGCGCACGATCCGCTGCCACAGGGCGGCCGCGCCGGCAACGTCGCCCTCCGCCCAGCTGGCGAGCGCGGCGACGTGCCCGCGTTCCCGGTCGTTCAAGCGGTCGTGCTGCGCCTTCGCGGCCTCGGTCGCTTGTAGAGCCTTGGCGACCGTCCCCTCGGTGCCGAGCAGCAGGTACTGATAGCCCTTGAAGCAGTGGCCGAGCGCGAAGTCCGGATCGGCCGCGAGCGTTGCCTTGACGTGATCGTTGGCGTTGGACCGGTACTCCAGCGTTGCCAGGACCGCGCTCTCGTAGGCCCGAACGGCGTCCGGACTGTCGGTGCTGACGGGCTGGTTCCAGAGATCGGTGATCGCCATGGGTGTCAAAGGGCTCCTGATGTCGGGCGGGACCAAGGTACGCGCGGTCACCTTAACCTAGATGCCCAGGCTGGGGCGGGCCAGGGGCCGTCGCGAGGCGGTCCTGTGTGATCTGGCCGTGTGGCCAACACGTAAAGCGGGTGATGGCTGCCGTGGATCGCGCGAAACGGTTTCGTTAACGGTTTTTCATCCTATTCGATTTATCTAAGACCCGCGGCAGCTGGCATGCTGCCAAAGGGGGGGGAGTCACATAAAGCCCGATGCCGCACCATCGTCTCAGAGCGGGCTCATTGAAGACGTTACAGAGCGCATTCGTGCCGCCGGTCCTGAGCGCGCTCGCGGCCCTCGCGGCTGTCTATGCCGTTTCCGGGGCGCGCAGCAGCGGGCAGATTATAGCTGGGCTGGCATGCTTGGGCGCAGCCGGGACGGCAGCTGCCTTTGCCTATCGCGCCCAATCGCACGCCCGTCAGCAGGCTGACCGCCTCGCCCAGCTCGAGCATATCGCCGCTGCCTCGACCGATTGGACTTGGGCGACGGACCGTGCGCTTCGCTTCACCCATCTCTCGGCCAAGTTCGAAGCCGCGTTTGGTTTCCCGCCCAGTCGGGTGATCGGCCAGACGTGCGATGTTCTGATGAGTGAGGAGAATGATCCCGGGGAGATCGCTCAACACAGGGCGGACTTGCGCGCGCAACATTCGTTCCGTGACGTCACCTATCAGAGCCGCCGGGCTGACGGTCGTCCGATTTGGGTACGCGTGAGCGGCGTGCCGGTGGTCGATGAACGTGGCGCGTTTAACGGCTACCGCGGGGTCGCCAGCGACGTCACTGCCCAGTTCCTGGCCGAGGAGGCTGCCCGCGCCGCCCAGAGCCAGCTGGTCGAGCTGACCGATAGCATTCCCGGGGCGGTCGTCCAGATTCGCCACGACGAAGCTGGCCTGCAGATACTTTTTGTCTCCGCTGGGATCGAGAGCTTGTACGGCGTCGACAAAGCGCAGGCGTACGATATTGAGAAGCTGATCGCCAATATCCACCATGACGATGTCGACAGGATGGGCGCGGAGATGGAGGCTGCGTATCACGCGCATCGGAACTTCCATCTGGAGTACCGGATCGTCGTCGACGGTAAGGTCAAGTGGATCCGGGCTCAGGCGGTCGCCCACGTCGAGCGGTCGGGCTCGGTGGTCTGGAACGGCTTGCTCACCGACATCAGCCGCCTGAAGACGGCCGAGGCGAAGCTACGCGAGCAACAGGACCGCTACGAACGGGCGGTACGGGCCTCGCGCGATGGCGTCTGGGATTACGACCTGCGCACCGACACGCTGTACTACTCCGAGCGCTGCTACGAGTTGCTCGGCGTCACCCCAGACGTCCTGGGCGACAAGACCGCGACGTTCATCGAGCGGGTCCATCCCCATGACCGTGAACGCTTGCGCGAGACGATCCGGGGGCACATCAAGGCCGGCACGCCCTACGACGTCGAAGTCAGGATTGCTGTCGGTGATCTGCCCGACACCTGGCCGGAGGGGAAATGTGAGCTCCGCTGGTTCCGGCTACGCGCCGAGACGGAGCGTGACGGCCAGGGCCAGGCCGTTCGGATTGCCGGGATACTGTCTAACATCGACGAGTTGAAGCGCCAGGAGCGCGAACTGATCGCCGCCCGCGAGCGGGCGGAGTTGGCCAATAAGTCGAAGACCGAGTTCCTGGCGAACATGAGCCACGAACTGCGCACGCCGCTCAACGCCGTGATTGGGTTTGCCGAGGTGATCGAGGGGGAGTTGCTGGGGCCGCTCGGTAACCCGAAGTACCAGTCCTATGCCGGCGATATCCGGGAGAGCGGGCAACACCTGTTAAACCTGATTAACGACATCCTGGATCATGCCAAGATCGAGGCTGGCCGGCGGGAGCTTCACGAGGAATGGCTGCTGCTGCCGGACTTGATCAAAGGTACGGTTCGGCTGGTACGCGAGCGGGCGGTGGACCGCAATCTGACGCTGAATGTGCTGCCGGCTGACGAGTTGCCGCGCGTGTTCGCCGATCAGCGGGGCCTTAAGCAGATCCTGCTGAACCTGCTCACCAACGCCATCAAGTTCACCCCCGAAGGCGGTGAGGTCACGGTCGGCGTCCAGGCCAGTGGTAACGGCGTCTGGATCGAGGTGACGGATACGGGGATCGGGATCGCCTCGGAAGACATCGACAAGGCGATGTCGCCGTTCGGCCAGGCCAATAATTGGCTCACCCGCCAGCACGAAGGCACCGGTCTGGGGCTTGCGCTATGCAAGCAGTTGGCCGAACTGCACGGCGGCAGGTTGGATTTAGAGTCCGAGCTCGAAAGGGGCACCCGTGTACGTGTCACCCTACCCGCCGAGCGCTTGGAGAAAGCCGCGGCCGAGCAGGCGCAAGCGACTGCCAAGAGCGCTTAGGGGGAGAGCGCCTGCCCGGCTTGCCCTGTCTTAGCTGGTCTTGAGGGCCCGCAGGCGGTTGAGCGCGGCGGCGATTTCGAACCGGCGTGGCCGGGCGAGGTCGCCGCGCGGGGTCCGCGTCAGGGCGTCGAGACCGCGGGTGTCGAGGTCCTGCTCAAGCTGGTCCAGGATGTCCGGCAGAGTCTTGCCGTGCAGGCGGTGGTCGTCGCTCAGGCGCAGGAGCGCCTCCGCCACCGCCCGGGTCTGGCTTTCGTCGACCAACTGCTCGATCGCGCCGAGGTCCAGATCGTCCTGGCCGATTCCAATTGTCTTGCGGTGCGGCACCTTCACCTTGGGGGGCTTGTCGCCTTTGCCCGTGATGCCGGTGCCCTTGAAGGTGCGCGCGCCCGGCTGACCGAAGCGCTCGCCGCCTTCCTCCGCGCGCTCGGTGCGATGGGCCTCCACCACGTCGCGTGCCCGCGCGGTGACGTCGTGGGCGCGGAACGCCTCCATCGCGATTACCGTATCGGCCTTGTCCAGGTAGTCGCCGGAGCCGCCGATCACCAGCGTGGTCGACACGCCCAGGTCGTCGTACAGCTGGCGCACCTTATCGATGTAGGGCGTGATCGGCTCGCGGTCCTTGGCGATCAACGCCTGCATCCGCCGGTCGCGGATCATGAAGTTGGTGGCCGAGGTGTCCTCGTCCATCATCATGACCTTGGCGCCCGCCTCCAGCGCTTCGACGATGTTGGCCGCCTGGGACGTCGAGCCGGAGGCGTTCGGCGTGGCGAAGTGCCGTGTGTCGCTGCCGCCCGGCAGGCCCTGGATGAACGGCGAGATGTCGACGTCGGTCACCGCGCGGCCGTCCTCGGCGCGGACCTTGACCGCCGCCGGGTCCGCGACCACCCATTCGCGCCCGTCCTGCGGCCGGTGGTTGTAGACGCCGCGCTCGATCGCCTGCAGCAGGGTCGACTTGCCGTGGTAGCCGCCGCCGACGATCAGCGTGATCCCTTGCGGCACGCCCAGGCCGCGGATCGGGCCACGGTTCGGCCGGTCGAGCTCGACCGCCAGGCTATCCGGCGCCTCGAACGGCACGGCACCGCTCGCCATCGGCCGGTCGTCAACGCCGGAGCGCCGCGGCAGGATCGCGCCATCGGCGACGAAGGCGACCAGGCCGCGATTGCGCAGTTGGCCACGCAGGGCGTCCGCATCTTCCGCGCAGGTCAGGTGGTCGCGCAGTTGGCTTTCATCGTGCGCGCGCGCGAGCAGGGCGTCCGTCACCAATTCCGGGATATCCTGGAGCAGCATCTGCTGCGCCTCGCGGCCGAGGACGCTGCGTCCGCGCGCCGGTAGACCGGCGATGAAACGCGCCTCGATCCCGCCGTCGCGACTGGCGAATATGGCGGAGCGGTCCAGGATCTCCTGGCCCGGCGAATCCATCGCCAGCAGGCCGGATGAACCGGAGCCGCGTGGCTTCGCCAACTGCTTGGCGCGGGCGGCAAACGCGCGGGACAGGTAGTCGCGTAGCGCGACGATCCGGCTGTCGCTTGCGAAACAGTCGTCCGGAAAGCTGGCGACCTCGGGGGGCACGAACAGGCGCAGGCGCGAGGGGCTGCCGAACGGGTCGCCCTGAACGTGATCGATCGACAGGGTAAACCGGTCGAAGGCGTAGCGGCCGACGATGTCCTTGTAGGCCTTGTAGCCCTTCCCATCGATCCGCTTGAGCACGGCGTCCAGGTCGCCACGCTTGAAGGTGCGCTGATCGCGCATCGTAATCTCGGTCCTTATCTCTTGGCCGGTATCTGTCTTGGCTGTCGGGCCGCGCGCGTCAGAGTTTCCAGGCGCGCGGGTACTGGCTCTCGATCTCGGCGGGCGGGCCAGGGCGCAGGAAACCGGCGCCGAGCGGGATGCCCCGGTAGCGCAGCAGCACGAACCCCTGCTCGATGGCGCCCGTGGGATCGATGCCGTCCGACAGGTGGGCGTCGTTCCGGCAGGCTGCAAGTTGCGTGTCCGACGGTTGGATCGCTTGTCGGCGTTGATAGGCGTCGCGCTGTTCGGCCGTCACCTCGACGACCCGCCGGCGGGCGTGCTGGCCGACCATCAGGGCGAGCGAGGTTGACGGTTTCGGTGTTCGGTTGCGTGCCCGGCGCGCCGGCACACCGGTGGACACCGGTGCGGGGCGGGCGGGCGCACTGTGCGTTTCCGCAACCAGCTGCAGGTCGTCGCCGCGTTCGATCACCTGCAGCCCGGCCAGCGGGTCGCCCGCGAGGTCGAACTTCTCCAGCACCGGTGAGATCCAGGTCGCGGGGGCGCCGGACCAGGGATCGGCGTGCCGGGTCGCTTCGGTCGTGGGCGCTGGTGCGTCGGCTGGCTTGTCCAGGGCGATCGCGAAAAAGCCGCCGGTGCCGTGGGTGTGCGGCCACAGACGGATGCCAGCCTGCACCCCCTGATCGAACGTGCGCCCGCCCCAACTGCCGATTGGCGCGGAGGGGGGCAGCCCCGGCGGACGCACGGCCGTGGGCACGAGCATGCCGTCCAGTTCGGCCAGCACGCGGTCGACCACCGCCTCGTTCTCTTCCGGTGCGAAGGAGCAGGTCGCGTAGACCACCCGGCCGCCGGGCTTAACCAGCTCGGCGGCGCGGCGCAGCAAGGCGGCTTGCTGACCGGCGATCCACGACAGGAATGCCGGCGCCGACCCCTGATAGCCGGCGCCCTGACGGAACTTGGTGCCTTCGCTGGTGCAGGGGGCATCGACCAGCACGCGGTCGAACACGCCCGCTTCCAGCGGGTAATCGCCGCCGTCGTGGACGGTCGAGGTCAGGTTGACCAGGCCCAGGCGCTTCATCTTGTCGCGTACGGCCGACAGGCGTCGCGGTTCTTTCTCGTTGGCGATCACCGTGCCGTCGCGTCCGACCGCCATGGCGATCCGTGCGGCCTTGCCGCCGGGCGCAGCACAAAGGTCGAGAATCCGCTCCCCCGGCTGCGGATCGAGCAGGGCGGTGGGCAGCAGTGACGCCTCCTCCTGGACCTGATACAGGCCGGCCAGGAAGGCCCACCAAGTCCCCGGACGGGCGTCGTTGGGTACCCGCAAGGCCTGCGAATCCCATGGCACCGGTGTGAGGGTCGGCGAGTCCGCGCTTAGAAGCTCGCTAAGCCGCTCGCGGCTGACCCGGGGGGCATTGGCGACAATGCACGTCGGCTTCGGGCGGACAAGGACATCCAGGAAGGTGTCCCAGTCGCTGATCAAAGGTTTGTAGCGCGCGAGCAATTCCTCTGCGCGTGCCTTGATTGCGGCTGGATTCTTCGGGTGTTTCGTCTCTGCGCCGGACATGGCGCGGGTTATAGCGAAGCCCCCGGCGCCATGCGAGGGGCGGCTAGCAGAAAGCGTTCAGCTGGATGCGCGCTGTTTTTGTGAACCGGTCTGAATTGCGGCATCGATCGCCGCCGTCAGGTCCGTGAGCGAGCATGGCTTCGCGAGTAGCCCGGCCGCGTGTTCGCGCCCTTCGCGCAGGGCACGGTCGAACCGACCGGTCAGGTAGATCACGGCGATTCCCCGCTCGGCCAGCTGTTCGCCGAGGAAGATGCCATCGAAAGCGCCTTCCAGGCCGATGTCGATCAGCGCGACGTCCGGCTTATGCTGCTCGCATAACTGGAACGCCTCGAGTCCACTGCGCGCGATTCCGGAAACGCCGTAGCCAGCGTATTCCAGATTCGCACAGACCGACTCGGAAAAGTCGGTGTCATCTTCGACCAGAAGGACGTGTGTGCTCATGAGTTCAAGTATAAACGAATGAGTTCGGTCTAATAGAGGCGAGATCGTGAACAGCTTGTGGCAACCGGCGCTCCTGGCTCGATTTCGGCTTATTTTGCCACGGAATGGTCACCCGTTCGGTGTAGGAAAGCGATTGCTGCCTCCAAAACGTTCGGGGCCAGCGTAACGTCGTCGGCTGTGTGCCCGGCGTAGGAGGCGCACAGGTTCATCGCTGCCGGAGGTGTCGGCGTGGCGGCGTGCAGGCACGCCAACGCCGGTCCGCCGCCGGCGGCTAGGTCGCGCACGACCAGGGGGCTCGCCATGCCGACCGCCCAGGTCCCGTCCAGTTGGATCATGTTGTCCAGGGCGGTTAGCAGCTTTGGCCCGATCAGCTGCGGCACCGGCGGACCGTCGTGTCGAGCCAGTACCCGCCGGGCTGCGTGACGGTAGAAATCGAGCACCGGATTGTCAGGCTGAAACGCGAGCAGGGCGTTGTGCAGGTTACGCCGCGCGCGCGGGTGTCCGCGCGCGTCCGGCTGGATCCAGACTTCCCGCCCGAACAGGTAGCCGGAGTCCGGCAGTGTGAGCGCCGCCGTCAGCCGGTCCGGGGCGAACACGATCACATCGGCGTCCAGCCAGATCACGCGCTGCCAGCCCGCGGCCAGCAACTCGGCGATCCAGTCCAGCCGGGCAAGGTCCGCGACCACCTGGGTGCGCCCGTGTGCACGGGCGCGCAGTTCTGCTGGGATGCGCGCCAGAAAGTCATCGCCGTCGACCCGGTGCGCGAACCCAGCCGTCGCGGCCCAGGTCGCCACGCTGCCCAGGCACGCGCGCAGCCACGCCGGCGGGTTGGGCGCGTGGCTCTGGATGACCAGGGTGTCCGGCATGGCGGGGTGCTGCGGCCTGGCCTAGCGCAACGCCGGACCCTGGCTGTCCCTGGCGGCGCGCAGATGACCGGACAGGCGGTACTCGATGCGCTTGAACACCGCGAGCAGACCATACACCAACGCGAGGTAGAGTGCGGCCGCGGTCAGGTACAGCTCGTAGAATGCGAAGGAGCTGGCGGCGATCTTGCTGGCTACTCCGGTGATATCCATCAGCGTGATCACCGAAACCAGCGAGGTCGCCTGCAACAGGAAGATCACCTCGTTGGTGTAGGCCGGCCAGGCAAGACGGAAAGCCTTGGGCATGATGATCCGGCGGTAGAGCAGCGGTCCGCTCATGCCGCAGGCACGCGCGGCTTCGACCTCGCCCTTTGGAACGCCCTGGATCGCACCGCGCAGGATTTCGGCGGTGTAGGCGGCGGTGTTGAGCGTCAGTGTCAGCACACCGCAGAAATAGGCTTCCCGAAAGAAGGTCCACAAGCCGACCGACCGGAGTTCACCGGAGAACTGGCCGCTGCCGTAGTAGATCAGGAACAGCTGAACCAGTAGCGGCGTGCCGCGGAAGAAGAAGATGAAGGCATAGACCGGCGTCCAGATCGCCGGGTTCGGGTGCAGGCGCAGAATTGAGAGCGGCACCGCGATCGCCAGCCCGATTATGACCGACAGCGCCGTGATCTGGATGGTCAGCCACATGCCGTCCATCAGCTCCGGCAGGCTGTCGATGATGATCTGCCAATCCATCGCGCTGCCCCCTTAAGCCCGCTGGACGCCGCGGTTGGCCCAGGTCTCCAGGCGCTGCTGCAGCACCATGGAGACGATCGTGAGCAGCAGGTAGAGCGCCGCGGCGCCGGCGTAGAAGGTGAACGGCAAGCGGGTGGCCTGCGCCGCAATTTGCGAAGCGCGCATCAGTTCCTGCAGCTCGATCACCGAGATCAGTGCGGTCGCCTTGATCAACACCATCCAGACGTTGCCGAGGCCGGGGATGGCGTAGCGCCACATCTGCGGCAGCAGGATTCGCCGGGCGGCCATCACCTGTGTCATGCCGCAGGCGCGTGCCGCCTCCATCTGCCCGGCCGGGACGGCGAGGTAGGCGCCGCGGAACACCTCGGTGGCAAACGCGCCATAGATGAAGCCGATCGTCAGCACGCCCGAGATGAAGGGGTCGAGGTTAACCCGCACGTCATAGCCGAGCCCGTTGGCGGCATCCTGAATCAGGGTCGGAACGCCGTAATAAACCAACAGGATCAGGACCAGCTCCGGCACCCCGCGCACGACCGTGGTATAGAGCCCGGCCAGCCAGTTGACCGTCCGCAGCGGTGTGACTTTCGCCCACGCGCCCCCGATCCCCAGCAGGATGGCAAGCGCCATAGCGGCCACGCCGACCAGCACGGTCAGCTTGAAGCCTTGCAGCAGCAGCGGTCCGTAGCCTTGCAGATCGAACACGGGGCGGCGGTTTTCGTTTCGGTGGGGTGCGAGGTTTCGGAAAATAAAACGGGCCGGCGGAATGTTGCCCCGCCGGCCCGGCCAACATGGACGACCTTAGTCGCCGTAGATATTCATGCCGAAGTTTTCCTGGCTGATCTCGTCGTAGGTGCCATTCTCGCGGATGTTGTCGATCGCCGTGTTGAAGCACTGGCGCAGCGTGTCTTCGCCCGGGCGCACGGCGATGCCGATGCCCTTGCCGAAGTACTTTTCCAGCGTGAACGATGGACCCTTGAAGGCGTAGTCGCTGCCCGCCTCGGACGACAGGAAGCCCTCGGACAGCTTGATCGCGTCGGCGACCACCAGGTCGACTCGCCCGCTGGTCAGGTCGAGCGTGGCTTCCTCCTGGGTGTCGTAGCTGCGCACGTCGACGACGTCGCCATACTCACCGCGCAGGAAGTTCTCGGAGACGGTGGCGCGCTGCACGCCGACCACCATGCCGTCCAGAGCGTCCGCGGAGATCTCGACGTCCATGTCCTTCGGACCGGCGAAACGCACGGGCGACTGATAGTACTTTTCGGTGAAGTCGACCTTCTTCTCGCGCTCTTCGGTGATCGACATGGAGGCGATGATGGCGTCGTACTTTTTCGCCAGCAGGCCCGGGATAATGCCGGCCCAATCCTGCGTCTTGAAGGTGCACTCCGCGCCGATCTCCTCGCAGAGGGCTTTGGAGATGTCGATGTCGAAGCCCTGCAGCTCGCCGTTCTCGTCGATGTAGTTGAACGGGGGGTAGGCGCCCTCGGTCCCGATCGTGATCTGATCCGGGCAGCCTTCGATCGCGGCACTGGCGGTGCCGGCGGTGAAAGCCATGGCGCAAGCGGCCGCGAGCGCCGTCAGCTTGGTGCGCATGGGTGAGTCTCCCTGGCTTTGCTTTTGTTGGGTGTCTGTCGGTTTGCGGAACGGTGGTCGCGTCAGCTGGTCGACTGCAGGAACTGCCGACAACGCTCGGACTGCGGCGCGTCGAACACCTGGCTCGGCGGGCCCCGTTCCTCGACCCGCCCTTCGTGCAGAAAGATCACCTCGGAAGCGACCTCTCGTGCGAAGCTCATTTCGTGGGTGACGATCACCATCGTCCGCCCCTCGTCGGCGAGCTGACGGATCACGCGCAGCACCTCCCCGACCAGTTCGGGGTCGAGCGCGCTGGTCGGTTCGTCGAACAGCATTACCGACGGTTCCATGGCGAGCGCGCGGGCGATCGCGGCGCGCTGCTGCTGGCCGCCGGACAGGTGGGCGGGGAAGTGGTTGGCTTTTTCCGGGATGCCCACCTTGGCGAGCAGCGCGTGTGCGCGTTCGCTTACCTCGGCCTTATCGCGCTTCTGAACGTGGACCGGCGCTTCGATCAGGTTCTCCAGAACGGTCATGTGGGTCCAGAGGTTGAAGTTCTGGAACACCATGCCAAGACGGGTGCGAATGCGGTTCACCTGGGCCCAGTCGGCCGGAACCGTATGGCCTTTCTTGTCCGTCGTCAGCTTGACCTCTTCGCGGCCGACGACGATCCGGCCCCAATCCGGGACCTCGAGCAGGTTGATGCACCGCAGCAAGGTGCTCTTGCCCGAGCCCGAGGAGCCGATCAGCGCGGTCACATCGCCCTTGCGCGCGGTCAGGGAGACGCCCTTGAGCACCTCCAGCGAGCCGAAGCGTTTGTAAATGTCTTGGATGTCGAGCGCGCTGCCAGCCTCCGTGGGGGCGTCGACCGTCATCCCTGCCATCGCGCCCGTGTCTGCCGGATTGGCTGCCTGCTGCTGCGCCACGGTGCGCCCTGCCTTCTGCAAACTTTGGCTTTCCTAAAATACCCGCCTGATCCGTGTTGGAGGCTAGTCCCCAACACCCAGCCATGCAAAGCGAAAACGGGTGGCATGCGTTAAACGCGGGTCGATAAATGTGCGGCACAACCGCGCTGTTACGCCCATTCCTCTCCCGCAAAAGGGGAGGCTCCACTGCGATAATCCGCGCGTGAAACGGGCAAGGGTAGGTTCGTCGTTCTACCCGCTCAGGCGCTGCAAGAGCGGTAGAATATTCTCGTTGAGCGCCTTGGCGTCGATCGGGCCAGTGTGCTTGTAGCGGATCTTGCCAGACGGGCCGATCACGTAGGTTTCCGGCACACCGTAGACGCCCAGTTCGATGCCTGTGCGTCCGGATCGGTCGGCGCCGATGCGCGTGAAAGGGTTGCCGAGATTGTTGATGAACTGCCGGGCATCCGCCGGCTCGTCCTTGTAGTTGACGCCGTAGAGGGTGACGTCGTCCCGCTCGGCCAGGCGCATCAGGACGGGGTGCTCGGCCCGGCAGGGCACGCACCAACTGGCCCAGACGTTGAGCAGCACCGGCCCGTTGGCATCGGTCAGGTCCGCGGTCTTGAGACCTGGCGTGTCCAGCCCCTCGACCGGCGATAGGTCGAATTGGGGCACGGGCTTGTCGATCAGCGCGGAAGGCACCTCGCTCGGGTCGCGGTCGGACAACAGGCCCCAGGCGAAGTAGCCTGCCACCACCAGGAAGATCAGCATGGGCAGCAGGAACAGCAGGCGCTTGCCCTTCGGGCTGCCTGTTTCTCCGCCACCATGGGCGGTTTGCGTATCCGGGTCGCTGGTCATTTAGTTGTTGTAGCTGGTGTCCATGCCGGATTTGGCGGCCTCGGGCATCGGGCCGTCGCCCTCCCACTGGCCGGAGTCCTTCAGGGCCTGCGCGACCTCGGGGGGCATGTAGTTCTCGTCGTGCTTGGCCAGCACCTCGTCGGCGACGAACACCCCCTGCTGGTTCAGCGTGCCGTGGGTGACCACGCCCTGCCCCTCGCGGAACAGGTCGGGCAGGAGGCCGCGGTAGCGCACCGGCACGGCGTTCTTGCCGTCGGTCACCTTGAAGGTCGTGGTGGCGCCGTCCGCGACCTTCTGCACGGAGCCCGACTGAACCAGCCCGCCCAGCCGGAAGCGGCGGTCGAGCGGAATGTCCTTCTGCGCCACCTCGCTGGGGCCGTAGAAGAACACGATGTTGTCCTCGAACGCCGAGAGCGTCAGCGCCGCGGCGCCGGCCAGCGCCAGCATGCCGCAGGCAAGTAGGGACAGCCGCTTTTTCTTGCGCGACGTCATGATGTCTTACGTCTCCTCATCCTCGGCATCCGATGCAGCGTCGCCCCGCCGGCGGCGCCGGCCACCCTGGGCCTGCTCCAGCGCGCCCAATTCACGCTTCACGCGCTTCAGCCGGGTGATGCTGAACGCGAGCAAGGCGAGCATCACCAGAACCGTCAGGCCATAGGCCGGCCAGATATAGGCTGCATAGTCGCCGGCCAGCTGCAGATCCATCGCCTAGCCCTCCGCCGGCGCCGGGTGGGCGGTGCCGGTCGCGCCCGGGGTGCCCTTACGCTGCAGGCTGGCGGCGCGCAGGTTGCGCAGGCGCTGCTCGTACAGCTCGCTCTTCATCCGCACCAGCAGCAGCGCGGCGAAGAACAGCGTGAAGCCGAGCGCCATGACCATCAGCGGCCAGAGCATCGAGGGCGCGATGGCCGGCATGCCGATCCGGCTGACGCTGGCGCTCTGATGCAGGGTGTTCCACCAGTCGACCGAGAACTTGATGATCGGCACGTTGACGAAGCCGACCAGTGCCAGGATCGCCGCCGCCCGACGGCCGCGCCCGACATCGTCGAACGCGTTGGCGATCGCCATGTGGCCGAGGTAGAGGAAGAACAGCACCAGCACGCTGGTCAGGCGCGCGTCCCAGACCCACCAGGTGCCCCACATCGGCTTGCCCCAGAGGGAGCCCGTGACCAGGCACAATGCGGTAAATGCTGCCCCCACCGGCGAAGCCGCGCGCGCCGCCAGATCCGCGAGCGGATGCCGCCAGACCAGGGCAACCGCGCTTGCGATCGCGATCGTGGAGTAGATGAACATCGAAAGCCAAGCGGTGGGTACGTGCACGTACATGATCCGTACGCTCGCACCCTGCTGGTAGTCGACGGGCGCCGTGAACGCGCCGAACAGCCCGACCGCCAGGGCCACCGCGCAGGCGATCCATAGCCACGGCAGAACCATGTCGGCCAGCCGCAGGAAACGGCCCGGGTTGGCGAAGCGGTGCAGACTGCGCGTCTTCCGCTGGGCGGCCGCCTGGGTACTCACCGTCAATCCACCTTTACGTCGTATCGTGTCATGAGATGGCCGGTCGGACCTTTCTTCTCAATAGCTGAAACGCGTCTAGGACAAAAGGGCGCACCGCTCGACCGGTGGACGGGCGGGCGTTCGTGCCGACCTATTCGACCGCTTGGCGCACCGCGCCGGCTGCGGCCCAGGGCGCCAGCGCGATCGCCGCGAGCAGGCCCGCGCCCATCAAGAGGAGTTGCGGACGTGCGGTCATCCCCGCCATCTCGGCGTCCACGGCGGAAACGCCGAAGATCAGCACCGGGATATAGAGCGGCAGCACTAGCAGCGGGATCAGCACGCCGCCGCGCCGGGCGCCCAGCGTCAACGCCGCGCCGACCGCGCCGATCAGGCTGAGCGTCGGCGTGCCAAGCGCCATCGCGGCCAACAGGATGCCGTAGCCTTCCGCTGGCAGGCCGTACATCAGCGCGATCACCGGCGCGGCGGCCAGCAGCGGCAGGCCGGTGGTCAGCCAGTGCGCCGTGACCTTGGCGAGTACGATCACCGGCAGCGGCAGAGGCGAGAGCGCCATCAGTTCCAGCGAGCCGTCCTCGTAATCGCGCAGGAACAGCCGTTCCAGCGACAGCAGCACGGCGAGCAGCGCGGTCACCCAGACCACGCCGGGGGCGATCCGCTGCAAGAGGTTCGGCTCCTGCCCGATACCGAACGGGAACAGCATTGCGGTCAGGACGAAAAACAGCACGGCCAGCAGGGCGTCGCCGCGCTGGCGCAGCGCCAGGCGCAGATCGCGCGCGACCACACGGACGAAGCCGCGCAGCAGCCCGGGTCCCGGCTCGGCCGCCGGGGAGCTGGTCGTGTGTTCGTGCATGCGGGCCTCCCCACTCACCACAGTGCCCCCGCCCAGGGATCATCGTCCGCGGTGACGGGGGCCGGCGGGAAGTCGGCGACGGTGAGTTCCTGCACGGCGCTCAGGGCGAGTGGTTGGTGGGTCGCCAGGACGACCATTCCGCCCGCCGCACGGTGCGCCTCGATCTCCGCTTCCAGGGTGCGCACGGAGCGCGCGTCCAGCCCGACGCTCGGTTCGTCCAGCAGCCACAGCGGCGCGGGGGAGGCCAGGATTCGGCTGAGCGACAGGCGCCGGCGCTGCCCGGCGGAGAGCAGGCGCACCGGTTGGTCCGCCAGGTCGCCCAGGCCGAAGCGTTCCAAGGCATGGGGCGCCGCGTCGGCCAGTTTGCCTTCCAGACCGGCCCAGAAGCTCAGATTTTCCACCGCCGTGAGTTCCGGTTTCAGGGCCTCGTGGTGTCCCTGATAGTGCAGGCGCGCGCGGTGAGCTTCCGGGTCCTCGGCGACATCGGCGCCATCCCAGCTCAACCGGCCAGCCGCGGGGGGCAGCAGGGAGGCGAGCACGCGCAGCAGCGACGACTTGCCGCTGCCGTTCGGGCCGCTGAGGACCAGCGCGCCGCCAGCTACCAGATCGAAGTCGAGCCCGGCGAAGATCGCCCGGTCGCCGCGCACGCAGCCGAGGTCGCGTCCGGCGAATCGGACGGGGGCGGCACTTGGGCTGGGATGGGAACGGGCCAAGGCAGGTCTGCGGGAAGCGCTGCGTGAAAACGGGCGAGTGCGTCGCGCGCGGCCACGACGCGCCGTCGAAAAAGCACGGTCCGCCGCTTGGCGTCAACGCGCACGCCGACACGGACCTATTAGATGCCGTGCAGCATCATGCCGCGGAAACGAAAACGGCCGCGGCACCGTTGGGGGAGGGGTGCCGCGGCCGAAACACACACGCTTCGCAAACGCGGTGTCCGCCAGGAACGGCAGATCCGGGGGAAGAACCGCCGTCCGATCCGCCAGCCGTTCGCAAGGTGTGGGGGCACCTGGGAGGCCGGCTGGGCGCCTCCATCACAGAGAGGGGAATCTCCGTTAAGGTTAACGCTCGCGCCTTGGTGTGACCGGAGTTGGGTGGCAATGCGGCGGAAATGTGGAAACCGTCACACCGACGGCCCCGCTGAGACGGCCCGCTGATGCGCGTGCGTCCGTTTCCCGGCGGGCGCGTGTGCCGTAGGCTGCGCCCATGTCCAAGCCTTCTGACGCTTCGTCCCCTGTCGCCGTGCCGCGCCGCGCCCGCGTCATCGCCGCCTGGTGCCTGTATGACTGGGCCAGCAACGCCTGGCCGACCGTGGTCTCCAGCTTCGTCTTCGCCGCCTACGTCACCCGCGAAGTCGCGCCCAACGCCGAGGTGGGCACGGCTTGGTGGGGCACGGCGACGGCGATCGCTGGGATCGTCGTGGCGCTCCTCAGCCCGCTGTTAGGCGCGATCGCGGACCGCGCGGGCCGGCGCAAGCCATGGGTCGGCGTGTTCACGGCGATGACCGTGCTGGTCTCGGCCTTGCTTTGGACGATCGCGCCCGAAGCCGATCTGCTGGTTCGCGCGGGCGTGCTGATCGCGCTTGGCACCGCCACGTTCGAGATGAGCCAGGTGTTCTACAACGCCATGCTGCGCGACATCGCCCCGGCCGGGAAGCTGGGCCGCGTGTCGGGTTGGGCCTGGGCGCTTGGCTACGCTGGGGGATTGGCCTGCCTGACCAGCTGCTTGGTCCTGCTGGTGTTTCCCGAGCCGCCGCTGTTCGGTCTGGATGCCGGCGACTCCGAGCCGGTGCGGGCGAGCGCGCTGGTCGTTTCGGCCTGGTTCGCCGTGTTCAGCGTGCCGTTCTTCCTGCTCGTCCCCGACAGACCAGCCAGTGGGCTGTCGCTGCGTGCGGCCGCGCGGGCGGGACTGGCGCAGTTGGTCACCTCGTTGCGGCGCATCTGGCCGGACCACCGGGAGATCGCGCATTACCTGATCGCGCGGATGATCTACACCGACGGGCTGAACACGCTGTTCACCTTCGGCGGGGTTTATGCCGCCGGCACCTTCGGCATGGGATTCCGCGATATCCTGATTTTCGGGATCGTGCTCAACGTCGCCGCCGGGCTGGGCGCGTTGGCATTTGCTTGGGTCGACGACTGGATCGGGCCCAAGCGGACGATCCAGATCTCGCTGATCGGTTTGCTCGGCTTCGGCGTCGCCGCGCTGACCGTGCAGTCGGTGACGGCGCTCTACATCGCCGGCTGCGGACTGGGCCTGTTCATCGGTCCGGCGCAGTCGGCCAGCCGCTCGATGATGGCCCGTATGGCGCCTGCGCACCTGCAGACCGAGATGTTCGGTCTCTACGCCCTGTCGGGCAAGGCGACCGCCTTCATCGGCCCGGCGCTGGTTGGCTGGATCACCCTTTGGGCCGGCAGCCAGCGCGCGGGGATGCTGACCATTCTGGCGTTTTTCGTGGTCGGCTTCGCCTTGCTCTGGCGTGTGCCGGCGCCGCGGGGAGAGGCGGCGTAGGGCTCTGGTCGGGCAGCGTCTACTCCTGCTGCGCCTTGCCGTCGTGCTGACCCAGCTTGATCACGTTGACCGGCTTGTCGAGCGAGGTGGTCTGGATCGCGTCCGCCAGGCGCGGCGGGCAGGCGAACTCGGCCTCGGGCGAGTTCGCTTGGCACACCCGGCCGCCCTGCAGCCACAGGCGGGTCTTGCCCAGGATGTCGCGGGAGAACGGCAGGTGTTCGGTGTCGAAGGTGGGGGTGCGCCAGGCGCGCTGCACCAGGTAGAGCGATTCCGTTCCCTCGACGACTCGGAACAACGCCAGCTCGCCGCGCCCCGTCTGGGCATGCTTGGTGCAGCCGAGCAGACGGAAGGCCACCGTCCGCCCGCGCGTCTGCTGCACGTCGGTCTGGGTGCCCAGCAGATTGCGGCAGTCCTGGGCATAACGCCGGGCGATCTGGTCCAACAGTTGCTTGCCGGTGATCCCGGTTTCGCCTGGGAACAGCTGGATTGACACCTTGTCCGCCCAGTTGTCCGTCTCCTGTCCTTCCGGCAACCAGGCCATGTGCACGACCCGGCCGGTGTTCGAGGAGTAGGCGATCTGCCAGGTGATTGGCACGGGGGTCAGGAAAAACTCTCCACCGCCGCCGTTCACCACCGCCAACCCGCGGTCGCCCAGCGGCTCCAGCGCCTGCGCCGGGCCGGCCGCCAGCAGCAGGGCCAGGGCGAGGGTGGTCAGCCGCCTCACAGTGGCTCGCCGCGGATTAGCCGCGGCAGGTCGCCCAGGGTTCCCATCGCGTGCTGCATGAACAGCTTCTTCATCGGGCCCACCCGGTTGACCCCGGCCAGGCCCAGGTCGCGGGCCAGGCGCACCGGTCCCAGGTCGTTGGAGAACAGATGGTCGAGCGTGTGCGTGGCGGCGACCAGGATCAGGTTATCCGGCCGGCGCCAGCGCTGATAGCGGCGCAGCACGTCGGGATTGCCGACATCCAGCCCCAGCCGCCGGGCGTCGACGATGCACTCGGCCAGTGCCGCCACGTCACGCAGGCCGAGATTCAGGCCCTGGCCCGCGATCGGGTGGATGGCGTGCGCGCTGTCGCCGACCAGCGCCAGGCGGGTGTCGATGTAGCGTTCGGCGTGCAGGCCGGAGAGCGGATACTTGAACCGTGGGCCGGCCTCGCGGACATCGCCGTAGTCGGTGCCGAAGCGACGCAGCACTTCGCGGGCGAACGCGTCCGTGTCCAGGCCATAGAAGTGGTCGGCCAGGCGCTTCTTCTCGGTCCAGACGATGGAGGAACGATGCGCGCCGTCCGGGCCGTCGACCATCGGCAGCATGGCGAACGGGCCAGACGGCAGGAAGTGCTCGTGCGCGGTGCCTGCGTGATCGGCATCGTGCTCCAGCGTGGCGACGATGCCTGCCTGGTCGTAGGTCCAGCGCGCGGTCCGGATGCCGGCCGACTGGCGCAGCGGCGAGCCGCGGCCGTCGCAGCCCGCGATCAAGCGCGCGCGCACCTTGCGTCCGTCGCTCAGCGTCGCGGTGGCGTGGCTGGTGGTGCGCACGACCCGCTCGACGCCCACCGGGGCGAGCACGGTCAGGCGCTCGAAACTCGGCAGCAGGCGCTGCTGGCCCTGGCGCATCACCCGGTTCTCGACGATGTGGCCCATCGCCTCGCCGACCTCGCGGTGGTCGTAGTGCAGGTGCAGCGGCGATTTGGGACGGCCGATTCGGCCGTCGGTCACCATGATGTCCAGGATCGGCTGTGCCTGCTCGGCGACCAGATCCCACAGGCCGATCGCCTCCATCATGTGGCGCGATCCCGCGGCGATCGCCGAGGCGCGGCCGTCGAAACCCATCTTGAGGACGTCGTCCGGGCTCTCCTGGTCGACCACGACCGTTTCGATGCCGGCGGAGGCGAGCGCGCTGGCCAGGGTTGCGCCGACCAGGCCGCCGCCGGCCACCAGCACCTCGGCGTGCAGTGTCTCGGCGCCGGTTTCGTTCGCGCGTGGGGGCGTGCTCGAAGAGGAAGTGCTCTGAACCATGGCCGTAAAATCTAGCGCGTGGGCCGGCTTGTCCAGTGGGCGCCGCCGCGTTTGTACGCTGGTGGCGTGCTGCGTCTCGGTGCGGTTGCGCTGTCGGCCTGGACGGCAGGACTGGTGGTTGCTGTCAGTCTGATCATTTGGTGATCAGCTTCCAGGGTTTGCTTAAAAATTAAGCAGGCAGTTTTGCTCAAGCGCTGCGCACGTCTTGGGTGCGTGACCCGATAACTCCTTGAAGAACGAGGGTCTTAGCCGTCCCGGGGTGCTTGGCACGGTTCTTGATTGAGGGAGAGCGGGACGGACGCGGGTCCGTGGCCGGTGCTGGCGCGAGGGGGCCTGCCGGCGAAGACAGCGGACCGGCGCCCCGTGTTCCGGGAAACCAACGCCATAGAGGGAACGACGCCATGAAAATGGTTATGGCGATCATCAAGCCCTTCAAGCTCGACGAGGTCCGTGAGGCCCTGACCGGTCTGGGCATCGAGGGTCTGACGGTCAGCGAGGTGAAGGGCTACGGCCGTCAGAAGGGCCAGACGGAAATCTATCGCGGTGCGGAGTACGCCGTGAATTTCCTGCCCAAGGTCAAGATCGAGCTGGTGCTGCCCGATGACCGGGTGGAAAGCGCGGTCGAGGCGGTCAGCAAGGCCGCTAACACCGGCCGGATTGGGGACGGCAAGATCTTCGTTTTCGACGTGTCTCACGCCGTGCGCATCCGCACCGGCGAAACCGATAGCGACGCGCTTTAAAGGGGGGCCTAAGCAATGAGCGTCCTGCGCAAATCCGCGGCCGTGCTTGGCCTTGCCGCCCTCGGCGGCGTCGGCCTCGCGGTCCCGGCTCATGCAGAAGTCAGCGGCGAGACCGCATTCGTCTTCAACACTTTCAGCTTCCTGGTCAGCGGCTTCCTCGTGATGTGGATGGCCGCCGGCTTCGCCATGCTCGAATCGGGGCTGGTGCGCTCCAAGAACACGGCGACGATCTGCCTGAAGAACATCGCGCTCTACGCGATCGCCGGCATCATGTACTACCTGATCGGCTACGCGCTGATGTACGTCGACGTTTCCGGGTACATCGGCTCGTTCAGCCTGTTCTACAACACCTCGGAAGCTGAGCTGGCGCTGATCAACGGCACCGGCGGCGAGGAGACGCTGCAGTCGGTCGTCGACAACGGCTACTCGGTGATGTCCGACTGGTTCTTCCAGATGGTGTTCGTCGCCACCGCCGCGTCGATCGTCTCCGGCACGGTCGCCGAGCGGATCAAGCTCTGGCCGTTCCTGGTCTTCGTCGTGGTGCTGACCGGTGTGCTGTACCCGATCCAGGGCTCCTGGACCTGGGGCGGCGGCTGGCTCGCCGAGATGGGCTTCTCCGACTTCGCCGGTTCGACGATCGTTCACTCCGTGGGCGGTTGGGCCGCGTTGACCGGGGCGCTGATCTTGGGTGCGCGCCGGGGTAAGTACGGCGCGGACGGTTCCGTACACCCGATGCCGGGCGCCAACCTGCCGCTCGCCACGCTGGGCACGTTCATCCTCTGGCTCGGCTGGTTCGGTTTCAACGGCGGCTCGCAGCTCGCCTTGGGCTCGGCGCTCGACGCCAGCGCGATGGCGATCGTCTACGTCAACACCAACCTGGCTGCCGCCGCCGGCGTGGTCGCCGCGATGCTGCTGACGCAGATCCTCTACAAGAAGGTCGACCTGACGATGGCGCTGAACGGCGCGATCGCCGGTCTGGTCTCGATCACCGCGGGCCCGGACCTGCAGAACCACTTCCTGGCGATCATCGTCGGGGCGATCGGTGGCATTCTGGTGGTGCTGGCCGTGCCGATGCTCGACAAGCTCAAGATCGACGACGTGGTCGGCGCGATCTCGGCCCACCTGGTCGCCGGTATCTGGGGCACGCTGGCCGTCGGCATCTTCGGCGGCGGGGACCTGGTGGTTCAGATCATCGGCATCGTCGCGATCGGCGTCTTCATGACCGTGACCTCCGCGATCCTCTGGCTGGTGCTGAAGTACACCATCGGACTGCGGGTCGACGAAGAGGCCGAGGTCAATGGCCTCGACCAAGCCGAGCTTGGCCTGGAGGCCTATCCCGAGTTCGGCCGCGGTTCCCAGACGGTGTAACCGCGCCGCACCCGATCCCCGGCCGGCGTCCAACGCCGCCGGTCGGGATCCCCCTGGGCGTTTCCTCCGCCCGACTTGGGCCCGGTTCAGCCATCCCGGCTGGCCGGGCCTTTTTTGTGAGCGCCCGTCACGCGAGACTGCCAACGCAGCGAAGGCTCAATCCGCCCCTAAATGGTGGAAATGCGGCCTTAGACGGACGTAGGTGCAATGGGCAGCAAAGGCCCGTATCAAGCCCTTGCCAGTCATTGACCTGCGAGCCGCATGTTGATTTTCGACCACATTCTCTTCAGGCGGTTTCAGATTGGAGGCTCGCAGTATCGCTCTGGTCTCCGCGAGGTAGTCCGGCAAGGTAGGCGGCGATCTGCGCCCGCGATCGCTCTATATCAGATAGCTTTCGGTCGAGCTTAGCCACCTCAGACTCCAGCCGGGCGCGCAGCCGATCACAGGGGTGGAAAGTCGGCTCCGGACTGATGATGCAGGGCAACAGATCATGCATCGCCTCGACCGTTAGCCCAGCCTCGGCCAGCTGCCGGATGAGGCGCGCCTCCTCTAGATCGTCTTGGGAATAGTCCCTGTAGCCTTTTTCTGTCCGGTGCGGCCGGAGAAGCCCTTCTGCTTCATAGAAGCGCAGCATCCGGATGCTGATGCCACTCCGATCCGAAATTTCGCCGATCCGCATGATGAGCACCTTTGTTTTGGCTTGACCCTAACAGCGCTGTCAGGCCGTAGGAAGCGTGCCGACACATCAAGTCGGAGAATGAAACGATGTCAAAAATCGAATATTTGCAGCAAGATGGCGCGCGAGTTGGCTATCGGGACGACGGAGACGGGCAACCGCTCGTACTCGTTCATGGGACCGGAGGAGATGGCGAGGCCAATTTCGCGGGTCTGCTGCCACATCTGCCGGGCAGACGCGTGCTACGGCCTGACTATGCCGGGTCTGGGCTCACCGATGATCCGACAGAAGTACTGACGCTTGACCGCCTCATCGGGCAGGTGGTTGCGGCGGCAGACCATGCCGGCTTTGATCGCTTCGATCTTGCTGGCTTTTCGCTGGGCTCCGCCATTGCAACCCGGCTTGCAGCCCTTCACCCCCATAGGGTGGACAGGCTCGTGTTGATCGGTGGCTTCGTCACCGGTGGGGACCCGCGTTCGCAACTGCAGTTTCGGCACTGGGCGGATTTGGCTCGCAGAGATCCAGAGGCGCTCGCCCGCATGATGTTGCTGACCGGGTTCAGCCACGAGTTCCTGTCCAGAATCGGAGACATCGAGGAGGTCGTCTCTGACATGGTCAAGGGAAGCAATTGGGAGGGTGTCGCCCGACAGTCAGAGTTGGATTTGAGGGTCGACGTCTCCAAAGACCTCAGTGCGATCAGGGCCCCCACGCTTGTTCTCGGCAACCGGTACGATCAGATGATCGATCCGGTGGCATCAACGGTGCTCGCCAGTGGTATCGCCGACGCGGCTCTCGCCTGGATCGAGGGCCCGCACCTGGCACTGATGGAGGAGCCAGGTGCGGTTGCGGAGCTCATGCGACCTCATCTGGCTGCCTGAACACTTGAGGCCATGCTATTGTCGCCTCGCACCTTGAGGGTGGCGGCCGCTTTGTCCGTAGTGCTGCCCGCCTGTCCTGCGGCTCGAAGAACGCGGCCGAGTAGGTCTTCTTGGCAGTCTTCAGGCGCTATGCCGTCAGCATGGTATTTTTTGTGGCGTTCCGTGCGAACCGGCGAAAAGGGCAGGGGGCGCACGTGACGCGCGTGTGTCGCGTGTCTGGCCAGCTTGCCGGCGGACTCCGGCCCGGGTAGACTGGCCGCAGATGAAACGAACCGTGAATCCGGCGGGCACTGTGTGTGAACGCCGGCTTTTAAGTGTTTGACGAGAGAGGACGCGCGCATGGTCGCCGCCGTCAGCAGTTCCCGGCGGGATGTTCAGGCGTTCCACCCCTTCCTGAAGCTGAACCGGCTGCTGGACGGCGTGGCGCCGGGGCGCTCGCCCGCGCCCGACGGCGCGCCGATCAACCTGCAGGTGGGGGAGCCGCAGAACGATCCGCCGGCGCTGATCGATCGGGCGTTGACGGACGCCAAGGGGTGGCAGAAGTACCCGCCGCCCCGCGGCACCGACGCCTTTCGGCAGGCCTGCACCGACTGGTTGGCCCGCCGCTACCCAGCCGCCGCCGGACTGATCGGGCCGGGGCGGGCGGTCGATCCCGCGCGTCAGCCGCTGCCGCTGCCCGGAACGCGCGAGGGCCTGTTCTTCGCCGCGCTCTCCACCGTGGGCGGTGGGCGCGATGTCGTGCTGTTGGCGAATCCTTTCTACCACGTCTATGCCGGGGCGGCGCTCGCCGCCGGGGCGACCCCGGTGTTCGTCCCGGCGACGGCTGCAACCGGCTTCATGCCCGACTTCGCCAGCCTGGACGCCGGCACGCTCGACCGCACGGCGCTTGCCTTCCTGAATTCGCCGTCGAACCCGCAAGGCGCGGTCGCGGATACCGACAAGCTGGTCGCGGCGATTCGAACCGCCCGGGCCCACGGCTTCGTGCTGGCGCTGGACGAATGCTATACGGAGATCTACGACACCACCCCGCCGCCGGGCGCGCTCGAAGCCGCTGCCAAGCTGGCAGGCAGCGCGGGCACGCCCGATCTTAGCCAATTGCTCATCTTCCATTCGCTATCCAAGCGCTCGAGCGCAGCCGGGCTGCGCTGCGGATTCGCCGTCGGCGACCCGCGGCTGGTTGATCAGCTGGATGCCACCTTGCGCGTCGGCGGGGCGGGCGTCTCGCTGCCGATTCTGGGCGCCGGCGCCGCGCTTTGGCGGGACGACGATCACGTCGAGGCGAATCGCGCGCGCTACCGCGCCAACTTCGACGCGGCGGAGCGGGCGCTGGCATCCACCGGCGCCAACGTGCGGCCGCAGGCGGGCTTCTTCCTGTGGCTCGACGTCGGCGATGGGGAGGCGGCTGCCAAGCGCCTTTGGCAAGAGGCGGGACTGCGCGTGCTGCCCGGGGCCTACATGGCCGTGGACGACGCGGACGGGAACAATCCGGGCGCGCCCTACATCCGGGTCGCTCTGGTGTACGAGCCGGAGGTCACGGAACGTGCACTCACGCGTCTTGGTGAGGTGATCTGGGGCGGCGCTCCGGCGGCGCGTCTGGGCTAGCAAGCCCGGCGGGCCGAATGCGGCAACGACAGGGAAAGCGAACACAGGCGTGAGTACGAGCACCCGAACCAGCCGTCAGACCAGCGCTGCCGAGCAGGCCGCGCGCGCCCGCGACGGCGTTGCCGGCTTCATGAAGCGCCGGCTCGCCGACCTGTTGCGGATTGCGCCGGGCCTCCTGGCGCTCGTCCTGCTGGTCGCCTTCGTGACCTACAACCCGAACGATCCCAGCCCGAACGTTGCCGCAGATGGACCGATCTCCAACCTGCTCGGCTGGCCCGGTGCGGCGGTTTCGGACGTCGTGCTGCGCACGCTGGGGCTGGCCGGTTTCGGACTGGTGCTGGTGCTGGCCGGCTGGTCGCGCCGGCTGATGCTGGACCACGAATTGCCCAAGTGGTGGCTGCGTATCGCCTTGCTGCCGGTGGCGCTGCTTGCGCTCGCGGCGGTGCTGGCCGCGCTGCCCACGCCCGTTAGCTGGACGGTCGAGGGTGGCCTCGGCGGCTTCGCGGGGGTGCTCGCGATGCGCTCGCTGATCGACCTGACTGGTCTGGGACTGACCACCCCGGCGGTGGTTTGCGCGCTGGTTGGGCTGGCGGCGCTGCATTACACCGGCGGCCTGCGTCGGACGGACTGGCAGGCGGTCGCCGCCGCTTTCGGCCGTTTGACCGGACGCAGCGCCGAGCGGGTTTCCGGCGCGATCCAATCCGGGCGGGCGATGAACGAACGGCGCAAAGCGAGCCGCGCGGCCGGTGCCGAGTCGGAGGCTGAAACGGACGAACCCAAGCCGGGCTTGGCAGCGCGCGTCAGCGCGTTGATCAGCCAGTTCAAATCGGACGATGCGGCGCCGGCCGATGCCCCACGGACAGCCCGGCGCGAACCGCAACTGGTCGCCGGCGGCGCCGGCGCGCCAGAGGCCGCGCCAGAACCCGAGCAGCCGGCCCCGGCGAAGCGGGGCCGTCGCGCGCCGCAGATCGACGATACCCCAGAGCCACCCGTCGCGGAGGATGACGAGGTCGCTGCGCCGGAGCCGCCGCGCAAGCAAACCCAGGTCGAGCCGCGCGCGCCCAAGGCGCAGCCGTCCAAGAAGGCGGCGAAGGACGACCAGCAGCGCTTCCGTTTCGGCGAGGACGGTTTCGAGTTGCCGCCGCTGTCGCTGCTCGGTCACGTCGATCCGGAGGACAAGGGCGGGCCGTCGCGCGACGCGCTGGAGAAGAACGCGCGTCTGCTGGAGCAGGTGCTGCAGGACTTCGGCGTGAAGGGCGAGATCGTGAAGGTCCGCCCCGGCCCGGTGGTCACCCGCTACGAGCTGGAGCCCGCGCCCGGCACCAAGACCAGCCGCGTGGTCGGGTTGGCCGACGATATCGCCCGCTCGATGGCGGCGGTCAGCGTGCGCGTGGCGGTCGTGCCCGGCAGCTCGGTGATCGGCATCGAGTTGCCGAACAAGCAGCGCGAGAAGGTTGGGCTGCGCGAGCTGTTGTCCAGCGAGGAGTTCGAGAAGGACGGTGGTTCGCTGCCGCTGACGCTGGGTAAGGACATTTCCGGCAATCCCACGATCGTCGATCTGGCGAAGATGCCGCACCTGCTGATCGCGGGTACGACCGGTTCGGGCAAGTCGGTGGCGGTCAACGCCATGCTGCTTAGCCTGCTCTACCGGCTGCCGCCGGAGCGCTGCCGGATGATCCTGATCGATCCCAAGATGCTGGAGCTGTCGGTCTACGATGACATTCCGCATCTGCTCTCGCCGGTGGTGACCGATCCGAAGAAGGCGGTGGTCGCGCTCAAGTGGACGGTGCGCGAGATGGAGGACCGCTACCGGGCGATGTCCAAGCTCGGGGTGCGCAACATCGCCGGCTACAACCAGCGGGTCGAGCAGGCGCGCCAGAACGGCGAGGTCCTGACCCGCAAGGTGCAGACCGGTTTCGACCCGGACACTGGCCAGCCGATCCACGAGGAACAGCCGTTCGATCTGGAGCCGCTGCCGCACATCGTCGTCGTGGTCGACGAGATGGCAGACCTGATGCTGGTCGCCGGCAAGGAGATCGAGCAGACCGTGCAGCGCCTGGCACAGATGGCGCGTGCGGCCGGCATCCACGTCATCATGGCGACCCAGCGCCCGTCGGTCGACGTGATCACCGGCACGATCAAGGCGAACTTCCCAACCCGGATATCCTTCCACGTCACCTCCAAGATCGACAGCCGGACGATCCTGGGCGAAACCGGCGCGGAGCAACTACTGGGCATGGGCGACATGCTCTACATGGCCCATGGCGGGCGGATCACCCGCGTGCACGGGCCGTTCGTCGCCGACAACGAGGTCGAGGAGGTGGTCGCCCACCTGAAGGCGCAGGCCGCCCCGGACTATGTCGAGGACGTCACGGAGGAGGACGAGAGTAGCGGGTCGGTGCTGCCGGGCAGCGGCGACTCCGGCGGCGACGGCGGCGAGAACGACCTCTACCGTCAGGCCGTCCAGGTGGTCTGCCACCACAAGAAGGCATCGACCTCGTTCGTCCAGCGTCAGCTCGCGATCGGCTACAACCGCGCAGCCCGCCTGATCGAGCGGATGGAGAGCGAGGGCATCGTTTCGCCCGCCAACCACGTCGGCAAGCGCGAAATCCTGGACGAACACGCCAGCGAGCGGGTGTAACCGCCGCCCTGCCCCGCCAGGGCGTGGCACGTAGCCGGTACGGGTGTACGCGTACGGCCTAAATCGCGGGCTCTCTGGGGTGTTTTTCAGGCACGTACACCCTTGGTTTCATGCACACTTCAGTCGCATGTCGAGACGCGGTCCCTGAGCGTGTCGAAGGGCCGCGTCTCGACTTATGCCAATGGGGCCTGCACCCGGCTGAGAGGTCAGAGGGGCGCGCCTACTCCAGCTCGATCGCGCCGTCGATGTCGACGTCCACGTCCAGCTTCTCGACCGTCAGCTTGACGTTCGCCTTGATCGTCTCGTCGCCGGTCAGGCGACCGTCCTCGATGGCTTCGCGCACGGCCTTCTCGATCTCGCGCTGCGAGGTCACGCCAACCTTCTTCAGGAACTTCCGAACCTCGATGTTGAAGGTTTCCTCGTTCATGGGGCTTTGCCCTCCCGATCATCCAGATGACTGCCAATGAGCTAGGAGGTACGCCCGCCCGCGCCCCTCGTCAAAGGGCCCGTGCTTGCTGCGCTTCCCACGCCCGTCTAGCCTTCCACCAAGGAAAAAAGACAGACCCTGGGGAGGGCTCTCGGCGATGAATCTGTATCGCATGCTGCGTCAGCGCGCACAGGCGGGCCGGCCGGTGACGGTCGGCCTGATCGGGGCGGGCAAGTTCGGCACGATGTTCCTGGCCCAGGCGCGTCAGACGCCGGGCCTGCACGTTCTCGGCGTCGCCGACACGAATCCGAAAAGCGCCCACGGTGCGCTCAGCGAGGGCGGCTTTACGCCCGACCGGCTGGCCGATGGCTTTGACGCCGCCCGGCGGGACGGCACCACGGCGGTGGTCGAGGACGCCGACCGTTTGATCGCCGCCGACGGGCTGGACGTGGTGGTCGAGGCGACCGGCAACCCCGCAGCCGGGATTCGGCACGCCCGCGCCTGCGTGGCGCACGGCCGGCACCTGGTCAACGTCAACGTCGAAGCCGACGCGTTGTGTGGGCCGCTGCTGGCGCGCGAGTTCAGCCAAGCAGGTTTGGTGTACTCGCTGGCCTACGGCGATCAGCCGGCGATCATCTGCGAACTGGTGGACTGGGCGCGGGCCTGCGGTCTGCCGGTGATCGCGGCCGGTAAGGGCACGAAGTATCTGGAGACCTTCCACCTCTCCACGCCCGACACGGTTTGGGACCTCTATGGCATCGCGCGCGAGACGGCCGAGCGCGCCGGCATGAACGCGCAGATGTTCAACTCCTTCATCGACGGCACCAAGTCCGGGATCGAGATGGCCGCGGTCGCCAACGCCTGCGACCTGGGCGTGCCGCCGGACGGGCTTGCCTTCCCGCCCTGTTCGGTTGACGACCTCGCGCACGTGCTGCGCCCGCCGGAGGTGGGCGGTCGGCTGCATCATGCCGGACAGGTCGAGGTGGTTTCCTCGCTGGAACGCGACGGCCGGCCGATCGACCGCGACCTGCGCTGGGGCGTCTACGTTACCTTTGCCGCGCCCAGCAACTACACCCGGGCCTGTTTCCGCGAATATGGCCTGGTGACCGACGTTTCCGGCACCTACAGCGCGCTCTATCGGCCCTATCACCTGATCGGGCTGGAACTCGGCATCTCGGTCGCGAGCGCCGCGCTGCGCGGGGAGCCGACCGGCGCGCCCGAGACCTTCCGCGGCGACGTCGTCGCGGTCGCCAAGCGCGACCTCAAGGCGGGCGAGCGCCTGGACGGCGAGGGCGGTTATTGTGTCTGGGGCCGGCTGATGCCGGCGGAGGACAGCTTGGCGAGCGGGGCTTTGCCGATCGGGCTGGCGCACGGCCTGACCCTGACTCAGGATGTACCGCAGGGCACCGCCGTGCCGCGCGCGGCCGTGCAGCTCGATCTGACCGATTGCGCCGTTGCCGCCCGCGCGGAAATGGAACGGGCCTTCGCCCCGCAGCAGGTCGCGCGGTAGGTACGCCGAGGCGTCTCCTCCGCTAAGGGCCCTCCCACACGGCGACCCGCGCGCCGACGGCTTGGGACAAGCGGTCCTGCAGCGTCGCGTCGACCGTCGGCGGCACGACGGCGAGGTCGAGCTGCGCTTTGGGGGGCGGACTGTCCGCGAGAGTTTCGGCCACTTTCGGGGAGATCACGGCGACCCGAGGTGCAGCCTGATCCAGGGCGGTTGCGACCGTGCGTGCGTCCAGGCGCGGCAGCAGCACGACTTCCCGCCCAGCGGTGAGCGGGGCCAGCAGGGCCGCGGTTGCCCAGGCATCTTCCGGATGCTGGGCGATCAGCCAGCGGCCC
The DNA here is from genome assembly GCF_000515255.1 of Rhodovibrio salinarum DSM 9154. Taxonomy (NCBI): domain Bacteria; kingdom Pseudomonadati; phylum Pseudomonadota; class Alphaproteobacteria; order Rhodospirillales; family Rhodovibrionaceae; genus Rhodovibrio; species Rhodovibrio salinarum. The sequence goes on along the minus strand of NZ_KI911559.1, from coordinate 217,051 downwards.
GCGCCGCCGACCAGCTCCAGCAGCCGCTCGATCGCCTCGCTCAGGGCGCGCGCATCGGCGTGGCTGCCGTCCGCGCGCAGCACGCCCGCCTGCGCGCTGGCGTCGAGCGCCGCCGGGCGTTCGGTCTCCGCCTTCAGCAAGTCGGGCAGGGCGCTGGTGCGCGGGTGGCGCGGCAGGGTCGCAAGCTCGCCGCCGCGCAGCAGCGGGGCCAGCAGGTTGCGCGGGAAGGGCAGCAGCTCCGCCATCTTATCGACCAGCACGGCGTCCAGCGTGCTGTCGTCCAGCAGCTCCAGCCAGCGGTGCTGCAGCCGGGTCAGGTCCAGGGACACCAGCACGCCCGACGCGACCATCGACAGCCGGTCGGCCAGCGCTTCCCCGCGCGACAGTGGGTCGCACGGCACGAGCGTGGCGCCCAGGCGCAGGCCCGCCAGAGCGGTCATCGCCGCCGTGGGCACGGGCGGCAGCATCAGGCCCAGACGCTTGTCCGGGCCGACGTCCAGGCGTGCTAGTGCCCCGGTCATGCGTCCGGCCCGCGCGGTCAGGTCGGTGTAGCTCCAACTGCGCCCGAAGCTGGAGATCGCGGTTTGGTCGCCACGTGCGATCGCGGCATCCAGGATGCGGGCGGTGAGCGGGGCTGGTGTGTCGGGGTAAGTCACGTGCGGTGTGTCCTCGTTTAATCGGGACGGTCGGGGCAGGCGCGGTGTCCTGTAGCGGGCAGGAATAGCGCCGCCCTTGTCCCGGTTAACCGGATTGGGTTACTTGCCATCCGGAGGTTGTCGGCTGCCGGCGATATAACGCTGGTGGACCGGACCGCAACGCTAGAGAGATCGTCATCAGGGATCGTCTGCGGCCTGCGGCCGTGCCCCGCTGGAGCCCGGCACCGGCGGCGGTCGCCGGTTGTGCGCAAATCAAGGGGAGAACCGCGCTCATGGCTCAGTTCCAGTCGCTGGACACGCTCGATGTCGCCGGCAAGACCGTTCTGGTGCGCGTCGACTTCAACGTGCCGATGAAGGACGGCCAAGTCACCGATGCCAGCCGCATCCAGCGCGCCGCGCGCACCATTCGCGAGCTGACCGACCGCAAGGCCAAGGTGGTGCTGCTCTCCCACTTCGGCCGGCCCAAGGGCGAGCGGGTCCCGGAGATGTCGCTCAAGCCCACGGTACCGCCCCTGCAGGAGGCGCTCGACGGGCTGCCCGTTGGCTTCGCCGATGACTGCGTCGGCGCGCCGGCCGAGCAGGCGGTCGCCGGGCTCGAACCCGGGCAGGTCGTGTTGCTGGAAAACCTGCGCTACCACAAGGAGGAGGAGAAGGACGATCCCGCCTTCGCCGACCAACTGGCCAAGCTGGGCGATCTCTATCTGAACGACGCCTTCTCCGCCGCGCACCGGGCGCACGCCAGCGTGCACGCGCTTGCCAAGCGCCTGCCGTCGGGCGCCGGCCGGCTGATGCAGGAAGAGCTGGAACACCTGGAAGCCGCGCTGGAAAACCCGCGCCGGCCGATGATGGCCGTGGTTGGCGGGGCCAAGGTCTCGACCAAGATCGACCTGCTGTCGAACCTGGTAACCAAGGTCGACGCGCTGGTGATCGGCGGTGGCATGGCCAACACCTTCCTGCACGCCCTCGGCCACGACGTCGGCAAGTCGCTGTGCGAGAAGGAGATGGCCGATACCGCCAACGCGATCCTGCAGAAGGCCCGCGATGAGGGCGGCGATATCGTGCTGCCGACCGATGCGGTCGTCGCGCGCGAGCTTAAGGCCGGCGTCGAGACCGAGATCTGCTCGGTCAAGAGCGTGCCGGGCGACCAGATGATTCTGGACGCGGGCCCGCAGACAGTCGAGCACCTGTGCCGCCGGTTGGAAGACTGCGCCACGATCGTCTGGAACGGCCCGCTCGGCACCTTCGAGACGCCGCCGTTCGACCAGGCGACCAATCAAGTCGCCGCCAAGGCCGCCGAGCTGACCCGCGCCAACAAGCTGTTGTCGGTGGCCGGTGGCGGCGACACCGTTTCCGCGCTCACCAACGCAGGCGTGCTGGACGACTTCTCCTACGTCTCCGCGGCCGGGGGCGCCTTCCTGGAGTGGCTGGAAGGCAAGGACCTCCCCGGCGTTCGGGTGCTGGCGGAAAGCGCTTAAGCGCCGTCATCTGGCGAAAGGCGGTAAATTGTCGGGCCCTCTCCTTGCCGTGACAGGGAGGGGGGCGGCATGGTGAGCGGTTCCCGACAATATCGCGGTGCGCGCAGACCTAGCCGCGGGGCCACGGCTCACCACCGGCAATCCGCCGTGTGGTCTGCCCGCCATAGCGGAGGGCAAGAGGCGACAGATCCTGGCGCGGCTAGTGCTTGCCGTAAACCCGGTCGTAGCCCTTCTTGATCAGGGCGAAGACGTAGAGGACGCACAGCACGAACACCAGAATGCCGAGGTCGTAGCCGGCCGCCGTGGGGTCGCTGTGCGCGGCGATGCGCAGGGCATAGATGCCGATCCCGCCGGCGACGAGCCCCGTGACCCATTGGTCGATCGGGCGCGTCGGGATCAGCTTGCCAAGCGGCGGCAGCACCTGGACCGTGGTGCGCTTGCCGTCCTGGATGTCGAAGTGCTGCTTGATCAGCCGGAACTCCAGCAGCGCCATTGCGATGAACAGCAGCAGGCCACCGTAGTAACCGCGCCAGGTTTCGCCGCTGGCCGCGATCGCCAGGCCGAAGACGGCGATCACCGCGATCAGCAGCGCCGTCAGGGCGCGCTTGGTCTCGGGTTGCATGGAAACGAGCTCACTTGTTCGCGTTGGATCGATCAGGTTGGATACCGTTTTCGGCTACCAACCTATCAGCCGCGCCGCCCTGAGCAAGTCCACACGATGTCGCGCGGTGGGACCGAAGACCGCGCTGCACGGCCGCGCAAAGCGGCGCAGGGCCAAAGGCGAGCAGGGGTACGAGTCCTAGAGGTCTAGTGCGTGGCGCCGGAACCGTTGGTCGGACCGCTCGGCGTGGCCTCGGACAGGCTGGCGGTGGCTGTGTTTCCGCCCGGCGTATGCTGGGATCCGCTGGCGTTCTGTGGGGCACCGCTGGACGTCTTCTGACCGTTCATCCCGGCCTTTTGGGAGCTCCCGCCACTGCGCGCGGCCTTGTTTCCTTGCGCCGCGGTGCCAGCCGTTGCCCCGCGACCGCCGCCGGCGCCGCCTTGATGTGTCGTGTCGGCGGTGTCGTGGCGCGCCTTGTAGGCCTGATCGAAGCCGCTCTTGATCTGCAGGAAGACGAATATGATCAGCACCACGAAGAGGAACAGGGCGCTGTTGTAGGTGCCTGCGGAGGTGGCGTTGGCGGCGTAGAACAAAGTGCCCAGCGCCAGGACGCCGCCGATGATCCCTGCGGCCCATTTTCCGAGATACTGCATAATGTCTTCCCCTGATGACGTCTGCGCTTCCCGGATGCCGCCCGGCGCGCGCGCAAGGTCCCTTACGACCGGGGGTACCCCGTGACATTGACGTGCGTCAACTGGCCGCTCTCAACTCCGATGAGGGCGTCCTGGTGCGGTTGCCGCCGTCGTCGCTGCCGGGCCCGCGCCGCGGGCGTCCGGTTTTGGCGCGACGCGGCAGCTCGATCTGGAAGGCCGTGCCGCTGGCATCCGTGCCGGTGAGCGTGATGTCGCCGCCGTGTGCGCGCACCAGATCGCGGGCGATCGCTAACCCTAGGCCGGTGCCTCCCTGCTTCATCGTACCCGAGAACGGCTGAAAGATGTTGTCTCGTACCCGCGGCGGCAGACCGGGGCCGTCATCAGCGATCGTCACGCTGAGATCCCCGTTGTGTGTCTGCGCGGCGACCTCGACGCGGGTGGCGCCGGCCTCCACCGCGTTGCGGAGCAGGTTGGAGAAGACGCGGTAGAGCTGGTCGCGGTCGGCCTCGACCTCCAGCTCCGTCGGCAGGTGGTTGACCACCGGACCCGCAGCCAGACTATCGCTGGTCTGTGCGGCGGCGATCTCGCCGGCGATGTCTTCCACCAGCATGGCGAGATCGAAGCGGCTGATCTCCAGACGCGGCGGTCCTTCCTGGGTGAAGTTCAGGGTCTGTTGGCACAGGTGCACCGCGCGGTCGATCGTCTTGACCAGCGTGGGCGCGAGCCGACGGACGTCCGGGTCGCCGCTGTCCGCCAGGCGGTCGGACACCAACCGTGCGCTTGCCAGGATATTCTTCAGGTCGTGGCTGACCTTGGTCACTGCGATGCCGAGCGCGGCCAGCCGGGTTTTCTGATGCAGGGCTGTGGCCAGGCGTCCCTGCATGCTGGCCAACTCGCGCTCCGCCACGCCGATCTCGTCGGTGCGGTTGCTTGGCTGGATCTGCGCGGTGACGTCCTCGGGATCCTCGCGGAAGCGGGTCATGCTGGCGGTCACGCGGCGCATCGGGCGGACCATCATCAGGTGCAGGGCGACGTACACCAGGGCCGCCGTGATTAGCGAGATCGCCAGGGACAGCACCAGAATCCGCTCCCCGAAGGCGAACATCGCCTGGCACAGCGGCTTTTCCTCAATCACCACCTCGACCATGGCATTCGGCTGGTGCGGCGAGGTGCCGACCACGCGGATCACCCGGTCGCCGGGGCTGGTCAGGCTGCCGAAGGCATCGGCGATCAGGGCGAAGGCCCCGGCCCCGCGCAGGTCGTAGCTGGCGTGGACGGGACCCGGGGGCTCGCGCATCAGCATCAGCTTGCCCCTGTCCGGGCGCTTCAGCGCGATCGAGTGCGCCCCGACGTAGTCCAGCAGTTCGCCCTCCAGTTCTTCCGAGACCATCTGGTCCGGCGTGGCTTCCAGCGCGAGCACGGCGAGGTGCGCGCTCGCCAGCTTTTCTTCCAGGTAGCTCAGGCGGTAGCGCGCTATCGAGGGGACGAAGATCAGCACCTCCGCCAGCATGACGAAAAAGATCGTCAGCACCAGCAGGCGCACGGACAGGCCCTTGACGGGCGATGGCAGGGACAGGCGGGCTCGCGTCATCGCGGCCAAGGGTAGCATGCCTGGCGTTGGCCGTCCTTCACCCGAGCTTGGCGAGCAGGCGGACGATTTTGCGGGTGCGCTCGGAAAACAGGCTGGGGGTATAGAAGCTGCCGGCGGCGCGTTTGGAAATTTCGCCGAAGGTCGGATAGGGCGCGATCATTTGCGCGATCGCGCCGACCTTTTCCTTGCGCTGGACCGCCAGGATCCAGGGATAGATCAGTTCGCCCGCGTGCGCGCCAGCGATCGCCGCGCCCAGAACGCGGCCCTTGGCGTCCACCACCACGCGGATCATGCCCTCGGTCGTGCGTTCGGCCCGGGCACGGTCGTTGTCCGCGAACGGCCAGGTCAGGGTGCGCACCTTGTCGCCGTAGCGCGCCCGCGCAGCCGCTTCGCCCAAGCCCACGCTGGCGATCTCGGGCGTGGTGTAGGTCACCTGCGGCACGCTGCCATGGTCGGCCTTGGCGGGGAGGCGGAACAGGGCGTTCTTGATCACGATGCCGGCGTGGTAGCCGGCGACGTGGGTGAACTGCGGCCCGCCGGCGACATCGCCGGCCGCGAAAACGCGCCGGTTGGTGGTGCGCAGCCGGGCGTCGACCTGCAGTCCGCCGTTCGCGGTGCGCGCGATCCCGGCCGCCTCCAGGTTCAGCCCGTCCAGATTGACCTTCCGCCCGGCCGCGATCAGCAGATGACTGCCGGTCAGGTGCTGGGCCTGTCCGTCGCGGGCGATGTCGACGGCGACGCCGTTGCCCTCCGGACTGACGCCCGTGACCTGGGTGCTCTCGTAGAGCGCGAGTCCGTCGGCGTGTAACTGGGCGCGCAGCACCGCGACCATATCCGGGTCGTCGCGCGGCAGAAGGCTGGCCATCTCGACGATCGAGACTCGAGAACCCAGGTGCGCGAACGCCTGCCCCAGTTCGGTGCCGATCGGCCCGCCACCGATCACGATCAGGTGGTCCGGCCGTTCGGTCAGATCGAACACCGTCTCATTGGTCAGATAGGGCGTTTTGTCGATGCCGGGGATCGGCGGCACCGCCGCGGTCGATCCGGTCGCGAGCACGAACCGTCGGGGGCGTATACGCACACCATCGGCCGTGAGTGTACGGGGGTCCTCGAACGCGCCGTGCGCCTGTACGACCCGGACTCCCAGGCCCTCGAACCGCGCCACTGAATCGTGCGGGGCGATGCTGGCGATGACGTCATGGACGTGCCGATGCACCGCCGCGAAGTCGACCTGCGGCGCGTCGGTGGTCAGCCCGTACTTCGCGGCGAGTCGGTCCAGCTGCGCGGCCTTACCGGCCGCGAGCAGCGCCTTTGACGGGACGCAGCCGGTGTTCAGACAGTCGCCGCCCATCTTGCCGCGTTCGACCAGCACGGTATCGGCGCCCATCTGCTGCGCGCCCGCGGCCACCGCCAGTCCGGCGGACCCGGCGCCGATCACGCACAGGTCGGGGGTCAGGGTCTCGGTCATGGCCGGGTCTCCGGTGTGCCGTGCTGCCGGGCTTTCCACTTTTTGTAGGCCACCGGCAGCAGCGCCAGCAGACCTAGTCCCACGATCGGCCCCAGGATTTCCGGCTGGAAGATGATGCCGAGGCTGGGCGCCCCACCAGAAGTCACGAGCGCGTCCAATCCGTTGCCGACGCTGGCATAGACCAGCGTGCCCGGGATGATGCCGATGAAGGTGCCCAGCACGTAGATGCCGAGCGGTACGCCGACGAACGCGGGCACCAGGTTGACCAGCCAGAAGGGGAAGATCGGGATCAGCCGAAGGAACAGGAGGTAAGACAGCGCGTTCTCCTGGAAGCCGGTGCGCATCCGTTGCACCGCGCCGCCCGCCCTGGCGCGCAGCGTGTCGCCGAGTGCCGTTCGCGCGGCCAGGAAGACTGCGAGCGAGCCTATCGTCGCCCCGGTCACGGCGTAGACGGTGCCAAGCCAGGTACCGAACAGAAAGCCGCCCAGGGTGGTCAGCACCGCTCCGCCAGGGATCGAGAAGGCGGCGACGGCGGCGTAGACGCCGACGTACGCCAGCGCGGCCAGCATGGGCGCCTCGCGCACCTGCGCCATCAGCCAGTCGCGATGCGCGGACAGCGTCTGGAAACTAAGATAGCGCTCGAGCCCCAGCGCAAAGAACAGCCCCAGCCCGGTCAGCAGCACCAGCAGCGGCCACAGCCGGCGCAGGCCGGGCCGGTGCGTTCGCGTGGTGCTGTGCGGTGTGACGGGATCGTCGCCCTTGGTCTGGGGGTCGGTTTTCCCGGTCATGGCAAATGGGTCATGGCAAACAGGCCTTTCGCGCCGGTGGCACAAGGCGGCCGACAGCGATCCCGGCAGGGCCACCGCCCGTCCCTTGCGATATAGCCGTGGACCGCGGACGGCACCAATGACAACCGTCTCACGGACGCGTGAGAAGGTGCCGGGGCGACGCGCCGCATTCCGCAGGCGGCGGGCGTCGTTGACAGGGGCGGGGGCGGCGCTTATACCCGCCACGCAACCGACATTGACAGCCTTTTTAGAACAACGGAGACAGGGCCGTGAAACGCACTTTTCAGCCGAGCGTGCTGGTCCGGAAGCGCCGCCATGGGTTCCGCGCGCGCATGGAAACCAAGGGTGGCCGCCGGGTGATCAACGCCCGCCGCCGCAAGGGCCGCAAGCGTCTGAGCGCGTAAGCGCCGGCCGGGGTCCCATGTCGGCTGGCCGCCAGACCCGGGTCGGGCGGCTGACCAAGCGCCCGGAATTCCTGCGCGTCGCGGCCGGCCGTCGAAAATGGGTCACCCCCGGCATGGTCGTGCAGGCGCGAGCGCGACACGAGGCGCCGCCGGCTTCGGCCGTTGCGGCGCTGAATGCGTCTGAGGGGGCGGCCGAGACCGACTCCGCCGGGCCGCCACGTGTCGGCATCACGGTGTCGCGCAAGGTCGGCAACGCCGTGCAGCGCAACCGCGCCCGCCGACGCCTTCGGGCGGCGGCGCGCGAAGCCTTGCCCGAGGTGGGCGCGCCCGGAGTCGACTACGTCTTGATCGGCCGGGCCGGCACCTTGAGCCGCGCGTATCCCGACCTGCTGGCCGATCTGCAGCAGGCGGTGGACAAGCTGAACCGGCCCGGACGCCCACGCAGTTCCGGTGCCGGGACGGGACGCAGCGGTACGCGCCGACGCAAGTCCGGCCGTCCGCGCGACCAGGCAGGCGACAAGCAGGCGAAGGACGGATCGCATGGCGAGCCATGACGGGACGGCGATGGACGGCGGCGCCCCTGCCCGCAGCGGGGCGCGCTGTCGGCGTCTTCCGGGCGCGCTCGCGCGTGGCGGCGTGATCGCGCTGATCTACCTGTACCAGGCCATCGCTTCGGTGTTCCCCAAGGGCTGCCGGTTCGAACCCAGCTGTTCGAACTACGGACTGGAGGCGGTGCGGGTGCACGGCGCACTCGCCGGTGGGTGGCTGACGCTCAAGCGCATCCTGCGCTGCCGGCCGGGCGGCGGCTTTGGGGTCGATCCCGTGCCGCCCAAGGACTGCCCGCACGCCCACGGCGATTCCGAAGACTTGCGGCATCCGGCGCGCTAATCGTGCCGAGGCCGCCCGCTGACCCCGCTGGATGGATGTCCGGCAGACGACCTGACTGAGACCTAACCGACCGCAGACCGCGCCTGTCCGCTGCAATGGCGACCGCGCCGCGGGCTCTTCGCTTCAGGAACGGCGAACACAATGGAACAGCGCAACCTGATCCTGGCGATCGTCGCCTCGATTGCCATCCTGCTCGGCTTCGAGCTGCTCTATAACGCCCCCCAACGCGAGCAGCAGGCCCAACAGGCCGCGCAGCAGGAGACGACTCAGCAGGAGCAGTCCGGCGGCGCCTCCCAAGCTCCGTCGCCGCAGGGTGGTGATGGTGGCGGCGGCGTGCCAGGAGCTGCGCCCGGACAGGCTGGCGCGCTCGACCGTGGCGAGGTGCTGGACGACACGCAGCGGGTTGAGATCGACACCCCTTCCTTGACCGGCTCGATCAACGTCAAGGGCGCGCGGATCGACGACCTGACGCTGCGCAACTACCACCAGGAGGTCGATGACGACAGCCCGCTCATCGACCTGCTCTCGCCGGAAGGGGCGACCAAGGCCTACTACGCTGACTTCGGCTGGGCGCCGGCGTCGCGCGCCAACGTTACGCTGCCCGACGGGCAGACCAATTGGCAGGTCGACAGCGGCGGGCCCCTGACCCCGGACAATCCGGTCACCCTGTCCTGGTCGAACGGCGAGGGGCTGACCTTCAAGCGGACCTTCTCGATCGACGAAGATTTCATGTTCACCGTCGAGCAGACGGTTGTGAACGAGACGGGTGAACCGGTCAGTCTGGCGCCTTATGGTCTGGTCAACCGGCGCGGGACGCCGAACACGCTCGGCTACTACATCCTGCACGAGGGGCCGATCGGCGTGTTCAACGGCACGCTGGACGAAGTCGACTACGACGACGTGCAGGAAGATGGGCCGATCGCCTACGAGACCACCGGCGGCTGGATCGGCATCACCGACAAGTATTGGCTGGTCTCGCTGGTCCCGAATCAGGACCAGCCGGTCAACGCGCGGTTCATTCACAACCAATCCAACGCCGGCGTGGCGAAGTATCAGGCCGACGTGCTGTATGACAGCCAGCAGGTCGCGCCCGGCGAGAGTATGACCAGCACCTCGCGTCTGTTCGCCGGCGCCAAGAAGGTCTCGGTGCTTGACGGCTACGCCGAGCAGTACGGCATTCCGCACTTCGACAAGGCGGTCGACTTCGGCTGGTTCTACTTCCTGACCAAGCCGATCTTCCACGCGCTCCACTTCTTCGCGCAGATGACCGGCAACTTCGGCGTGGCGATCATCTGCCTGGTTGTCATCCTGAAGATCCTGCTGTTCCCGCTGGCCAACAAGTCCTACCGCTCGATGGCCAAGATGCGGAAACTGCAGCCGGAGATGCAGAATCTCCGCGAGCGCTTCGGCGAGGACAAGCAGCGTCTCAATCAGGAGATGATGGCGCTCTATAAGCGCGAGGGCGCCAATCCGGCCTCGGGCTGTCTGCCGATCCTGTTGCAGATTCCGGTGTTCTTCGCACTCTATAAGGTGCTGTTCGTCACGATCGAGATGCGCCATGCGCCGTTCGTCGGCTATCTGCAGGACCTGTCATCGAAGGATCCGACCTCGATCCTCAACCTGTTCGGCATCCTGCCCTGGGGCGTGCCGGAACTGGGGGCGCTGAGCATCCTGAACATCGGGTTCCTGCCGCTGATCATGGGCATCTCGATGTATGGCCAGCAGATGCTGAACCCGCAGCCGGCCGATCCGATGCAGGCGCGCATCTTCCAGTTCCTGCCGGTGATCTTTACCTTCATCCTGTCGCAGTTCCCGGCCGGTTTGGTGCTGTACTGGACGTCGAACAACATGCTGACGATCGCTCAGCAGTACATCATCATGAAGCGCGCCGGCATGCAGATCGGCGGGAAGCAGACCGCCTCGGCGGGCGCCACCGACAGCTCCGCCAAGAGTGGCGGTTCGAGCGGATCAGGCGGCTCCGGCGGCGGCAAGAAGCGCGCCGGCAAGCAAAAGGGCGAGTCGCAGGGCGGTCAGCAGGCCGCCGCGGCGAATGGCGGGCCGACGCTGGAAGGCGAGGCGACCGATGTCACCGCTCAAGCGAATGGCGAGGGTGACAGCAGCGCCGATGGACAGGCGCAAGCCGGGAGCGAGTCGGCCGCAGGGGCCGGCCAACAAGGGTCGACCGGCGGTAAATCCGCTGGCGGTCAGCGCAGCCGCTCCGGCCAGCAACGCGGGTCCAGCAACCCGGCGGCCAAGCGCAAGGGCGGCGGCGCGTCCAAGAGCAAGAAGGGTGGCGGCCGGCGCTAGTCGAAGCCGGTCGCCGCGCCCGATGGTCTGGCTTGGGGCCGGTGTGTGCACAGACAAGGCGGGCTTGTGAGATGACGCGATCGCATCCGGCCGAGGACGCGCCCGACGCCCCGCTGTTGCCCGAGGCTCCGGCGGAAGGCGAGCCGGATCTCCCGGACCGGGAGTTCGGCCGTTGGTTGTTCGCGCAGCAGTGCGGTTTCGTCGCCGGGGTGCAGACGATGGCGCAGCTGCCGGAGTTCGCCCTGCCGGAGGTCGCGTTCGCCGGCCGCTCCAACGTCGGCAAGTCCTCGCTGGTTAACGCGCTGACGGGGCAGAATACGTTGGCGCGCACCTCCAATACGCCAGGACGCACCCGGCAACTGAACTTCTTCGATCTGGGCAGCCGGCTGCTGCTGGTGGACCTGCCAGGGTATGGCTACGCCAAGGCGCCGAAGACCGAGATCAAGCGCTGGACCGAGCTCACCCAGGATTACCTGCGTGGGCGTCCCACCCTGCGCCGGGTCTGCCTTTTGGTCGATGCGCGTCGGGGCGTGCGCGACACCGACCGGGAAGTGATGACCGCGCTCGACACCGCGGCCGTGTCCTATCAGCTGGTGCTGACCAAGGCGGACAAGGTCAAGCAGCCTGAGCTGGCGCAGGTGCTTGAAACCATGCAGAAGCTGCATCCCAAGCACGTCGCTTTGCACCCGCGCATCGCCACCACCAGTGCGCAGAAAGACACGGGAATCGCCGAGCTGCGCGCGGAGCTCGCCGCGCTCGCCAGCGACAGGCCGTACGAAGAAGGGTAGAGGCGCCTCATGACGCAGCAGTCCCCGCAGCAGCCGCGCAACTTCGGCGAAACCAAGCACTGGCTGCGTACCGCCCGGACGATCACCGAGGCGCTGCCCTACATGCGGCGTTACGCCGGGCGCACGATCGTCATCAAGTACGGCGGCCATGCGATGGGCGATTCCCATCTGGCCGACCTGTTCGCCCGCGATATCGCCTTGATGAAGCAGGTCGGCATCAACCCCGTGATCGTCCACGGCGGCGGCCCGCAGATCGGGCGGATGCTGGAGAAGCTGCAAGTCGAGTCGCAGTTCGTCGACGGCTTGCGCGTGACCGACCAGGCGACCGTGGAGGTCGTCGAGATGGTGCTCTCCGGCACCATCAACAAACAGATCGTCAGCTCGATCAACGCCGTCGGGGGCACCGCGATCGGCCTGTCCGGCAAGGACGGCGGCCTGATCCAGGCGCGCAAGCTGCGGCGCACCAAGCGCGATCCTGACAGCAATATCGAGAAGCTGGTCGACCTCGGCTTCGTCGGCGAGCCGGCGCAGGTCAACCCGCACATCCTGTCCTCGCTGGAACAGTCGGGCATGATCCCGGTGATCGCCCCGATCGGCTGGGGCCCGAACGGCGAGACCTTCAACATCAACGCCGACACCGCCGCCGGCGCGGTCGCGGGTGCGCTCGGCGCCTCGCGCCTGTTGATGCTGACCGACGTGATCGGCGTACTCGACAGCGAGAAGCAGTTGATCCCGGACCTGACGGTCGAGCAAACACGTGAGCTGATCGACGACAACACGATCGCCGGCGGCATGATCCCCAAGGTCGAGACCTGTCTGAAGGCGGTCGAGGAGGGCGTCGATGCCGCCGTCATTCTGGACGGTCGCGTGCCGCACGCGCTGCTGCTGGAGACCTTTACGGACCGCGGCGTCGGCACCCTGATCCGCAAGCGCTAGGCGAGGCGTCGGCGGCGCGGTCAGTTGGCCGAGGTGGTCTCGCCGTCGTGCTCGTCCACCGGGCGCCAGTGGAACAGGAAGTAGATCGCGAGCAGCCCGAACGCGAGCGCGAACCAGGTGATGGCGTAATTGAAGTGCTGGTTGCGCAGGTTGACGCGTGTCTGGCCGCCGATCGGGTATTCGCCGGGCGTCTGGTTCTTGGCGACGTCGACATAGATTTGCGTGATCGGGCTCTCGAGTGCGGCGAACCGCGCCATCCGGTCCAGATCCATCCAGACCCAGGTGTTGTCGGCCGGATCGTTTTCCGGCTTGACGAACTCCATCCCGGACCAGCCGCCCTTGCGCACGATCCCCTCGATCGTCACCTGCCCGGTGACCAGGCTTTGGGGCCTGGCCTCCGGCGGTTTCTTGTCGGTCGGCACCCAGCCGCGGTTGACCAGGATTTGCCGGCCGTCGGCAAGCGCGAAGGGGGTGATCACATCCCAGCCGCGCCGGGTTTTCCCGTAGGTTTGAGCGGCGCGATAGATTTCGTGATCGTTCAGGAAACGGCCGGTTAGCTCAACGCGCTGGAAGCGCAGGGTATCGACGTTCCCGAGTGGCTTTGGCAAGGCGGCCGGGGCCTGCGTCATCCGGGATTGCATTTCGTCGACGAGCGCGTTTTTCCATTCCATGCGCTCGATCTGCCACAGACCCAACGCGATCAGGATCGCAAGCACCGGAATGGTGGCGACCGTGGTCCATAGCCGGGGCTTGAAGCGCCGTCGCTTACCGCGTGGGATGGGGTCGGGACTCATGGGCCTGGGCGTTCGTGACGGTCGAGCTTTAGTGCGACCCCGAGGTATCGGTGTCGTCGCGGTCCAACTGGCCGGTATCTTCGGCCTTGTTCTTGAACTGCAGCGCGATCAACAGCGCCTTGGCCGGGCGCAGCATCCAGATCGAGCCGGCGATGATCACCGCAGGCCAAATCGCCATGTGCACCCAGAGCGCCGGGCTGGCCAGACTTTCCAGCAACAGCGCCAGCATGACGACGACGGTGCCCAGGATCATGATGATAAATACAGCGGGCCCGTCGCCGCTGTCGGCCTTGGACAGGTCGAGACCGCACACCTCGCACTCCGGGCGCACCTCAAGCAGGCCCTTGAACAGCGGCCCGCGCCCACACCGCGGACAGCGGCAGTGCAAACCCGCCTGATAGGCCGAGATGGCGGGTTGTGAATCGTCCCAGGACATGCGGCTCCTTGTTCTCTCGTCCGTGTTCACGGGTGCGGGAGGGGCGAAGCGGTGTGCGGACCGCCCCTCCCGCGCCCCAGAAGGCTGTGATCGGGCCTTACGAGCCCCACCAGTAGACGGCGGAGAACAGGAACAGCCAGACCACGTCGACGAAGTGCCAGTACCACGCGGCCGCCTCGAAACCGAAGTGCGATTCCGGCGTGAAGTGGCCAGCGCGTGCCCGGAAGAAACAGACGAGCAGGAAGATCGTGCCGATGATGACGTGGAAGCCGTGGAAGCCGGTCGCCATGTAGAACACGCTGGAGTAGATGTCCCCGCCGAAGCCGAAGTGAGCGTGGGCATACTCGTACGCCTGCAGCGAGGTGAAGATCATCCCGAGGAAGACCGTTAGCGCCAGCCCGCGCAGCATGCCGCTGCGGTCGCCTTCCCTCAGCGCATGGTGCGCCCAGGTGACCGTGCAGCCGGACAGCAGCAGAATCAGCGTGTTCAGAAACGGGATCGAGAACGCGTCGAAGGTGTGAATCTCCGGCGGCGGCCAGGTGCCGCTGATCGCGTCGGTTGGGAACAGCGCGCCGTTGAAGTAGGCCCAGAAGAAGGCGGCGAAGAACATCACCTCCGAGGCGATGAACAGCAGCATGCCGTAGCGCAGGCCCAGCTTGACCACCGGCGTGTGGTCGCCGGCGCGCGACTCCCGGATCACCTGGCGCCACCAGCCGGCCATGGTGAGCAGGACCATGGCCAGGCCCACGAAGGCCAGCCAAAGCCCGCTGTCGTGCATCCAGAACACCAGCCCGAGCGCGAGCACGCCGGCGGACAGGGCGCCCACCAGCGGCCATGGGCTGGGATCTACCATGTGGTAGGGGTGGTTCTTCTCGTGCGTATGGGCCATCAGGTCCTCTCGCCCCTTCTCGAAAAGCGTCGTTCGATGTGTCCGGCGTTGTGTCGTTTATCCGCCGGGATCAGTTGGCCGTGCCCACCGCGTGCGTGGGGACGGTCAGGCCGGCAACCAGGCTATCCTCCCGTTCCCGCGCGGCTTGCTCATCCGGTATCGGGAAGAAGGTGTAGGACAGCGTGATCGTCTTGACGTCCGCCAGGTTGGGATCGTCCAGGATCGCCGGGTCGACGAAGTAGTCGACCGGCATGTCGACCCGTTCGCCCGGCTGTAGCGTCTGCTTGGTGAAGCAGAAGCAGGCGATCTTGGAGAAGTACTTGCCGGCCTTGAGCGGTGTGACGTTGAACGTCGCGGTACCGGTGATCGGCCGGTCGGACAGGTTCTCCGCCTGGTAGTACGCCATGGCGCGCGCGCCGAGCTTGACCTCGACCTCGATCTGCTTGGGGCTGAAGGCCCAGGGCAGATCGGGCGACCGGTCGGCGTTGAAGCGCACCTTCATCGTTTGGTCCACGGCCGACGGCGCGACCTCCGCGACCTGTGTGGTGCCGCCGAAACCGGTGACCTGGCAGAACAGGCGGTACAGCGGCACCGCCGCGAACGACAGCCCGACCATGCCGGCAAACACGCAGGTCAACGCCAGCGCGGTGCGGGCGTTGCGCTTGCCGGTCGCGGGGCCGGTGGTGTGGGGGCCGTCGGATCGCGCGTTCGTCACGGATCGGTCCCTAGCTGGCGCCGGGCGTATTCGCGCCCATGCGCACGATGGCAACGATGTAGACCAGCACGACGAAGCCCACCAGGACCGCCAGCAGCGCGAGGTTCTTGCCGCGCTTCTTCCGGCGGAAGGCGTCCCGGGTCTCCGGTGTCCAGTCTTGCTGTGGCGTGTTCTCGGGAGTTGGCATGGTTCAGGGTCAGACGATTTGGCCCGCCGTGGCGTCCACGATCAGGACCGCCAGCAGCAGGTAGAGGTAGAGAATGGAGAAGCCGAACATCTGCTTCGCCGCCTTCTGCATGCGCGACTCGTCCTTCAGGACGCGCGCGGCGGAGACGACGAACAGGGCGCCCATGGCCAACGCGACAAGGCCGTAGCCCGGCCCGGCGAAGCCCATCAGGTAAGGCGCCGGGGCGAGCGGCAGCAGCAGCAGGGTGTAGAGGAACATCTGCTTCTTGGTCGCCTGCCGGCCAGCCACGACCGGCAGCATCGGCACCCCGGCGTTGGAGTAGTCGATGTCGGTGTAGAGCGACAGCGCCCAGAAGTGCGGCGGCGTCCACAGGAAGATCAGCGCGAACAGCGCGATCGCGCCCAGGTCCACCGTGCCGGTCACGGCCATCCAGCCAATCATCGGCGGGAACGCGCCGGCGGCACCGCCGATCACGATGTTCTGTGGGGTCCGGCGCTTCAGCCAGGCGGTGTAGACGAAGACGTAGAACAGGATCGCGATCGCCAGCAGGCTCGCGGCCGCCCAGTTCACCGCCAAGCCCATCAGCATCACGGAGAACAGCGCCAGCGTCACCCCAAAGGCGAGTGCCTCGGCCGGTTGCACGCGCCCGGTCACGACGGGGCGTTGCTGGGTCCGGCGCATGACCGCGTCGATGTCGCGGTCGTACCACATGTTAATCGCCCCCGACGCGCCCGCGCCGCCGAGGATGCACAGCACGGCCACGCAGGCCAGCACGGGATGCAGCGTGCCCGGGGCGGCGAGCAGGCCGGCAACGCCGGACAGCACGACCAGCGACATCACCCGCGGCTTCAGCAGCTCGACGAAATCGCGCACCTCGCCGACGTCCGCGCTGGCGGACAGGGCGGTCGCGGACGCGGCGGTTTGGGGGGCGGGGGTGATGTCGGATCGGCTCACGGCGGTTGGGCTCTCGTTCGCTGATAACGGCTTGGGAACGCGGGGCTGATCGATCCGGGCCCGGCGGCGGCAAGCACCGCGGCCGGGCCTGGAAGTCGCAGGAAGCAGCCGGGTTACTTAACCCGCGGCAGCTCCTCGAAGGTGTGGAACGGCGGCGGCGAAGACACGGTCCACTCCAGCGTCGTCGCCCCCTCGCCCCAGGGGTTCGCCTGCGCCTGGCGCCCCTTCAGCAGCACGTAGGTGGTCATCACCAGGAAGAACAGCGTCGCCAGACCGGTGCAGTAGGCGCCGATCGAAGACACGAAGTTCCAGCCCGCGTAGGCGTCCGGGTAGTCGATGTAACGCCGGGGCATGCCGGCCAGACCCAGGAAGTGCTGCGGGAAGAAGATGATGTTCACGCTGACGAAGGTGAGCCAGAAGTGCAGCTTACCGGCCCACTCCGGGTACTCGCGGCCGGTCATCTTGCCGAACCAGTAGTAGAAGCCGGCGAAGATGCCGAACAGCGCGCCCATCGACAGCACGTAATGGAAGTGCGCGACCACGTAGTAGGTGTCGTGCAGCACCGTATCCATGCCGGCGTTCGACAGCACCACGCCGGTCACGCCGCCGACAGTGAACAGGAAGATGAAGCCCATCGCCCACAGCATCGGCGTGGTGAAGCGGATCGAGCCGCCCCACATCGTCGCGATCCAGGAGAAGATCTTAATGCCGGTGGGCACCGCGATGATCATCGTCGCCGCGGTGAAGTAGGCCTTGGTATCCACGTCCAGGCCGACGGTGAACATGTGGTGCGCCCACACGATGAAGCCGACGAAGCCGATTGCCACCATCGCGTAGGCCATGCCCAGGTAGCCGAACACCGGCTTGCGGGAGAAGGTCGAGACGATGTGGCTGATGATCCCGAAGGCCGGCAGGATCATGATGTAGACCTCGGGGTGTCCGAAGAACCAGAACAGATGCTGGAACAGGATCGGGTCACCGCCGCCGGCGGCCTCGAAGAAGGTGGTGCCGAAGTTGCGGTCGGTCAGCAGCATGGTGATCGCCCCGCCCAGCACCGGCAGCGAGAGCAGCAGCAGGAACGCGGTCACCAGCATCGCCCAGGCGAACAGCGGCATCTTGTGCAGCGTCATGCCCGGGGCGCGCATGTTGAAGATCGTGGTGATGAAGTTGATCGCCCCCAGGATCGAACTGGCGCCGGCCAGGTGCAGGGCGAAGATCGCCATGTCGACCGACATGCCCGGGTGCCCAATGCTACTCGACAAGGGTGGGTACATCGTCCAGCCGGTGCCGGCCCCCTGGTCGACGAACGCCGATCCCAGCAACAGCAGGAACGCCGGGACGATCAGCCAGAAGCTGATGTTGTTCATGCGGGGGAAAGCCATGTCGGGCGCGCCGATCATCAGCGGCACGAACCAGTTGCCGAACCCGCCGATCAACGCCGGCATAACCACGAAGAACACCATGATCAGGCCGTGGGCGGTGATGATCATGTTGTACAGCTGCCCGTCCGGCGAGGCGCCCTGCAGCATGTACTGCACGCCCGGCTCCTGGAGTTCCAGGCGGATCAGCATGGAGAAGGCACCGCCGATGATCCCCGCGACCACCGCGAAGATCAGGTAGAGGGTGCCGATATCCTTGTGGTTCGTGGAGAAGAACCACCGCCGGATGAAGCCCGGCGTGTCGTCGTGCGCGCCGTAGCCGGCGGCGCCATGGGCCTGTGCCATTTCCTTCGTCCCCTTGGGCCTTGAAGTCTAAGGGCCTCGGTCTGCTCGCGTGGTACGCGCTAGTTCGCCTTCGCGTCGGCCAACTGCGGCTGGTCGTCGGACGGGATGCCCTGCTGTGCCTGCATCGTGCCGACCCACTGCTCGAACTCCTCCTTCGAGACCGCCTTGATCTCGATCGGCATCGAGTTGTGGCGCACGCCGCACAGCTCGGAGCACTGGCCGTAGTAAATGCCCTCTTCCTGGATCCGCACCCAGGTCTCGTTCAGCTGGCCGGGTACGGCGTCGCGTTTGACGCCCATCGACGGCATCGCGAAGGAGTGCAGCACGTCGGAAGAGGTGATCAGGATGCGCACGTTGGTATCGACCGGCAGGACCACGGCCTGGTTGGTCGACAGCTGACGCAACTCGCCCTCGGAGGGGTCGATGTCGCTGTCCTCGACCATGAACGCGTCGAAGCTGATGCCGCCGTTATCCGGGTACTCGTACGACCAGTACCACTGCCGGCCGGTCGCCTTGATGGTCATCTCCGCGTCGACGACCTGATCCTCGTAGTACAGCAGCTTGAACGACGGGATCGCGATGATGACCAGGATGATCACCGGCACCGCCGTCCAGATCACCTCGATCACCGTGTTGTGGGTCGTCTTCGAGGGTGTTGCGTTGCGCTTCTCATGGAAGCGCCACCCCGTGTAGAGCATCAGTGCCAGGACGAGCACCACGATCAAGGTGCAGATCACCAGCAGTAGGTTGTGGAAGTCCTGAATCTCTTCCATCACCGGCGTGGCGGCGTCCTGCAGCCCGAGCTGCCAGTTTTCCGGCGCGCCCTTGACCTTCGGTGCGGAGTCTTGCGCGGCGGCCGGGGCAGCCAAGAGCAGGCCCGCCGTGCCCGCAAGCGCGCTGGCGCCGGCCTGGGCCTTGGAGGCGAACCGCTGAGCGATCCCATTAAAACGCGTCATGTCTGGTTGCTCTTTATGATCCGTTCGACGTCGTTCGGCGTAGTGATTTGAGTGGCGCGGCATTTTTCGCACCGGCGCGCGCTGGGCCGTGAAATGGCTGCGGCGCGGGTGCTGGCAGGGTGCGACACCTGCGGCGAAGTGTCCGTCGCCGGCGGGGGCGCAAGCTAGACCAGGCGATCCGAGCCGGCAAGGCTTGGTTCGACTACGAACCTGCTGTTTTCCCGCGTTTCGGGCCGCGCGCCGAGCTGTCTGCACTGGCCATAACTCGCCAGCAACCTATCAGCCAGCCGGTCGGTCGACGGCCCCTTGCGGCGTTATGTCGCGTCTTGCAGCCTGCGCTGGATCAATGACGACGGCGTTAACGCTTCCCATGTAGTACGGTTACCTTGAATTCTTGGGTATGCCGCTGGGGCTTGTGGCCCAGTTTCCCTAGGGCAAGCCGCCACATCCGCTTGCGGATGACCCGGCGACTTGATACCAGAACAGCATGACCGTCCGTATCGCGCCCAGTATCCTGGCTTCTGACTTCGCCCGTCTCGGTGAGGAGACGCGCGCCGTCTCCGAAGCTGGTGCGGATTACGTCCACGTCGACGTCATGGACGGTCATTTCGTACCGAACATCACGATCGGCCCGGACGTCGTGCGGGCGATTCGCCCCTACACCGACAAGGTGCTCGACGTGCACCTGATGATCTCCCCGGTGGATCCCTTTATCGAGGCGTTCGCCGAGGCGGGAGCGGATATCATTACCGTGCACCCCGAGGCCGGCGCCCACGTCCACCGGACCATCCAGCTGGTGCGTGGCTGCGGCAAGAAGGTCGGCGTGTCGATCAATCCCGGCACGCCCGTCAGCGTGCTGGAAGACCTGCTGCACGAGGTCGACCTCGTGCTGGTGATGAGCGTGAACCCCGGTTTTGGCGGGCAGAAGTTCATCCCGAACGCGACCCGCAAGATCGCCCAGTTGCGCGAGATGATCGACGCCACCGGCAAGGCGATCGACCTACAAGTCGATGGCGGCATCAACTTCGAGACCGCGCCTAAGGCGATTGGAGCCGGCGCGGATGTTCTGGTCGCCGGGACCGCGACCTTCAAGGGCGGGCCGCACTCCTACGCCGACAACATCCGGCGCCTGCGCGGCGAGGTCTGATAGGGCCGTGAGCGGCGAGGCGGCCCTGGGCGGTTCCACGGCCGCTGGCGCACGGTCGCCGCGGCCCCGACGCCGGCCATTCTCCCGCTGGCGCGCGCGACTTGCCCTACCGCAAGCGCTGATCTGGCAGCGACTCCATTTCCAAATTACCGAGCCGTATCGGCGTACCGCGCTTTACCGTTGGCGTCTGTCGGGCCCCGAGCTCAGTCAACTGCATGCCCAGCCCGCCGATCCCTGGCCCGGGCAGTCCGATCTGGGCAGCGCGATCCTGCAGAACCGCCTGACCTTCGCCGGGCGCACGCTGGCCGATCCGCGCCCCTTCTGGCTGCCGGCGGACGCGGACGACGCCTGGCTGGCGCAGTTGCACGGTTTCGCCTGGCTGCGCGATCTGCGGGTGCTCGGCTCCGACAATGCCCGCCGGCGCGCACGGGAGTTGGTCGGCGACTGGCTGACCCGGCATCCCGGGCCTGGCGGACCCGCCTGGCACCCGGCGACCACGGGCCGGCGGCTGGCGGTCTGGATCGCCCTGTTCGAATTTTTCGCCGGCAGCGCCGAAGTGACCTTCAAGACCCGCGTGCTGGACGGGGCGCAGCGCCAGGCGCGCTACCTGCATGACGTGCTGCCGGCTGGCCTGTGCGGGGCGGAACTGCTCGCCGCGATCAAGGGACTGGCGGTCGCGGGCGCCTGCTTGCCGGGTGGCCAGCCTTGGCTGGAACGCGCGCTCGGTCTGCTGGAACGCGAACTGCCCCGGCAGATCCTGGCTGATGGAGGCCACTGCCAGCGCAGCGCCAGCCTGCATCTTGACGTGCTGCGCGATCTGATCGACCTGCGCGCCGCCCTCGCCGCCGCGGAAATCCAGCCGCCGCGTAACCTGCAGCTGGCGATCGAGGGGATGGCGCCGTTCCTGAAACTGCTCCAGCACCCCGATGGCGGCCTGGCCCTGTTCAACGATTCGCTGGAAGAACGCGCGGTTGTGGTCGAGATGGCCCTGCAGCGCGCGCAGGTGCGCGGTCGCGCCCAGGTGGCTGCGCCGCAGAGCGGTTTTCAGTGCTTGCACGCCGGGCGCACGCGCGTGCTGGTCGATGCCGGCGCCCCACCGTCGCCGGGGCTGGACGGACATACCCACGCCGGCACGCTGTCATTCGAACTCAGCCACGGCCGCCAGCGGGTGATCGTCAACTGCGGCGCGCACCCGGGGCATCCGGACTGGCGCGCGGTGCAGCGTGCGACAGCGGCGCACTCCACCCTGACCTTGGGCGAGACCAACTCCGCGGAGATCCTGCCGCAGGGCCGTCCTGGCGCGGTCGCCGTTGGTCGGCGGCCGGAGACGGTGGTGTGTCGGCGGGAGGAAGGCGACGGCGCGATCTGGCTGGACATGAGCCATGACGGCTATCGTCAGGCGTTCGATGCGATTCATGAACGCCGCCTGTTCCTCGACGCCGCCGGCGAGGATCTGCGCGGCGAGGATATGCTCAACGGCCCCGCTGGGGTGCCGTTCGCAATCCGCTTTCATCTGCACCCCGATGTCACCGCCGGGCTGGTAGGCGACGGCCGGGCCGTGCTGCTGCGCCTGCCCGGCGGCAGCGGCTGGCGGTTGCGCGCGTCCGGCGCCGAGATCGCGCTGGAGGATGGCGTCTATCTGGGCCAGCGCGACACCGTGCGCCGCAGCCAGCAGGTCGTGCTGTCCGGCGTCACCAAGGACGGCCGCACGGCCGTCAAATGGGCGCTGAAACGTGAAGGAGGACGCAAATGACCGGCCCGCCGATCGTCGAGATCGCGCCGGAACTGCAGGCGACCGACCTCGTACTCGGGCTGCTGACGGCCACGATCGACCCAGCCGTTGCGAGCGCCGAGGCGGTACGCGCCGACGCGCTGGCGCGTGCTGGCCAGGATGCGGCCGAGCGTCTTGGTGAACAGTCGCCGAGTACGCTGCCGGCGGTGCAGGCCACGCGTGCGGCTACAAGCAACTGGGCAACGACCCCGCCCGCTACCGCCCGGCGGCGGAAGCGCTGCTGCGCCGGGCGCGCCAGGACAAGGCGGTGGCGCCGATCCACCCGGTGGTGGACGTCAACAACATGGTGTCGTTGGACAGCGGCGTTTCGATCGGCAGCTATGATCTCGACCGCTTGCACCCGCCTTACCTTTGCCGCGCCGGTCGGGAAGGGGAGAGCTACGTTGGCATTGGCCGGGGGGCGCTGAACCTGGCCGGTCTGCCGTTGCTGGTCGATGGCACCGGCCCCTTCGGCTGCCCGACCAGCGACAGCGATCGCGCAGCCGTGGGGTCCGAAACGCAGTCGGTGCTGATGGTGCTTTACGGCTTTGGCGCCGCGTCCGAGGCGGCGGCGCACGGCGCCCTCGACGACGCGATGGCCCGGGCGGTGCGGCTGCTGCGGGAACACGCTGGCGCCCGCGACATCCAGACCGGCACGGTCGGCGGCTGAGGTCTGCCGCGCGCTTGACCCGGCCGGCGGGGCTGCCTACACGAGGCTCCGATTCCTTCCTTTGCGACAGACGAGTGGCCCATGTCCGATACCGTGATCCAGCGTGCCCTCCTGTCCGTGTCCGACAAGCGGGGGCTGGTCGAGTTCGCCAGCTTCCTGAGCGCGCGCGGCGTGGAGATTTTGTCCACCGGCGGGTCCGCCAAGGCGATCCGCGAGGCCGGCCTGCCCGTGACCGAGGTGGCCGAGACCACCGAGTTCCCGGAGATCATGGATGGCCGCGTGAAGACGCTGCACCCGCGTATTCACGGCGGTTTGCTGGGACGGCGCGATCACAGTGACGATCGGGCCGCGATGGCCGAGCACGGGATCCCCGCGATCGATCTGCTTGTCGTCAACCTCTACCCGTTCGAGCAGACGGTGGCGGGCGGCGCCGACCGGGCCGCGTGCATCGAGAAGATCGACATCGGCGGCCCTGCGATGGTGCGCGCGGCGGCGAAGAACCACGCCTTCGTCACCGTGGTCGTGAACCCGGACGACTACGATGGCGTGATGGCGGAGATGCGCGCCAACGATGGCGCGCTCGGTGAGCATTTCCGTCGGCGCCTGGCGGCTGACGCCTACGCCCATACGGCTGCCTACGATGCCGCGGTCGCGGAGTGGATGCAGGCGCAGGAGGGCGTGACCTTTCCGCGCGAGCTGTCGATTGCCGGCCGACGCAAGCAGACGCTGCGCTACGGCGAGAACCCGCATCAGGACGCCGCCTTCTATCAGTTGGCCGGCCAGCAAGGCGACCGGCCGGGCGTGGCGACGGCGACCCAGTTGCAGGGCAAGGAACTCAGCTACAACAACCTGAACGACACCGATGCCGCGTTCGAGGCCGTGGCGGAGTTCGATGACCCCGCCGTGGTGATCGTCAAGCACGCCAACCCCTGCGGGGTTGCGGTCGCGGGTGGTCTATCCGACGCCTACGACAAGGCGCTTGCCTGCGACCCGGTCAGCGCGTTCGGCGGCATCATCGCGGTCAACCGCACGCTCGACGCCGCGACGGCGGAGAAGATCACCGAGCTGTTCGCGGAGGTTGTGATCGCCCCGGTCGTGGCGGCGGAGGCGCGCAGCGTGCTGGCGACCAAGAAGAACCTGCGCGTGCTAGAGACCGGCGGCATGCCGGTCGCCGATGGCAGCGGGCTGACGGCGCGGACGCTCTCTGGCGGGCTGTTGCTGCAGACCCGCGATGGCGGCGTGGTGACGGAGGGCGACCTGAGCCCCGTGACCGCTCGTCGGCCGAGTGCGCAGGAGCTTGCGGATCTCTTGTTCGCCTTCCGGGTGTGCAAGCACGTCAAGTCGAACGCGATCGTCTATGCCAAGAACGGGGCCACCGTGGGCATCGGCGCCGGGCAGATGAGCCGGGTGGATTCCGCCCGCATCGCCGTGCGCAAGTCGGCCGACGCTGCCGAGGCCGCGGGCGAAACCACGCCCCGCACCCAAGGCGCGGTGGTTGCTTCCGACGCCTTCTTCCCGTTTGCCGACGGTCTGATCTCCGCGGCCGAGGCGGGGGTGACCGCGGTGATCCAGCCGGGCGGCAGCAAGCGTGATGACGAAGTGGTCGCCGCCGCCGATGCCCGGGGCCTCGCCATGGTCTTCACCGGCATGCGCCACTTCCGGCACTGAGGGCTGGCCTCTTCTGAGCCCTCTGCCACGAGGAAGAGTGCGGGTTACTCCGCTCCGGCCGGGCGGGTGGCGTGGATATCGATCTCGATCACGACCGGGTTCGGGACCATCGAGGTATCCTGCCACTGCCCCTGGCCGATCCCCCAGCGCAGGCGCTTGACCGTCACCTCGCCATCGGCGGTGGCCGTGAGTGTGTCGCCGTCCTGGGTCACGTCCAGCTCGAACGGCAACTCGACCGGGTGTGTCTGACCGCGCATCGTGAGTTCGCCTTCGGCGATGTAGGTGTCGCCGCCAGCATGCCGGAACCTATCCGCCTGGAAGCGCGCGTTCGGATATTGCTCGGCGTTGAACAGGTTGGGTGACTTGATCGTCTGGTCGCGGTCCATCGAGCCTGTCGTCACGCTCTGGATATCGATTTTTACGTCGACCGAGCTGGCCGTGAGGTTGTCGCGGTCGAAATGGATCGTGGTCTCGAACCGCTCGAATTCGCCCGGCACGTCGTTACCCGATTGCTGGGCGATGAATCCGACCCGGCTCTGCTCGGGGTCGACGGTCCATTCCGGTGCTTGTTGCGCCAGCGCGACGCTTGCTGTGAGCGCCGTTAGGGTGGCGCAGGCGATCCCGGTCAGGCGGTTGGCCATCGTCAAAAGGCCTCCTTGGCGTTGGATGCGGAAGTGGACGTGCCCGTTGCGGTCGCGGGGGACGCCGTCTTACCCGACTGGGCGACGGATGCCGGTGGTGTTCTTGTTCGCGACGAACGGCAGCATCCGGCGCAGCACGTTGTCCTTGAGCACGAAATGGTGGCGCAGCGCGGCAACGACGTGCAGGCCGACCAGCCCCAGCGTCGCCCAGCCGAGGTAGACGTGGACGGCGTTGAAGGCGTCCTTCAGGGCCTCAGAATTGCCGGCGTCGGGGAGCGTGTAGCCCCAGATCACCGTCGGGAAGCTGGACGCCATGGAGAACGCCAGCCCGGTGATCGGCTGTGCGAACAAAAGCGCGTACAGCAGCACGTGGCTGGCGCGCGAGGCCAGCTCCTCCCACCGTTGGCTGCCGGAGGGCATCGGCGGCACCGGGTTCATCAGGCGCCAGACGATGCGCACAACCGCGAGTGCCAGGATGGTCACGCCGATCGACTTGTGCAGGTTGTACAGGGTGAACTGAAGCTGCATGGCCTGAACGCCCTCGGCGTACCAGGCGATCGCGTACTGGGCGACGAAGCCGAGCGTGATCACCCAGTGCAGTGTCTGGGCGATCACGCCGTAGCGCGCTTTGCTGTTGCGGAACTGCATCGCGGGATATCTCGTCTTTTCCTGTCCGTGAGAGGTCGTTCGTTGGTCGCCGGTAGGCGCTGGATCAGAAGTAGAGCGGGCCGGACTGCCAATAGGCGACCGCGACCGCGGCGCAGGCCGGCACGAGCGCGAGGCCGATCACAACCAGCAGCCGCGCGCCGCGCATCCGCTCCCCGGCCGCACCGGCCAGCCGGCCCAGCGGCGGCCAGCTGGCGAGGGCGCCCTCGACCAGGAAGACCGGCAACAGCAGCAGCAGCGCGAACGGCGCGGCGCGGGTGTAGAACGCTAGGATCGCGATCAGCCCGAACAACGGCAGCGTTGCGGCCATCCGTCCGGCCGCGCCAAGGCCCGCCGGCGCCGCGCCAGCGCCTGCCATGGCGCCGGCAAGCGCGGCGATCAGCACGAGGTTCACCTGCGCCATCGAGTAGGACGAGCCATAGAACGCGACCCCCGCCGCTGCGGCGCCGCCGACCAGGAGCAGCAGCGCGCCGCCGGGACTGCCCGCTCGCTCCACCCGCGACAGCGCCCACACGCCCGCGGCGACCAGCAACGCGCCCGTAAGCCAGGCGGCCACGTCCGGGATCATCAGCCGCGGCCAGCCGATCCAGACTGCCGCGAGCGCCAGCGCACCGACGCTGACCGCCCGGCGCTGCTTGTCATCCGCCAATCGTGGCAGCCCGAGCCCAAGCGCGCCGCCCAGGAGCGCCAGCCACCACAGCTTGTCGATCGCGCCATTCGGCGGCAGTGCCGGCCAGCCTTGGATCGCGACCTGTCCGGCGATCAGCCCGGCGGTGATCCCCAGTGCAACCGCCAGCCCATGGACGCGCAGGCGTACCGCCCAGACCGCGAGCGCGGCGGCGAAGGCAAGGGCGAACGGCACGGCCAGCGTTTCCAGCATGGCGTTGAGCACGGTGGCGTTGATCGCGGACCTCCTGGGGTGTGATCACTCGGTTTATGCGCCGCCGCGAGAATAGGGCGTGCGTCGGTTCTGGCCAATCACGCAAGGGTGAAAAGACTGTCGCATCTATGGCAACGGGTCTTGTCGTCTCAGGTCCGGGTAGGCAGGCCGGCAGGACGCCGGTAGGTTAGTCCCATCTCGCTGGTCGGCCCCAGGTCGCCAAACCTCTCCTCCGTCCCGGGTACGTGGTCTTCTTGCGCACGCCGTTCGGATCGATCGACAGCGACAAGCTGCGCCATCGCCTGATCGTGGCCCAGCTTGTCGGCGCCCCGGTCGGGCTTGTCGTGCTCGGCTGGTTGCTGGTGAACGAACTGCCGCTTCAGCAGTTGCAGGAGAATTGGATCGGACTCGCGAGTTCGGTGCTGCTGGGGCTTTTGGGGCTCGAGCTGTTCGGCGTGCGGCTGTGGTTGATGGCGCGACTGTTCGCGCTGGACGCACCGGTGCGCGCCGTTTGGCGGGTGCATGTCGTCACCATGTTCTATTATTTCTTCCTGCCCGCCGGCGTGGGCTATGACCTGGTGCGCGCCGCCAAGCTGGGTGCCGCGTCCAGCCGGGCGGGCGGTTGGCGGCTTGCCGGCCTCGCGTCGATGGAACGGGTGGCTGGCGGTCTGGGGCTGGTGCTGCTGCTGCTGGTCGGCCTGCCGTTCACCGATTTTGCCCAGGGAAGCGACCTGCGCTGGCTGAATCCCAGCCCGCGTGTCTGGTGGACGTTGGTTGCCGGCCTGGTGGTCTTGGTGGGGCTGGTCTACCTGCTGGCGCGTCGGCGTTACCCCACGTTGCGCCTGCTCTACCCGGCGACGCTGGTGTCCGCCCTTGCCTACGCCGTGCTGGCGGCGGGCATCTGGACGGCCGCGGAAGCCTGGGGCGTGGCGATCGAGCCTACGGAAGTGCTGGTCGCGCTCGCCGGAACGCTGCTGTTCCAGTTGATCCCGGTGAACCTGGTCGGGGTTAGCTTCGGCGAGGTCGCGGCGGTGGCGATCTACATGGCCTATGGGTTGGCCCGGCCGGAAGCGGTGCTGCTGACCACGGTGGCTTACCTGCAGCGCCTGGCCGCCGCGCTGGCCGGCGGCGGGCTGGAGGGAGTGGCGAGCGCACGCTGGCTGCTCACCCGCCGTCAGGAAGGGCCGGTGCCCGCCGACCGGCCGCACCCGGTCGATCTTACCAACCCGGAGCCCGAGCAGCGCCGATAGGGGGACGTGCGGCGCATCGGACAGCCGTTCCCTCCGCCCCATACACACGAAAACGGCCCCGGAAGTCGCCTTCCGGGGCCGCCGTCTCGCATCCAGTATCCGGGGCGCGCGTTACTCGCGCATGATGCCCAGGATGTTCAGGATCCAGATGAACAGCGTGATGAAGCTGCCGTAGAGCATGAAGGCGCCGAAGATGGCCTTCTTGCTCTGCACCTCACCCATGTCCCCCTGGGAGTACATGCTCTTGATCATCTGGGTCTCGTAGGCGGTCATCGCCGAGAACAGCAGGACCACGCCGATCGACAGCACCAGCTCGAAGCCCGTGCTCTGGATCAGGAACACGTTGACCAGCATGGCGATCAGGACGCCGATCGTGGCCATCATGAAGAAGGTGCCGAGGCCCGACAGATCCTTCTTCGTGGTGTAGCCGGCCAAGCTGGTGCCCGCGAAGGTCGCCGCCGTGATAAGGAACGCGCGGACCAGGATCATCGGGTCCATCTGCGCGTAGGCGAAGAACATCGGGCCCAGCAAGGCGCCCCACATGCCGGCATAGGCCCAGAAGCAGCCCTGCGCGACGCCGACCGACTTGGTCATCATCAGGCGCGGGGCGAAGAAGCCCATGCCGAGCACGCCCAGGAAGAAGACCCAGAACAGGCCGCCGGAGATCGCCTGCACGGCGGCCGGGTTCATCGCCACGATCATGGCGATCGCGCCGGTGAACGCGATACCGAGCGACATGTAGTTGTAGACGCGCAGCATGTAGCTGCGCAGACCGACGTCGACGCCGGCCGCTTCGGCCTGTGCGCCGGTCATATAGCGGCGATCGGGACCTTGAGCCATTGTACCCTCGTTCCTCCGTTGCCTGGCTGTCTGTCACAAGCCTGGCGGATGTTGCGTGGCTGAAGAGCCTATACTCACGCCCTATATTGGCGGCGCGAGCGGCGGGTTCAAGCGATTTACGCAGGTGATATGCGAAAATTTTGTGGCAGCGGGTGTCCAGGACCGCAGCCAATTTGGCCGAGAGCTTACCCGCTCCGTCTGTGTCTGTCGATTGCTGCCGGGCGCGGCAGGCTACTCGTTGCGCAGGAGTGGGGCCGCTTTTTGCTGCAGGGCGCGCCAGGTGCCGGCGAAGCCGAAGGCGAGCGTGACGGCGGTGGCTGCCACCACCGTCCCGGCGATCGCCATCGGCAGTATGGCGAATTCGCCCTGCATCACCTCGGTCATCACCACCCAGGCCGCGACCGTCCCGATCACGGCCGCGATCAGCGCGGTCACCAAGCCCAAGAGGCCGTATTCCAGCAGGAAGGCGCCGGTGATGTCGCGTTTGGTCGCGCCCAGCACCTTGAGCACCACGGAATCGTAGATCCGCCGCCGGTGCCCGGCCGCGATCGCGCCGGCCAGCACCAGCGTTCCCGCCAGCACGGTGATCGAGGCGGTCGAGCGCACCGCGAGTGCGATGTTGGACAGGATCTCGCCGACCCGGTTCAGCACGTCCTTGACCCGGATTGCGGAGACGTTGGGGAACTGCGCGTTGACCGTCTTCTCCAGCTCGGATTCTTGCGCGGGATCGATCTTTACGGTCGCGATGTGGCTCTGCGGGGCGTTGGACAGCATGCCTGGCGAGAAGATCATGATGAAGTTGATCTGCAGGTCGGACCACTCGATCGTGCGCCAGTTGGCGATTTCCGCCTCGATGTTCCGGCCCAGCACGTTGACCGTCAGCGTGTCGCCCGGCTCCAGGCCGACCTTTTCCCCAACTTCCCGGTCGAGCGAGATCAACGGCTGGCCGCTGTAGTCCGCCGGCCACCAGTCGCCGCGCACGATCGTGGCGTTGTCCGGCGGCGTGCGCGCCCAGGTGATGCCGCGGTCGCCCTGGAACACCCAGCGCACGTCCTCCGGGATGCTGGCCTGATCCACCGGGGTGCCGTCCACCGCGACGATTCGCCCGCGCAGCATCGGGACGGAGTTGACCTCCGACACGCCCGGGAAGTCGCGCACCGTCTGCGTGAACGCGTCGAGCTGATCGGACTGGATGTCGATGAAGTAGAAGCCGGGCGCCTGGTCGGGCATCTGCTCGGTCACCTGGCGCTGCAGGTTGCCTTCGATCAGTGCGATCGCGACCAGCACCGTGAGCCCGAGGCCGAGCGACATCACCACCGAGCCGGTGGGCGCGCCCGGCCGGTGCAGGTTGGTCACCGCCAGCCGCAGACCCGGACGGCGCGCGCGGGGCGCGCGGCGGGCCAGCCAGATCACCCCGGCGGCGGCCAGGCGGAAGGCGAGCAGCGCGCCCACCGCGCCGCCGACGAAACCGAGCGCGAAGGTCCGCTCGTCCGCGTTCAGTACCGCCAGCCCGGCCAGCGCCAGCGCGCTGGCAGCCGTCGCGGCCCACGCCCACAGCGGCACCCGCGCGGCCTGCTGCGCGACCACGTCGCGGAACAGCGCGGCCGCTGGGATGCCTTGCGCGCGCGCCAGCGGCCACAGCGTGAACGCGAGCGTGGTTAGCAAACCGAAGACGGTGGCGATCGCCAGCGGCTGCCAATAGACCCCGACCGCGACGTCGAAGTTGAGCCGGTTCGCCAGGATCGGCCCGCCCACCAGCGGGATCGCCGCGCCCAGCACCAGCCCCAGCGCGATGCCGAGCAGGGCGAGCGCCAGCACCTGCGCCAGATAGGTGAAGAACACCAGCCGCGCGGGGGCGCCCAGGCATTTGAAGGTGGCGATCGTGGCGCGCTTGCCGTCCAGGTAGGCCTTGACCGCGTTGGCCACCCCAACCCCGCCGACCAGCAGCGAGGTCAGGCCGACCAGGGTCATGAACAGCGTCACCCGCTCGACGAACCGGCTGATGCCGGGCGCGGCGTTGTCCAGCCCGCGGATCCGCCAGCCGGCTTCCGGGAAGCGCGCGTTCAGGCGCTGCTTGAAGGCGGCCTGGTCGACACTGTCGGGCAGGTCCAGCCGGTAGTGGTGGTAGACCAGGCTGCCCGGCTGCACCAGGGTGGTCTCGGCCAGGCTTTGGTGACGGACCAGCACGCGCGGTCCGAGCGTGAAGGCGCGCGTCGCGCGGTCCGGCTCGCGCGTGATCGTGCCGCGGATTTCGTAAGTGACCTCGCCCAGTTGCAGCGGATCGCCGACGTCCAGCCCCAGCTTGTTCAGGACCGCCGGATCGACCAGCGCGCCCCATTGCCCGTCCTGCCGGCCGAGCGCAGCGTCCAGCGTCTGCTCCGGCGCGAGGCCGACCGCGCCGTACAGCGGATAGGCGGCGTCCACGCCCTTCAGCTCGACCAGCGTGCGCCCCTCCGCGCCGTCGAAGCCGGCGGGCGTGCGGCCCATCGCGCGCAGGTCGGTTGTCTGGCTCAGGCGCGTGGTGTTCTCGCGCAGGTAGGCGAGCTGGTCGTCCGTTGCCGCCTGGTGGATCAGGCGGACCTCCATTTCCCCGCCCAGGAGCGCGCGGCCGTCGTTGTTCAGGCCCTGCAGCATCGCCTGCGACAGCGAGCCGACGCCGGCGATCGCGGCGACGCCCAGTAGCAGACAGGCGAGGAAGATCTTAAAGCCCTTCAGCCCGCCGCGCAGTTCGCGCCGCGCCAGCCGGGCCGCCAGCGGTAGGTCGGTCGCTAAGCTGCTCATGACGTTAGCCGGCCTTGCGGGCGGCGGCCTTGCTCGGGGTGGCTTGGGCGCGTCCATCGTCGGTGATGTGGCCGTCGATCAACTGCACCCGCCGGTCGCAGCGCTCCGCGAGTGCGGGGTCGTGGGTGATCAGCATCAGCGTGGAGCCGTCGGTCTGGCACAGCTCGAACAGCAGGTCGATCACCTGCCGGCCGGTCTCGCCATCCAGATTGCCGGTCGGCTCGTCCGCCAGCAGGATTTTCGGCCCGGTCGCAAACGCGCGGGCGAGCGCCGTACGCTGCTGCTCGCCGCCTGAGAGCTGGCCCGGATAGTGGCTCAGCCGGTGGCCCAGTCCGACCTTCTCCAGGCTTTCGGCCGCCCGGTCGAAGGCATCCTTGCGTCCGGCGAATTCCAGCGGGATCGCGACGTTCTCCAGCGCGGTCATGGTCGGCACCAGATGGAAGTCCTGGAACACGATGCCGACGTTTTCCCGGCGGAAGCGGGCGAGCGCGTCTTCGCTCATCTCCCCCAGGCTGTGCCCGGCGACCCGCACGGTTCCGGCGGTCGGCCGCTCCAGCCCGCCCACGATCATCATCATCGACGACTTGCCGGAGCCGGACGGACCCACGACCGAGACGGTCTCGCCGCCGCCGATCTCCAAATCCAGGCCTTTGAGGATCTGCACGTCGCCCGCCTGGCTGGGCAGGGTCAGTTCCAGGCGGTCGAGCCGGATCATCGGGTCTGCGCTCACGAAGGTCTCCTTGGGAAGGCGGGGGTGCGGGAAGGTCCGCCAGACGGTCCTCTCCCCCTCAAGGGAGAGACCCCGCCGAGACGCCCGCGGAAGTCGGCTTCAGTCAGGCCTTGGGCTTGCCCCTGGTGTGCCAGACCCGATATGGCCTTGCACCCGCCGGTTTCAATTCGAGGGAAAGGCCGTGCCCATGACCGTCCTCCGCCGCCTCATCGCCCTGGCCGCGTTCGCGGTGCTGCCGTTCGCCCCCGCCCAGGCGCAGGACGACACGGTTACGATCATGGCGTTCGGCGACAGCTTGGTGCACGGCTACGGCCTGCCGGCGGGCGAGCCATTCCCGGCCCAGCTGGAAGTCGCGCTCCAGGACAAGGGCTACAACGTCGAGGTGATCAACGCCGGCAGCTCCGGCGACACCTCCAAGTCCGGGCGCTCGCGCCTGTCCTGGGTGCTGCAGGACGATGTCGACGCGGCGATCGTGGTGCTGGGCGCGAACGACGCGCTGCGCGGGATCGATCCGGCCGTCACCCGCGACAACCTGGACGCCGTGCTGCAGACGCTGGACGACGCGGGCGTGGAGACGCTGCTCGCGGGCATGAAGGCGCCGCGCAACATGGGCCAGCAGTACGTGCAGGAGTTCGACGGCCTGTATCCCGACCTGGCCGAACGGCACGGCGTCGTCTTCTACCCCTTCTTCCTGCAGGGGGTGGCGCAGCAGCCCGATTTGAACCAGTCCGACGGCATCCATCCCAACGCCGAGGGCGTGGCGGTGATCGTCGACAACATGCTGCCCAAGGTAGAGCAGTTGATCGAACGCGTACGCTCGGACGCCGCGAGCTGATACGACGGCCTGACCTCACCCTCCATACCGAAAGGCTGCGCGCCCGTACGCCCTGAATGCGGGGTGTACGCGTACGCGCGGCCGTCACCTTTTCAAGGAGCTACCTGATGCACTACCGCCAACTGGGGCGCACGGATCTGAAGGTAAGCGAGGTCTGTCTCGGCACCATGACTTGGGGTACGCAGAACACCCAGGAAGAGGCGTTCGAGCAGATGGACTACGCGCTCGACGCCGGCGTGAACTTCTTCGACTGCGCGGAGATGTATCCCACGCCCTATTCCGAGGAGACGCACGGCGGGACGGAAGAGATCATCGGCAATTGGTTCGCTGCGCGCGGGACCCGGGACAAGGTGATCCTGGCGACCAAGGCGCTCGGCCCGGGCGAGCGGTTCAAGGAGGTGCGCGGCGGGCCGCGCTTCAACCGGGCGCAGTTGGAACAGGCGGTCGACGCCAGCCTGCGGCGGCTGCAGACCGACCGTATCGACCTCTACCAGCTGCACTGGCCGGAGCGTTCGACCAACCGGTTCGGCAAGCTCGGCTTCGAGCAGCCGGGTGACGAGGGCGACTGGACCCCGTTTGAAGAAACGCTGGGGGCGCTGCAGGATCTCGTCGACAAGGGCAAGATCCGCCACATCGGCCTATCGAACGACACCGCCTGGGGCACGATGCGCATGCTCACCCACGCGGAGGCCGGCAAGGGCCCGCGCGTGATGTCGGTGCAGAATCCCTATTCGCTGCTGAACCGCTCGTTCGAAGCAGGCCTATCCGAGGTCGCGATCCGCGAGCAGTGCGGTCTGCTGGCCTACGCCCCGCTCGCCGCTGGGACGCTGACCGGCAAGTATCTGCACGGCGCCAAGCCGGCGGACGCGCGCCTGATCCTTTACCCGCAGAACAGCCGCTACTGGAAGGAGCAGGGCATCAAGGCGATCGAGGCCTACGTCGACCTCGCCAAGCGCCATGGCCTGGATGCCGCACAAATGGCGATCCAGTTCGTCCTGTCGCGCCCCTTCACCACCAGCGCCATCATCGGCGCCACCAAGATGTGGCATCTGAAAAACAACATCGCCGCCAAGGATCTCCGCCTCAGCGACGATGTGCTCCAGGAGCTGGAAGCGATTCACACGCTCTACACCTACCCCTGCCCGTAAACGATAGCCCGAACCGCACGAGGCAGGACTGCGGTTCGGGCTACCACCGATCAGACCGCGCGGACGTCTCGCAAGAAGGTCTCGACCTTGTCCGAGAGGTCTCGGGACTGCTCGTTGAGGCCGTCGCACGCGCTCAGGACCTGCTCGGCCGCCATGCCGGCTTCCCCCGCCGCCTGACTGACGCCGGCGATGTTGTGCGTGACCTCTTGGGTGCCTTGGGCGGCTTCCTGGACGTTGCGGGAGATTTCGCCGGTCGACGCTTCCTGCTCCTCGACCGCCGCGGCGACTGAGGTCGAGATGTCGTCCAGTTCGCGGATCGAGGTGGAAATGCCCTCGATCGCGCCCACCGCTTCCCGGGTCTCGTTCTGAACGCTCTGGATCTGATCGGAGATTTCCTGGGTCGCCTTGGTGGTTTGGCTGGCCAGGTTCTTCACCTCGTTCGCCACCACGGCAAACCCCTTGCCGGCATCTCCCGCGCGCGCGGCTTCGATCGTGGCGTTCAGGGCCAGCAGGTTGGTCTGCTCGGCGATGTCCTGGATCAGGCTGATCACCCCGCCGATCTTGTCGGCAGCCGCGTTCAGCTCTTGCACCTGCCGCGTGGCGCTATCCGCCTTCTGGCGCGCGGTGCTGGCAACCTGGGTCGACCGGCTGACCTGCTGCGAGATTTCGCGGATCGATGCGCTCAACTGTTCGGCGGCCGAAGCGACCGTCTGCACGTTGGTCGAAGATTCCTCCGCCGCCCCGGCGACGGCCCCGGCTTGCTCGCCAGCCTTCTCGGCGGTTGAGGACATCGAGCGGGCCGTCCCCGTCAATTGTTCCCCCGAGGTCGCGACGTTGCGGATGATCGCTTTGACATCCGATTCGAAGTTTTGGGTCAGGGCTTGTAGGCGCTCGGCCCGTTCGACCTCCGCCTGTTGGGCCTGCTTTTGCTGTTCGGTCGCCTCGCGGTCGCGCTGCATGGCGGTCTTAAAGACATCCAGCGACTTCGCCATGTCACCGACTTCGTCGCGACGTTCCAGACCGGGCACCCTGTGGGTCAAGTCGCCGTCTGCGATGCGTGTCATCGCATCCTTGATGCCGTTGATCGGCCGGGTAAGCGACCGCGAAATGCCCAAACTACCGAGCAGCATCAAGAGGGCGATGCCGAGGCCGGTCGCCGCCAGGATGTTGGTCATCCGATCCATAATATGATCGAGCTCGGCGTCGGCAGCCGTCATGGCGGATTCCGCTCTAGCGACGAGCCTGTCCAGCAGCGGCTCGACCTGATCCTGCGTCTGCATGAATGCTGCAACGTCGCGGTTAAGCGCGAGTTTCGCCTCTCCGAAGGCGGCGATGCCAGCGGTATAGGCATCCATCAAAGTGCCGACTTCGCGGCGGAAGCGATCCGTCACCGGCGCGTCGGCGAGCAGGCGGTCGAACTCGGTCCGACGCGCCTCGATACGATCAAGGTACTTTTGATCGCCGCGCAGCATGAAATCTTTCTCGTGCCGGCGCATCATCAACATCTTGATCGTCAAGGCATCGAGATCGGCTTCGTTAAGCTTCTCCTCCACGGCATGAACGGCGGATCGGAGCTGGCCGCGTAGACCGGCGTTCTCGTCAAAACCGAGTTCCTTGACGCCTGCGGCGATCGCCTGGAAATGTGTGCGCTTTTGAGCGAAGGCATCAAGCAGCGTGTCGACGTCGCGACTTTCCGCGCCCAGTTCGGGGAGCTGAGCAAGGCGTTCCTGTGCCACGTCGTGCGCTTCTTCGACCTGCTGGATGTAGCGTTCTTCCGGGCTGCGCAACAGCATCTGCAAGCTGCGGGACGCGCGCAGTGATGCTATATCAGCCCGTTCCGCGCTCAGCAGAATCTTCTCGACACGCTTGTACTCGGCGCGCTGTTCGCCGACACGGCCCTGCATCACGAGAAACACGACGGCGAACGCGCCGATTGCGGTCATTGCCAGCGCGGCCAGAAGGAGCAGGCGGTGTGCGATCTTAAGGTTAGCGAAAGAGATCGAGCCCATGGTTGCAGCAGTTCCTCGAGGGCAGGGTCTAGGATGGCCTAGACGTCGGAGCGGAACGTCATTGTACGCGGTTCGCTGCGCATTTTTGCCCCAAGGCCTTAATTTTGAGTGAAAACTGAACAATTGCCCTGATTGCCGGTCGTTGTTGCCGGCAAGCGGGCTAATCCGTCGTCTTGCGCCGGCTTTCGCGGTGGAGGACGTAGAGTCCGGCGCCGGCGATCACCGCAGCGCCGGCCCAGGTGCTGGCGGCGGGGACCTCGCCCCAGATCAGCCAGCCGTAGGTGAGAGACCAGATCAGGGCGGTGTAATCGAACGGGGCGATTACCGCGGCTGGCGCCAAATGGAAAGCGCGGGTCAGAAGCAGCATGGTGATCGCGCCCAGGCTGCCCAGCGCCAGGAATCCGCCGGCGTCACCTGCAGCCATGGGCGTCCAGGTGAACGGCATCAGCACCCCCGTGATCACCCCCGCCCCGGCGGTCGACCAGACGACTAGCGAGAGCGCGCTTTCGCTGGCGGCGAACTTGCGCGCGGTGATCAGCATCAGCGCGTAGAAAAAGGCAGCAGCCAGCGCGATCAGCGCGGCCGGCTGGAAAGCAGCTGTGCCTGGTTGGACCACGATCAGCACGCCGGCTAAGCCGACCAACACGGCCGACCAGCGCCGCCAGCCAACCTGTTCGCCGAGCAACGGGCGTGACAGAGCCGTCATGATTAAGGGCGCGGCGAAGGCAATCGCCGTGACCTCCGCCAGCGGCAGGTAGGTCAGGGCGCTGTAGAAGGTGAAGATGCCGAGTGCGACCAGCCCGGCGCGGGCGACATGCACCCATGGCCGGCGCGTGCGCAGGGCGTTGAGGCCACCCTGCGAAAACTTGGCGATCATAAGCAACAGGGGCAGGGAGATCGCCGAGCGCAGGAACACCAGCTGCAGCACCGGGTACGTCTCGCCCAGGAACTTCGCCAGCGCGTCCGTGGTGGCGAGGCCAAACACCCCGGCCACCATGGTGGCGATTCCAGCAAGGTTGCCGCTAGAAGCCGCCGGATCCGAAGCTGTCGGACGCGTGCTCATAGGAAGCGGGCGATCGTGCGCATCGCCTGCGCGCCCCAGCCGGGCCCAAACGCGGCTGCATGCACCAGCAGCGGATACAGGTTGTAGATGTCGCGGCGCGCCTCGAAGAAGCCGGCGGCTTCGAACGGTGCCAGCTCGGCATAGCGGTCGAAGAACGGCTGGCCGAACGTGTCGAACAGGGTCGAGAAGGCGAGTTCGATTTCCGGATGGCCGTAATAGACGGCCGGGTCGATGAAGCCGGCGATCCGGTCGCCCCCTGGCAGTACATTGCCGCCCCATAGATCGCCGTGCAGCAGCGCGGGATGGGCCGGCTCATCCAGGTACTGCGCCAGCTTGCTGGCGAACGTCTCGATCTGGTCGCGCTGCCTAGTGTCCAGGCTGCCGCGCGCCAGCGCGACATCGGCCATGTAGCGCAGGCGGTGGTCGCGGAAGAAGTCGAGCCAACGGTCGCTCTGCGGGTTCGGTTGGTGCAGCGGCCCGATCAGGGTATCGCGCTCCAGCCCGAATGCCGCGCCCCGCACCGCGTGCAGCCGGGCGATGTGCGTTGCGGCGTCGCGCTGGGCGGCGGCGTTCAAGCTGCCGTGGCCATCGATGAAGGTCATCAGCAGCAGGGTGTCGTCGCTGTAGAGCACCTGCGGCACCGGCAGCTCGGAGCGCTCGTTGAGGACCTGGAGCATAAAGCCTTCGGGCTCCAGTCCGCCGCCGCGCGCCAGCTTCGCGACTGCCGGCTCGCCGTCATCGGCGAACGTAAGCTTGACCACCTCGCCGATGCAGCCGCCCGGCAACGGCGTGGCGGCGGTCGGCGTGCGGCCAAGGGCGTCTGCGATCTGCTGGCGCAGTCCGGCGTCGATCTGGCTCAAGATGGCGGCTCCGTGTGGCTTATTAGCTGCGTTCGGACAGTTCGGCCAGCAACCCTTCGGTGCCGGCCTCGATCAGGTCGACCATCGCATCGAACCCGCGGGTGTCGCCGTAGTAAGGGTCCGGCACGCTCTTGCGGCCGGTGTGCGGGGCGAATTCCAGAAACAGGCGTACCCGGTGGGTTTGCCCGGGCGGGCACATCCGGGTCAGTTGCGTGTGGTGCCCTTCGTCCATCGCGACGACGTAGTCGAACCGCTCGAAGTCCGATCGCTCGACGATGCGCGCGCTCTGCTCGCCCATCGGGTAATCGCGGGCCGCGAGCGCGTCGGTCGCCCGCGGGTCGGGGGGGTGGCCCAGATGCCACTCGCCCAGGCCCGCGCTGTCGATCCGCAGCCGATCACCCAGGTCGCGCTGCGCGGCCTTATGGCGCAGGATCGCCGCCGCGCTGGGCGAGCGACAGATATTCCCGGTGCAGACGAACAGCACGCTTATGGGGGGCGCGCTTTCCTGGTGCGCTGACACGTCGCTTAACCTCCATCTTTCGCGGAATGCGTGCCCGCGTGCAGGATCGCGTCGGCACGGGCCCGGTCGTTATCCCCGACCGGATTGACGCCGACCGGGTTGATACTGGCCAGATTGCCAGGGGCCGGGGTTGAGATGGGTCGTCGCCTTGGCTTAGCTAGAGGTGCAGAATGGCTCTTGCACGTCGTCTAACACCCGAGAGGTCATGTCGGAAGCACGCGACCCCAACTCAACCTTCCCGATCGTCGTCCTGACCGGCGCCGGCATCTCCAAGGAATCCGGCTTGGACACCTTCCGCGACAAGGGCGGTATCTGGGAACAGGTGTCGATCGAAGAGGTTGCCACCCCCGAGGCTTTCCAGGCCAACCCCGAACGTGTCCAGCAGTTCTACAACGACCGGCGGCGCCAGCTGACGCAGGATCGCCCGGAACCGAACCCGGGTCACGAGGCCCTGGCCCGCTTGGAACGGGAGTGGCCCGGCGAGGTGCTGGTGGTGACGCAGAACATCGATGATCTGCACGAACGCGCCGGTCAACAGAACCTGATCCACATGCACGGCGAGTTGCGCAAGGCGCGCTGCACCGATTGTGAGTCGGTCGTCGCATGGGAAAACGATCTTTCGGCCGCGAGCCCGTGTCCGCACGGCGATACCGGGACGCTGCGCCCGCACATCGTCTGGTTCGGCGAGATGCCGTTCGAGATGGAGCGGATTTTCGACGCCCTGCAGCGCTGCGGCCTGTTCATGTCGATCGGCACTTCCGGCAGCGTCTATCCGGCCGCCGGGTTCGTGCAGGAGGTGCGGCGCGGCGGCCAGGGCCACACGGTGGAACTCAACCTGGAGCCTTCCGACGGCAGCATGTTCTTCCACGAGACCCGCTCCGGCCCGGCAAGCGAGGTGGTTCCGGCGTTCGTCGACGACCTGCTGGCCGGCCGGCTCGACATCTAAGTCGCGATCTTGGTGGAGCCGCTGCAGCGCGTTGTGGCAGACGCCCGCGCGTGCCGCTATTGCGAGCCGGAACTGCCGCTCGGGGCCAACCCCGTGCTGCGCGCGCAGGAAAGCGCCCGGCTGCTGATCATCGGCCAGGCGCCCGGGACCAAGGTGCATAACACCGGCGTGCCGTGGAACGACGCCTCCGGCGAGCGACTGCGGTTCTGGCTCCAGGTCGACAGCGACACCTTCTATGATTCCAGCCGGATCGCGATCGTGCCGATGGGCTTCTGCTATCCGGGGCGCGACACGCGCGGTGGCGACAAGCCGCCCCGGCCGGAGTGCGCGCCGATGTGGCACCCGCGCCTGCTGGCCGCGCTGCCGAACCTGGAATTGACACTGCTGGTGGGCAGCTACGCCCAGAAGCATTACCTGGCCAAGACGCGTCGACGTACCCTGTGGGAGACGGTCGCGAATTATCGGGACTACCTGCCGGATTACGTGCCGTTGCCGCACCCCAGCTGGCGTAACACCGCTTGGCTGAAGAAGAATCCGTGGTTCGAACGTGATCTGCTGCCGGATTTGCGCGCGCGGGTGCACGCGTTGCTATAGCTGTCGTAGAACCGGCGCGTGAAGCTGGAGCCAGGGGGCGCGCCCTGCGGCCCCGCTGCTCCTCTTGCTGACCCGCCATCAAGGAGAGATTTCCGTGACCTCACTTCGCCGTCCCCTGATCGCCTTGCTCGTGCTTCTGGCGGGCGCGTTCGCGCCGCTCGCCGCCTTTGCCCATTCCGCTGAGGTCGAGGGGATCAAGATCGGTCATGCCTGGGCCCCGCCCACCTCGGGCGAAAACGCGGCTGTCTACATGCCGATCGTCAACGACCGGTCGGATGCCGTTACCCTGGTGTCCGCGACCACGCCGGTTGCGGAGTCGGTCGTGCTGCGCAAGGGAACGGGGGACGATGCGCAGGTTTACGACGCCCTGAAGCTGTCGCCCGGGCAGCCGGTCTCGCTCGCCGAATGGGCGGTGCACCTCTGGCTACAGGGGATCGATCGGGAACTGCAGGCCGGCGACCGCTTCCCCCTTACCCTGACGTTCGAGCCGGGCGGGGCGGTCGAGCTGGAAATCATTGTGGAGGACAGCCCTGGCCACTGAGGCGTGCGGGCCGTAGGGCCACAGGAGAGCGCCTAGCCGCGTGGCGGGCGACCCTGCTCGATGCGCTCCATCTCCTCGTCGGAGAAGCCGAAGTGGTGGCCGATCTCGTGGATGATCACGTGCGCCACCACTTCGCGCAGGTCTTCGCCGCTCTCCGCCCAATAATCCAGGATCGGCCGGCGGAACAGATGCACCGTGTCGGGCAGGCTGCCGCTGTCGCCGACCGATTTGTCCAGCAGGTTCACCCCCCGGTACAGGCCCAGGAGGTCGAACGGCGATTCCAGGCCCATTTCCTCGACAACCTCGTCCTCGGGGAAGTCCTCCACCTGGACGCTGACGTTGTTCAGCATGGTACGCATCTGCTGCGGGATGGTCGCCATCGCCTCGCGCGCCATCGCCTCGATGTCGCTGATCTCCGGGGGCGTGGTGTGGCGATCGATGTCGTGGAGGTGAGCCATCTGTTCGGTCGCGTTGTTGTCTTCGTTGAGTGGGCGGTGTGCGTCCTCGGCGGAGGCGCATCGTCGGGCAGGGCGTTTTGGCGTGCGGGCCGGCGGTTGACCCCGTCCGCTCCGGCAGCCAGCTATGGGCGCGAGGTTAACCATCGTCACGGAGGTGCAGCCCATGGCCGGCAAGATGAGCGAGTCGGAGCGCGATCAGGCGGTTGAGAAGCTGGACGGCTGGAGTGTCGCGCCGGATCGCGACGCCATCCAGAAGACCTTCCAGTTCAAGTCCTTCAACGCGGCGTTCGGCTTCATGCAGCGGGTCGCTCTGGCGGCGGAGAAGATGGACCACCACCCGGAGTGGTTCAACGTTTACAACCGCGTCGACATCACGCTTTCCAGCCACGACGTGGGCGGCACGAGCGAGCGTGATATCCAGCTCGCCGAGAAGGCCGACCGCTTTGCCAAGGCGTTCCAGGAGTAGCGTCT
Organism: Rhodovibrio salinarum DSM 9154; assembly: GCF_000515255.1. Classification (NCBI taxonomy): domain Bacteria; kingdom Pseudomonadati; phylum Pseudomonadota; class Alphaproteobacteria; order Rhodospirillales; family Rhodovibrionaceae; genus Rhodovibrio; species Rhodovibrio salinarum. The sequence goes on along the minus strand of NZ_KI911559.1, from coordinate 175,352 downwards.
TAGGCAGCGAACTGCAAGCCGCGCTCCCGCCAGGTAGCTAGGCGATCGGAGCCAATGGGGCGCGGGTTGCAGGGCTCAGGCGGTGTTCGCATATATTGGTCATGAGCGATTCCGACAGCCGCGATTACGCGGAAGCTGCGCGCAAGGTGACGCGGTATGACCCGGAGAAGCTTGAGCAGGACCGCGACAAGGTCCTGAACAACTTCTGGGCCAAGGCGCGGCGTGTGTTGGGGCGTGTTCCCTTCCTGGAGGACGCGGTCGCGGCGTACTACTGCGCGCGCGATCCCGAGACGCCGACCCAGGTGAAGGCGGTGCTGTTCGGGGCGCTCGCCTATTTCATTCTGCCCACCGATCTGGTGCCGGATATCCTGACCGCCTTTGGCTTCGTCGACGATGCGGCGATTCTGACCTATGCCTACCGTAGGGTCTCCGAGTATGTGACCGAGACGCACCGTCAGAAGGCCCACACGGCGGTTGAGCAACTGCGCGCCGAAGACGCCGCCGACAGCTCGTCGTCGGCGTGAGCCCTGGTCCGGTCGGACCTTACCCCGCCAGCCACACAAGACCGAGGGCGATGAGCCAACAACCCGAGTCCCCGTCCGTGCCGCTGCCGGCTGCCGTTTATGGCGGCACCGGCCTGATCCCCTTCGTCGTGACCGCGGTCGCCGTCTGGGCCGCCCCCGGTGATTGGTCCATACGCGCGCTCGACATCCAGCTGTTCTACGGCGCCACGATCATCAGCTTCCTGGGGGCCGCGCACTGGGGCCTGGCATTGGCTGGGCAAGGTACGCGCGGCGACATTGCCGCCGCCTGCAGTTGGGCGCGGCTCGGCTACGCCGTGGCGCCATCGCTGGTGGCTTGGCTGTCACTGATCACCATGCCGGTGATCGGGGTGATCATGCAGATGCTGTCCTTCGCGGCGACCTTCTTCGTCGACGCCAAGACCACCCGTGTCGGCATCACGCCCGCCTGGTACCCGCGCTTGCGCCGGCCACTCACCATCGTCGCGATCATCTGTCTGGGCGCCAGCCTGCTGCGTCTCGTGCCAGCCGGCTAGAGCCGTGCCGGCGTTCGGCGGTATCAGAGCCCAGCCGTCACACCCGCCCAGTCGTCACACCGCCCAGCCGTCACACCGCGACGTCGTACCCGTCGTCGCTGCGCCAGCGCACCCCGGCGGGTCGGGCCACCGGCGCCGGCGCGATCGCTGGGCGGCGCACCTTTTCGATCTGCATCGGGCGGGTGGTGGCGTAGACGCGTTTGGTCGCCTCCAGCATCACCAGGCCGGACAACTGGGGTAGCCAGCGCTTGCCGATCCGCTCGAACGCCGGGGCTGCGCTCAACAGGCTGCGCGAATAGGTCGGCGGCACGAACAGCGCGTGGCGGGTCTGCTGCGGTTCGAAGTTCTGGTCCTTGAGCAGCCGGGTCAGCTGACCGTGGCTGAACGGATGGCCGTGGCCGAGCGGTGTGCGCTCCAGCCGCGACCACAGGCTGCGCCGGTTGGGCACCACGATCAGCAGGCGCGCATCGCCCATCATCACCCGCCAGATCTCCGACAACAGCGGGCGCAGTTGTTCGGTGTGCTCCAGCGAGTGCACCAGCAGCACCCGGTCGACCGAGTAGGCGCTGAGCGGCAGGTTGCCTTCGTCGACCAGCGTCGTCGCGTTGGTTTGACGGTCCGGCCAGTGCAGCACGCCTTGCTGGGCCGGCATGAAGGCCAGAACCCGTTCCGCCTCCGCCTGGAAGGGATGCAGGTAGGGCGTGCAATACCCCAGGCCAAGGATGCGCTGCCGGCGCACGTCGGGCCAGACCTGGCGCAGCTCGCGCTGGATCGTGTGCCGTACGACACGGCCCAGCCGATCCGCGTAGAACTGCTGCAGCTCGCTCACGTCCTGAAACATGGGTGTTTGCCTTCATCCCCGCCGGCCGTGTCCGGTTTCCTATGTATAACCTGCGCGCCGTGCTTGCCAGTACGGCGGCGTGTTGCCCCGCGCCTTTCACCGGCCGGGGCGAGCGACTACCTTGCACGCCAGAGCCGGATTGCCGGCACAGTCGGACAAGCCCAAGGGAGGGACCTCATGGCCAAGCTCGAAGTCGAGCTGATCCCGGCGCTCAGCGACAACTACATCTACCTCGCCCACGAGCCCGAAAGCGGCGAGACCGCCGTCGTCGACCCGGCGGAGGCGCAGCCCGTGCTGGACGTCGCCAAGGCCAAGGGCTGGACGATCACCCACATCCTGAACACCCACCATCACGGCGATCACACCGCCGGCAACAAGGAGGTCAAGCAGGCGACCGGCGCGCCGATCGTCGGCCCGAAGTACGACGAGGCGCGAATCCCCGGCATCGATGTCGCGCTGAGCGAGGGCGACACCTATTCGGTCGGCAACGCGACCGCCGAGGTATTCTTCACCCCCGGCCACACCCGCGGGCACATCTCCTTCTGGTTCAAGGACGCGGACGTGCTGTTCTCCGGCGATACGCTGTTCGCGCTCGGCTGCGGCCGGCTGTTCGAGGGCGACGCCAAGCAGATGTGGGACAGTCTGCAGAAGCTGCGCCGCCTGCCCGACAGCGTGAAGGTCTACTGCGGCCACGAGTACACGATGACCAACGTCCGCTGCGCCACCGACATCGAGCCGGACAACCCGGACCTGCAGGCCTACAAGAAGCGGGTCGAGGAGCTGCGCGGCGCCGGCAAGCCGACGATCCCCGCCGATCTGGGCGAGGAGAAGCGTTGCAGCCCCTTCTTGCGCGCCGATGATCCCGCGCTGGCGAAGGCGCTCGGCATGCCCGGTGCCGACCCGGTCGACGTCTTCGCCGCCGTGCGCGAGAAGCGCAACGGCTACTGAGGCGGGCCCGGCCGCTTGCCTTCGCGGCGTGGCCGCGCGCAGTCTCTAGGGGGGAGGCGCGCACCTCCCCTCCCGCCTCCGCCCTCTTCGCAAAGGACCCGTCATGCCCCTGACCCTGCGCCACTCGCCCACCTCGCCCTACGTGCGCAAGGTCGTGGTGGCAGCCACCGAGCGCGGCCTGGCCGACCGGCTGGAGCTGAAGGCGACCAATCCCTGGGACCCGGCGGACGACCTGCCGGGCGACAACCCGCTCGGCAAGGTGCCGGCGCTGAAGCTGGAGGACGGCACGGTGCTGTTCGACAGCCCGGTGATCGTCCGTTACCTCGATACGCTGCACGGGGCCGCCCCGCTGTTCCCGCAGGACGGCGACCGCCGGTGGTGGGTGGAGCGTACCCATGCGCTCGCCGACGGCATCCTGGACGCGGCCGTGGCCCGGCTGATCGAGACCGTCCGCCGCCCGAAGGAGTTCTACTGGGCCGACTGGGAGGCCCGGCAGACCGATAAGATCGACCGCGCGCTCGACCTGCTGGCGCCGGAGGTCGACCGCCTGGCCAGCGATCCGCCGGACATCGCCGCGATCGCGGTGGGCTGTGCGCTCGGCTACCTCGATTTCCGCTTCGCGAACGACGACTGGCGTGCGGGTCGGCCAGGACTGGCGCAATGGTACACCCGCTTCGCCGAGCGGGCGTCGATGCAGGACACGGTGCCCAAGGGGTAGGACCGCGATGAGCCAGGACCGCACGCTGGACGGCATGACGGGCGAGCAGGTGATCGAGCTGCTCGGCATGGAGAAGCACCGCGAAGGCGGGGCCTTCCGCGAGACCTTCCGCGACCCCCACGTCGACCACCAGGGCCGGCCGCGTTCCACCGCGATCTACTACCTCTTGAAGGAAGGCGAGCGCTCGCACTGGCACGCGGTCGACGCCAGCGAGGTCTGGCACCACTACGCCGGCGCGCCGATGACGCTGGCGATCTCGGTCGACGGCGTGGCGGTCGAGCGGGTCACGCTGGGCCGCGATCTGATCAACGGCGAGCGGCCGCAGGCCGTCGTTCCCGCCGGCGCCTGGCAGTCGGCCGCGCCGGTCGGCGGCTGGGCACTGGTCGGCTGCACGGTCGCGCCCGCGTTCAGCTTCGACGGCTTCGACCTCGCCCCGCCGGACTGGCAGCCGGGGCAGGGCCCGCCGACCGGCGACCCCGTCGGGGGCTGACGCGACGATGGATTTGAGTGCCTTTCAGGCCCTGACGTTCGACGTCTACGGAACGCTGATCGACTGGGAGACCGGGCTCGTCGACGCGCTTGCGCCCTGGGCGGCGCGCCAGGGTGTGGATGCGGACCGGCCCGCGTTGCTCGCGGCCTTTGCCCGGCACGAGACCCGGCGGCAGCAGGAGAACCCGGACACGCTTTACGCGGACGTGCTGGAACTGGTGTTTGCCGATATCGCGGCCGACTTCGGCGTCAAGCCGACCCGGGCCGAGGCGTATGCGTTCGGTGAGTCGGTGCAGCATTGGCCGGCGTTCGACGACGCGGCGGATGCGCTGACGCGGCTGCAGACGCGCTACCGGCTGGGCGTGATCTCGAACGTCGACCGGGCGTCCTTCGGGATGTCGCAGGCCAAACTCGGCGTGAATTTCGATCTGCAGGTGACGGCGGAGGACGCCCAAGCCTACAAGCCCGATCCCGCGCCGTTCGAGATGGCGCTGGAGGGACTGAACGAGATCGGCATCGGCTTCGATGCGATCCTGCATGTCGCGCAGTCGCCCTATCACGACCTCCGACCGGCCCAACGCCTGGGTCTCGCCACCTGCTGGATCGACCGGCAGGGGCTGGCCGACGGCGGCGCCTGGGGTGCCACGCCCGCGCTGTCGGAACGTCCACCGGTCGACGCCACCTATCCCACGCTCGCCGCGTTCGCCGATGCCGCGGGCGTGTAACGCCGTCCCCGCTGGAACGGGCAACCGCCATGCCCGCGAGTGAGCTGCTGTTCGAACGTCTTGCCGTCGCGCTCGCGCTCGGCCTGCTGATCGGGGCGGAGCGTGGCTGGAAGGCCCGCGACCTGAGCGAGGGGCAGCGGGTCGCCGGGGTGCGGACCTTCACCGTGATTGGCTTTCTGGGCGGGCTGGGCGCCGTGCTGTCCGTCCAGACCGGCCCGTTGATGCTGGCGGCCGTGCTGCTTGCCGTTGCCGGGCTGTTGGGCGTCAACCAGTACATCACCCTCGACCGCGGCAGCGACGTCGGCTCCACGACCCTGGTCGCGGCCCTCGCGACCTTCGCGCTGGGGGCGCTCGCCGGCTTCGGGGAATTGGCGGTCGCGGGCGCTGGGGCGGTCGTGCTGACGGCCGTCTTGGGCGTGAAGCAGGAGCTGCACCGTTTCCTGCAACGGATCGAGGCGCGCGAACTGCACGCCGCGATCGAGTTGTTGGCGATCTCGGTCGTGTTGCTGCCGATCCTGCCGAATGAGCACTACGGCCCGTTCGGCGCGATCAATCCCTACCAGCTGTGGTGGATGGTGGTGCTGATCGCGGCGCTTTCCTTCCTCGGCTACGCCACGATCAAGATTGTCGGCGTCAAGCGCGGCGTCCTGCTGACCGGATTGATGGGCGGGCTCGCCTCCTCCACCGCCACGGCCATCAATCTGGCGCGTCTGGCCAAGGCGAGCGGGGAGCGCGCGGCGCAGCCGCTGCTGGGTGCCGGCGTGGTGGCGGCGGTGGCGACCATGTATCCGCGCGTGGCGGTGATCGCCGGTGTCCTGGTGCCGGACCTGTTGGCCCGGTTGGCCTGGCCGCTTGCGCTTGCCACCGGGGTGACGCTCACGAGCGTCGCCTGGCGCTGGCGCCAGCGCACGGAGATCACCGATCCCGACGCGCTGCAGCCACATAACCCGTTCGAACTCAAGATGGCGCTGCAGTTCGGTGTGCTGTTGAGCGCGATCATGCTGGGCGCCCGCGCGCTCAAGGCCTGGGCCGGCGACACGGGAATCTACCTGTTGGCCGCTGTGTCGGGTCTGAGCGACGTTGACGCGATCGTGCTCTCGCTGGGCAGCTTGTGGCAGGACGGTGAGATCGGCCAGCAGGTGGCGACGCTTGGCATCGTGATTGCCGTGGTCGCCAATACGCTGGTCAAGCCGGTGCTGGTCGCCGTCGTTGGTGCGCCACGCATGGCGCTCGCCATGACGGGGCCTCTGCTCGCCGCCGGGGCCGCAGCCGTGGTTGGTGTGTTCGTTCCGGGCTGGCTCGGGATCGGGTGAGGCGTCCGGGCGTCGGCGTTGAGGAGGAGCCGGCTTTGCCGCGACAGCCCGGTCTATTTTTCGACATCCAATTTGCGCATGCCAACGTATGGACAGACACGCGCGGGAGGCCGATATCCCAAACCGCCGCCCGCGTGACAGCTCACCACCCCAAGGGGGTCGCCATGCGTCTGATCCACACTCTGTCCGCCGGCCTGCTCGCCGGTGTCTTGCTGGCGCCCGCCGGTGGCGCCGCCGCAGCCGCGCCGGTCGCGCCCGTTACGGCAGAGCAGGCCGAGGAAACCGGTGTGCTGCGTTTCGATGTCAAACGCGCTGGCAGCAAGATCGGCACGCACCAGCTCACCTTTCGACGGAAAGGCGAGCGCTTGACGGTCACGGTCGATATCGACCTTGCGGTCGGCATCGGGCCGATCACCTTTTTCCGCTATAGCCACGACAATACGACGACCTGGGAAGGCGGGCGGTTGGTCGCGATGACGACGCGCACCGACGATGACGGCACCGCCTATCGGGTCGATGCCAAGCGCCTGGACGATGGTCGTCTGCAGGTCCGTACGCAGGAGGATACCAAGGTGGTTGATGGCACGGTTCTGCCCTCGACCTACTGGATCGCCGCGACCACCGAGGCGGACAAGCTACTCAACACCCAGAAAGGCACCGTCGACGACATCACCGTGGAAGCCGATGGCGTGGATACGGTGGAAACCGCCGATGGCGCGGTGCAGGCGCAGCGGTACGTCATCCACGGCGCCCTCGACACCCACATCTGGTATCGTGACATGGGCCGCTGGGTCGGGCTCGCCTTCGATGCGCGCGGCGAGCGGATTACCTACCATCTGACCGAGCATAGCGGCTATCTGCCGACCGAACCGCCGCAGCCGAACCAGAGCTAGCTTAATTAAGATGCTGTGCGCATGACCGACGCTGCTGCCAGCTCGCCGCCGCCGGCCGCGGGTCGTACCTTTGCCTGGTGGCAGCTGGGCGCCTATGCCTTGCCGGGCGTGCCCTTGGCGGCCCTGCTGCTGCCGCTCTACGTCACGTTGCCGACCTATTACGCGCAGGATCTGGGCGTCGGGTTGAGCGTGGTCGGTGCCGTACTGCTGCTGGCCCGACTGTGGGACGTGGTGACTGATCCCGTGATCGGGGTCCTCTCAGACCGCACGCCGGGCCGTCTTGGCCGGCGCAAGCCCTGGATGCTGGCCGGTCTGCCGGTCGCGGTCGTGTCGGTCTGGTTCCTGTTCGTGCCGCTCGACTTCGCGCCGGCGGCGCAGGTCGGCTGGGCCCATCTCCTGTTGTGGACCGTGCTGCTCTATACCGGCGGCACCATGATCATGCTGCCCTACAACGCCTGGGCGGCGGAGATGACCGACGACTATCACGAGCGCAGCCGCGTCGCCGCCGTGCGCGAGATGGCAATTGTCGTCGGCACGGTGGGCGCAATGGCCGGGCCGGCGCTGCTCACCCTGGAGCGGACCACGATCATGGCCGGCTTCGCTTGGGGGCTGACGATCCTGTTGCCGCTCGGCGTGGTCGCGTGCGCGCTCGTACTGCCGGACGACGCCAAGGCGCGGGTGGCGGGCAGCACCCACCGCTTCTCCTGGTCGGTGATCGCCGGCAATCGGCCATTCCGCAAGCTGATCGTGGCCTATTTCCTGAACGGCATCGCCTACGGACTGCCGGCGACGCTGTTCCTGCTTTACGTCGAGCATGTGCTGCAGGCGCAGGACTGGGCGTGGCCGCTGCTCGGTGTCTATTTCCTCTGCGCCGTGGCGGGCGTGCCGATCTGGCTGCGGTTGTCGCGGCGGTTCGGCAAGCATCGGGTCTGGATGGCGGCGATGGGGATGGCCGCGGCGACCTTCTGGATCGCCGTGTTGCTCGGACCCGGCGACATCTGGTGGTTTCTCGTTGTCTGCGTGCTCACCGGTCTGTCGTTGGGCGGCGAGTTGGCGCTGCCGCCGTCGATGCAGGCGGACGTGATCGACCTGGACACGCTGCGCTCCGGCCGGCGGCGTTCCGGGCTGTTCTTCGCCGCCTGGGGCGTGGCCACCAAGGTGCCGCTCGCGCTCGCGGTCGGGATCGCCTTCCCGGTCCTGGCGCTCGCCGGATTCGATGCACAGGCGGACAGTCAGTCTGCGACCGCGCTGTTCATGCTCGCCGCGCTTTATGCCCTGCTGCCGTGCGCTATCAAGCTGCTGTCGATTTGGTTGCTACGCGGCTATCCGATCGATGCCGATGAACAGGGGCGGATCAAACAGCGTCTGGCCGCGGGCGATCTGGAGGGGCCAGACGACGGCGCACCGCTTTCGCAGCCTGCGCGAGCGGATTAGCCTTCGGGCCATGACCGAGATTCCGGACTTCTATAACGACCTCGATTCCGCCTACGCCGAGGCGTGGCGTTTGCTGGACGACGGGGTCACCAACGTACGCGCCCCCTTTCATCTGCCCGCTGTCGCGACGATCGGCACGGATGGCGCGCCGCGCGTGCGCACCGTCGTGCTGCGCCAAGCCGACCGCGCAGGGCCTTGGCTGCAGTTCCATACCGACCGCCGTGCGTCGAAAGTCGCGGAACTCCAGGCAGACCCCCGGATCGCCCTGCATTTCTACGACCGCGCCGCCAAGGTGCAACTGCGCGTCCGGGCCCGCGCCGACGTCCACGGCATGGACGCGGTGGCCCGTGGTGCCTGGGACCAGACCCGGGCGTTCAGCCGGGTGTGCTATCGCATCGATCCCGGCCCTGGCACCCCGCTCAACGTGCCCGACGGCTATGCGGAGCCGGAACCGGACGATCCCGACGTCGGCTTCGAGACCTTCCGGGTGGTGCGCGCCCATGTCCAGGAGATCGAATGGCTGTACCTCGCTGGGCAAGGCCACCGCCGCGCCCGGTTCCAGCTGAGCGCGGACGGCTACGAGGCGAGCTGGCTGACGCCGTAACCGAGCCACCGGGTGCAGCCTGCCCAGCTTGACCGATCCCCGTCGGCCCGCCAGCGTTTCCAGCAGTAAGGAGGTGGTCCGCCATGATGCGCCTGTTCGTCGCCCTGCCGCTGCCGGAGGATCTGTGTAACCGGCTGGGCGGGTTCGCCGGCGGGCTCGCCAACACGCGCTGGGTCGATCCGGAGAATATGCACCTGACCCTGCGCTTCCTGGGCGAGTTGGACGGCCGGCAGGGACGGGACATGGCGGCCGAATTGTCGGGCATCGACACGCCGGCGTTCGACATGGAGTTGAAGGGGCTGGGGACGTTTGGCTCCGGGAAGAAAGTTCAGGCGCTGTGGGTCGGGGTGGAAGGGCCGGAGCCGCTCTACCGCCTGCAGACCAAGGTCGAGCAGGCCGCCCAGCGGATCGGCCTGGCGGGTGAGCGGCGCAAGTTCAAGCCGCATGTCACGATCGCCCGTTTCAAGGGGCCGCCCGGCAAGAAGCTGGGCGAGTTCCTGCAGGCCTATGGTCTGTTCAATTCCGGGCCGATCTACGTCGATCGCTTCCAATTGATTTCCAGCCAGCTGACGCCCAAGGGACCGATCTATCGGGTCGAAGCGGAATACCCTTTAAGTCCCCAGCCAAGTACGGCCGAACAAGGCGTCGGCTAAGGGTCTCCAACCGTCAGACTATGTCCGCCGTGCTTGTCACCGTCCGGCGCCCCGGCTATCACGCTCCCCGGCACACACGACCAGCAGGGGAGTAACCACGCATGGCGAGCAAGACCGTCCTGATCCTGCCCGGTGATGGCATCGGGCCGGAGGTGATGGCTCAGGTGCGCCGGATTGCGGATTGGCTGAACGACAACCGCAAGCTCGACGTTGCCTTCGACGAGGCGAAGGTTGGCGGCATCGCGATCGATGACGAGGGCGCGCCGATTACCGACGCCACGATGCAGAAGGCGCAGGACGCCGACGCCGTGCTGCTGGGTGCGGTCGGCGGGCCGAAGTGGGACAATCTCCCGTTCGACCAGAAGCCGGAACGCGGCCTGCTGCGCCTGCGCAAGGAGATGGCGCTGTTCGCCAACCTGCGTCCGGCGATGGTGTTCGAACAGCTGGTTGAGGCCTCCTCGCTCAAGCCGGAGCTGGTGCGCGGGCTCGACATCATGATCGTCCGCGAACTGACCGGCGGCGTCTATTTCGGTGAACCGCGTGGGATCGAAGACCTTGGCAACGGCGAGCGTCGCGGGGTCAACACGCAGGTTTACACCACGAGCGAGATCCGGCGCGTTGCCGCGGTCGCCTTCGAACTGGCGCGCAAACGCCAGAACAAGGTGACCTCCACCGAGAAGGCGAACGTCATGGAATCCGGCGTGCTGTGGCGCGAGGAGGTGGAGCGTCTGCATCAGGAGCAGTTCTCCGACGTGCACCTCACCCACATGTATGCCGACAACTGCGCCATGCAGCTGGTTCGCCAGCCCAAGCAGTTCGATGTCATCGTCACCGACAACCTGTTCGGCGACATGCTCTCGGACGCGGCGGCGATGCTGACCGGCTCGCTCGGCATGCTGCCGTCCGCCTCGTTGGGCGCGGCGGACGCGAACGGCCGGCGCAAGGCAATGTACGAGCCGGTGCACGGCTCCGCCCCCGACATCGCCGGGCAAGGCGTGGCGAACCCGCTGGCGACCCTGCTGTCGTTCGCGATGATGCTGCGCTATTCCTTCGACCAGGGCGAAGATGCCCGCCTGATCGAGCGCGCGGTCGAGAATGCTCTCGCCCGTGGTCTGCGTACCGCCGATATCGTTCAGGAAGGTACCACCCGGGTCTCCACCAGCGAGATGGGCGATGCCCTGCTCGACGAACTGGGCAAGCTGGCGGGATAGAAGGCACGTCGACATCCGCCCGGCGTGCTGAGGCATGCCGGGCGGGGTCTTGACCCAACCGCAAGCTGTGGACGGCGTTGCCCGCGTTACGTCCGCGAGACCGTTATCGTCTCGCCCACCGCGAGGTCGCCGCCCGTTTCCACGGTGGCGAACACGCCGCAGTTGATGTGGTCATAACCGCGCTTTAAAGCGGCGATGACCTTCATGTCGCGCTCGCCGGTTTCCGGATTCACCTCGGTTGCCGCGCAGCGGTTGATCTCCTCGCGTACCGCCAATGTCACATCGCCGGTCTGCAGACGTTGGCCCGGCCAGTTGCGCTCGACCCAGGCCGGCAAGCCCTCGAGGTACAGGTTCGCGCGGAAGCGGACCGGGTCGACCGTGCGCCCGGTCACGCGCTCCAGATCGCGCAGGCTGGCCAGATTGATGATCGAGATGACCGGCGTCGGCTGGTCGCTCAGCACCCGCGTGCCGGCGTCGACCACCTTGGGCGTGCCGCCCGCCTCTTCTTCGAGGAAGGCGGCGAAGAACTGACCCAGCATCATCCGGCCCATCGGGTCGGACAGCACGGCCTGACTCACCTGCCGGCCTTTACGATGCAGGGTCAGGTGCGTCGTGTCGGCATCGTAATGTGCCGCCAATTGGGCCAGCCGCGCGTCGCGCATCAGGCAATGGAAATGCGTCTTCTTCATCCACTGCGGGTCGCTGGTATCGATCCGGGTGGTCGGGCGGGCGATGGCGAAGCGCCGGTCGTGTGGAATCTGTCCGCCGGCCGCAACCGTCGTCCGCTCCAGCGGGTCGGCCGAGAGTCCCTTCACCGGATAGCGGTATAGCCGCGCGATCTTGCCCGTCGTGCTCAAGGCACCGGTTCCCTTGCTGAACTCCGTGTATGTCGAACGAGGTAAGCGCGCCCACGCGCGGGCTGTCAACGCGCCCGCGGTCCCGATCGCGCGCTGGCAGGTAAAACGGCGCGGCCCTTCCGGCGCACCGTCTTCTTGTGTGGCAAACAGGCAACACCATATCGAATGAGTGGCAATCAAAGGTCGCGCGTGAACGCGGGCCGGGGTTGCCGCGAGACGCGTGTTGCACGCCGTTGACGCACGGGTGCGGACGCCGACCTTTTGGCATCATCGTCGCACGCCACGGTGAAACTCGGGTGCGAACGAGGAGGGCACGAGATGGATTTCGAGAAATATACCGAACGCGCGCGCGGGTTCGTTCAGTCCGCTCAGGGACTGGCCTTGCGCTCCAATCACCAGAAGCTGACGCCGGAGCACCTGCTCAAGGTCATCATCGATGACGAGGAAGGGCTGGCGGCGAACTTGATCGACAAGGCTGGGGGCGATGCCAAACAGGCCCGCACCCGGGTCGAATCGGAACTCGGCAAGCTCCCGAAAGTCGAGGGGGCCGGCGCGGGGCAGATTCACCTGACCCCGGAGCTGGGCCGGGTTTTCGAGCAGGCCGAGAAGCTCGCCCAGAAAGCCGGCGACTCCTACGTCTCGGTCGAACGCCTGTTGATGGCGATCGCCATGAGCAGCAAGGAGACCGCCGCCGGCAAGGCGCTGACCCAGGACGCCGGCGTCTCGCCGCAACAGCTCAACCAGGCGATCGAGGAACTGCGCGCCGGGCGCAAGGCGGACAGCGCGAACGCCGAGGATCAGTATCAGGCGCTCGACAAATACACGATCGACGTCACCCAGAAGGCCAAGGACAACAAGCTGGACCCGGTGATCGGCCGGGACGAGGAGATTCGGCGCACGATCCAAGTCCTCTCCCGCCGGACCAAGAATAACCCCGTGCTGATCGGCGAGGCGGGCGTCGGCAAGACCGCGATCGTCGAGGGGCTGGCCCAGCGAATCGTCAACGGCGATGTGCCCGAATCGCTACGCGAGAAGCGGCTGCTGTCGCTCGACCTCGGCCAGTTGGTCGCGGGTGCGAAGTACCGTGGCGAGTTCGAGGAGCGGCTGAAGAGCGTGCTGCAGGAGATCGCCCAGAGCGCGGGCGAGGTGGTGCTGTTCATCGACGAGATGCACACCCTGGTCGGCGCGGGCAGCGCCGAGGGGTCGATGGATGCGTCGAACATGCTGAAGCCGGCGCTGGCCCGCGGCGAGCTGCACTGCATCGGCGCGACCACGCTCAACGAATACCGCAAGCACATCGAGAAGGACGCCGCGCTGACCCGGCGGTTCCAGCCGATCTACGTCTCCGAGCCGGGCGTTGAGGAGTCGATCGCGATTCTGCGGGGTTTGCAGGAGAAATACGAGCTGCACCACGGCGTGCGGATCGCCGACAGCGCCCTGGTCGCCGCCGCGCAGCTCTCGGACCGCTACATCACTGATCGCTTCCTGCCCGACAAGGCGATCGACCTGGTCGACGAAGCGGCCAGCCGGGTGCGCATGGAGGTCGACTCCAAGCCGGAGGAGATCGACGAGCTGGACCGCCGGATCATCCAGTTGAAGATGGAGGAAGCGGCGCTCAAGAAGGAGAGCGACAAGGCCTCCAAGGACCGGCTGGAGCGGGTCATCAAGGAGATCGCCGATCTGGAAGAGCGCTCCAAAGCCCTCACCGAGCGCTGGCAGGCCGAGAAGCAGAAGCTGGCCGGCGCGCAGAAGCTCAAGGAGGAGCTCGACAAGGCGCGTGGCGAGCTGGAGCAGGCGCAGCGTCGCGGCGAGCTGGAGCGTGCGGGGGAGCTGATGTACGCCACCATTCCCGATCTCGAGCGCCGGTTGAAGGCGGCCGAGCAGGCCGAGCAGCAGGGCGATGCCGACGGTGCCCCGGACGAGCAGAGCCTGTTGGTGAAGGAGGAGGTCACGGACAGCGAGATCGCCTCCGTGGTGTCGCGCTGGACCGGCATCCCGGTCGAGCGGATGTTGGAGGGCGAGCGCGACAAGCTGCTGCGTCTAGAGGACGAGCTGCACAAGTCGGTGATCGGCCAGCACCAGGCAATCGAGGCGGTCAGTCATGCCGTCCGCCGCGCCCGCGCCGGCCTGCAGGATCCGAATCGGCCGATCGGCTCCTTCCTGTTCCTCGGCCCCACCGGCGTGGGTAAGACCGAGCTGTCCAAGACGCTCGCGCGCTTCCTGTTCGACGACGAGAGCGCGCTGCTGCGTCTCGACATGTCGGAGTACATGGAAAAGCACTCGGTCAGCCGGATGATCGGGGCCCCGCCCGGGTATGTCGGCTACGAGGAAGGCGGCGCCCTGACCGAGGCGGTCCGGCGGCGGCCCTATCAGGTGATCCTGATGGACGAGATCGAGAAGGCGCACCACGACGTCTTCAACACCCTGCTGCAGGTGCTCGACGACGGCCGCTTGACCGACGGCCAGGGGCGCACGGTGGATTTCCGCAACACCGTGATCATCCTGACCTCCAACCTGGGCTCCGAGATCATCGCCCAGAGTTCGGCCGGCGGGGCGCAGGGCACCGAGAGTCCGCAGGTGCGCGATCAGGTGATGGAGGTCGTGCGCAGCCAGTTCCGGCCGGAGTTCCTGAACCGGTTGGACGAGATCCTGATCTTCCACTCGCTCACCCGTGCGGAGATGAGCGGCATCGTGGATATCCAGGTCGACCGGCTGCGGGCCATGCTGGCCGACCGCAACATCCAGCTGGAGCTCGACGAATCGGCCAAGCACTGGCTGGGCGAGGCCGGCTTCGATTCGGTCTACGGCGCCCGGCCGCTGAAGCGGGTGATCCAGCGCCAGCTGCAGAACCCACTGGCCGAGAAGCTGCTGCGTGGTGAGATCGGCGACGGTGCGGTGGTGCGGGTCAATGCCGACGACTCCGGCCTGCAGATCCAGACCGAGGGCGCTGGCGACACCGCACAGGCCGCCGCCGAGTAGTTGGCGTCAGGTCCAATGCGGCCAAAGTGAGAAACGCCCGCCGGGTCTCCCGGCGGGCGTTTCGTGTGTCAGGCTTGGCTCGCTGGTTCGGTGTTACGGACAGCCGCCGGCCTCGGCGCAGTCGAGCTGGGCGACTCGGGTACCGGTGTCCGGCATCCGCTGGCGCAGCCGGTCGATCTCGGCCATCGCCTGTTTGAAGCGGGCGAACTCCCCGCCGGTCAAGGTGCGGCCAGTCGGCAGGTTCAGGCCACGCGGGTTCACTGGCGACCCGTGCTTGAGCACCTCGTAGTGCAGATGCGGGCCGGTCGAGTTCCCGGTGTTGCCGACGTAGCCGATCACCTCGCCTTGGCTCACCCGTGCGCCGCGGTGGAGCCCCTTGGCGAAGCCGCGCATGTGAGCGTAGGCGGTTTCGAAGCCGTGGCCGTGATCGATTTCGATATAGTTGCCATAGCCGCCGTTGACGCCGATCCGCTCGATTCGACCTTTGCCGCTGGCGTAGATCGGGGTGCCTGGCGGGGCGGCGAAGTCCACGCCCTCGTGCATCCGGGTATAGCCCTTGATCGGGTGCTTGCGCATGCCGTAGCCGCTCGACAGGCGGGCGCCGTTGATGGGCGTGCGCATCAGCAGGCGGCGCACCGATTCGCCGTTTGGCAAAAAGTAGCCGGTTTGGCCGTTCTCGGGCGTGTAGCGGTAGATCGCCAGTTCCTCACCCTGCACCTCGAGCGAGGCATAGAGCAGCGGTCCGGTCTTCGCGATGCCGCCGCTTGCGTCCAGGAAGCGTTCGTAGACGATCTCCAACTGGTCGCCCTGCCGCAGGTCGCGCTGGAAGTCGACGGCGTAGGAGTACTGGCGGATCAGGTCCAGCATCACCCGTACGGGCACGCCCGTCTGCTGACCCGCGGCGAACAGGCTGCTGTCGACCTGGGTGGCCACACCGGAGACTTGGCGGGTCAGGGTCCGGGCCTGCTTGGCGGCGGCGAATCCGCCCGCGTCGGTGCGTTCGACGGCGACATTGGTATCGGCGTTGGCGCGCAACATCAGGCGTTGCAGGCGCATCTCCGCCACGTCCGGCGTGCCGCCCGACAGCAGGGCAAGGCGGATTTCCTGACCGGGCTTCAGCTTGCGGGGGCTATAGACGGTCTGCAGTTCCTTTACCGCCAGAAACGCTTCGCGCCCCGAAAGGCCCGTCTGCTTGAGTAGTTTCAAGAGCGTGTCGCCGGGCGAGACGGTAACCTTGGTCCGCGTAATGCGCGGTTGGGACGGTGTCGCGGCGCTGTCGTCCGCGGGCGTCTCTGCTTCGGGCGCCTTTGCCGCAGGCGTCTGGGCGGTGTCCGGTTTTTTCGCGACCTTCGGTGCCGTGTCGATGTCTGGTTTTTGGGCCGGGGCCGGGTGCTGAACCGCATCCGTGGTCATCTGGCGCTTTGTATCGGTGGTCGCATGGGCGTGGATCAGCTTCGGCGCCGTCTTGTCCGCACCGAGTTCCACCGGTGGTGCCGGGTTCGCCGAATCGGCGTCGGAACCGGTTCCAAAGACCATCCAGCCGGTGATCGGCAATGCGATCAGCACGGCAGCGACAGAAGTATACGCGCGCGCGGAAACGCGCCGCGGGCGCGGGATCAAATGCCTCAACTAGGACTCCCCCCTCGTCATGTCACCCGATCCAGGCCTTGCGCTGGAATCGTGGTTAATCGGGCACGACAACCGATTAAGAATTCCACGCAACATGCTGTGGATCCTCGATTGTGTCAACCAGAAGCCGCCTGTGCCGGCGAGTCGCGCCGGTATGCAGCTCCGGTTATCTCCAGCCTCGCCTGACTGCAGATGGGAGTATGAAGCGGAAGGGTTAACGAGGCCCAAACTCTTCCGTTAACGGTTTTTCGCGCCGTGCAGTCTCGAAATTCCGCTCGCGCGCGATGATTTAGCCCGTGGTGACGCGCCGGTTCGCCCGGATCTCGGTTTGGCCGTTCTTGCCTGTCTTGCCGAGGTCGGGGACCTGATACGGTTCCGCGTCAGCCGACTCGCGCTTTTGTCTTGAACGGTCCGATTCTGTTTTCGGCACCCCCGGATTCTATATCGATTCGTGGGATGTATTAGGTTCGCCGTTGGGTTTGTGCGGTGCGGGAAACTGGGATTTTTGGTGTTTTGTCATGGGGGTGTAAGGGGGTGGTAAAGGATCTTTCAAAATCAGGTCTTGTCATGTGGGTGTGGGTAGGTCTATACACCGCGCTCACCGGCGACGCGGTGCTCCCGAGGGGGTCACGGCGGCGTTCGGGGGTAACGGCGGCGACATGGGCCGCGCTGACGACAAGCGATCGATCGAGCGAGATCGGGGGTTGTCAGGGCGGATCGGCGTCGTTAGATTGCTTGTCCCGGCCGACGGGCGGCGCTCTTTGGAGCTTGAGCCGCGAGGTTGGCAGGGTCATTCAGGACAAGCCGCGAGGCTAAAGCCGGAGCCTGGTACAGGTTTCGGAGCCGCGCAGGANGGCCTTTGTGCCGTTTTGTCGTNGGCGCTCTTTGACATCGTAAGACGAGGAAGGGATGCGCGGGCGGCGCCCTGCGGGTTCGGATCAGGCCTCCTAGGGTTTGGTTCGGATTGAGACCTTCGGGGCCTTAGTGCTGCGAACGCGTATCCCAAGCCACAGCCTGAGATACGCTTGTTTGTGGCCAGGGCACCCATTGATGGACCCGGTTGGTGTCGATGTTTTTGGCATTGGCAGTGATCGGGGAGGTCAACCTGAGAGTTTGATCCTGGCTCAGAACGAACGCTGGCGGCAGGCCTAACACATGCAAGTCGAACNGGGACCTTCNGGTCTTACGTGGCGCACGGGTGAGTAACGCGTGGGAATCTACCCTAAAGTCGGGGATAACCGCTGGAAACGGCGGCTAATACCGGATACGCCCTGAGGGGCAAAGCTTTTGCGCTTTAGGAGGAGCCCGCGTCCGATTAGCTAGTTGGTGGGGTAAAGGCCTACCAAGGCTGCGATCGGTAGCTGGTCTGAGAGGATGATCAGCCACACTGGGACTGAGACAC